>NZ_JBVFTR010000004.1:1630555-1956666 GCF_055693285.1 Roseobacter sp. S87
GCGGACGAGCCACTGGCCTACGGGGGCACAAACAAGGGTCTGTCGCCCTACGGGCTCCTCTCTGCGGGGCTTGGCGCCTGCACCACGATGACCCTGCGCATGTACGCCCGCCAGAAAGGCTGGCCGCTGGAGCGTGTCTCGGTCGATGTCACCCACGACAAGGTGCACGCACAGGATGCCCGCACCTCCGTTGGCGACAAAATCGACACCTGGCACCGGCGTATCACAGTGACCGGCCCGCTGGATGCGGCCCAGAAAGCACGGCTACTGGAGATCGCAGACAAATGCCCGGTGCACCGCACGCTGGAGCGGAGCTCCACAGTGATCACCGAAATGGCGGACTGAGCACGGGGCCTTCCGGCTCACGGTACAGCCGCCGCCCGGAAAAGAAATGAGGCGCGTCCCGTCAGGGGCGCGCCTCGCAATTTAACAGGTTGCCGGTGTCTTCAGCGGCGGGCGTCGCCCACCAGCTTCCAGACCGCAGGCAGAACCAGGGCGGCCAGCGCCAACTTGAGCGCGTCGCCGATCAGGAAGGGTGTCAGCCCCCATTCCAGAATCGGCTTGTCCCAGCCATAAAGCTGACCCAGCCACAGAAGGCCCGGCGCATAGATCATGGCGTTGCCGATCAGCATAGCCACAGCCATCAGAAGCACCGACCGGTCCCAGCCGCGCGCGGCCAGCACACCCAGTGTTACCGTGGCCAGAACGTAGCCCAGCAGATAACCACCAGTGCCGCCCATCATATAGGTCAGGCCCGCGGCTTCAGCTGAAGACCCGGCAAAGACATCATACCCAAGCGCGCCGATCAGCAGGTATCCGACGACCGTGGCCAGACCCAGACGGGCGCCATAGGCCGCACCAATGGTCAACACGGCAAATGTCCCCATCGTGATCGGCACGGGCGACGGCCACATCGGTACTTTGATTTTGGCGGCAATCGCCAGAAGGGTAATCCCCAGCACGACCAGCACGGCCTGCTTGACAAGGCGCGCAGTGCCCGAGCGCGGCCCGAAATTCTCTGCCAGTACGGAATGAGAGGCGGTGGTTTGCATGGAAGTCTGTCCCCTGTTGCGAAATCCTGTCCCTGAATGCCGCACCTGCATCACCAGTGCAAGGCCCGATCTGTCACGCGGGTTTGTAGAAACACGCCATGCTGTAGTCCTTGCGTGGACCTTTCACGACCCAGTGTGCGGAAAAAACCGGCCACGTCCCGAAGTCGTACGTGACCTCATACTGATCCGGATCGCACCAGTGTGCGGCACGCCCGCCAAGCGGAGGCACACGGTGAAAAAAACGGCCATCGTCGAAAAAGACATCCAGCGCATCGGTCCACCGGTACTGCCGTTCGGCCGTCAGCGGTGCGGCACCGGCAAGGTTCAGCGTGCCCCGCTCTGTGTAAACCGCCCCGTCAGGAGACGCGGTCCAGCTGGCGGTACCATCGAACGCGGCCGTTTGCCCACAGGCCTGGCGGATGGTCTTGCTCAGCAGCCAGTGGCCCAGAAAATCCTGCAGGGCCCGCGCTTCAGTCGGCATAGACCGCCTCTGTGATGTCATCGCCCCTGCCCACAAACCGCAGTTTATCGCCGCTGCGCTCCAGCGCATAACAGGCCCACAGGTCGGATGGCGGCCACTGGCTGCAGTAAAGATCGCCCTCCACCCGCCAGTAGCCCCAGCTGTCGGCACCGGCATTGTACAGCGTTCGGCCCGATGCCCGGAATTCCTGCCAGGCATTCGCGTATTGCAGTTTCCGGTCGGTCAGCGCGGCACGGACGTCATCACCATTCAAAGGGGTCCATGCCTCCGCCAGCGCCGCACTGCCTGCGGCAAAGCACAGCAGCACCCCCCATATTGCCCGCATTTCACCGCTCCTGCCTTGTGATGCATGTCGCGTCAGTCTATGAGCCGCCTCAGCCCGGACGCAATCGCAAATGAAGGACGCTGCCCATGATCCCCCGCTATTCCCGCCCTGATATGGTCGCCATCTGGAGCCCGGAGACAAAGTTCCGGATCTGGTACGAGATTGAGGCGCACGCCTGCGATTCTATGGCCGATCTGGGCGTGATCCCGCGGGAAAACGCAGACGCGGTCTGGAAAGCAAAAGATGTTGAATTTGACGTGGCCCGCATCGACGAGATCGAGGCTGTCACCAAACACGACGTCATCGCCTTTCTGACCCACCTGGCCGAACATGTGGGCTCTGAAGAGGCGCGCTTTGTCCATCAGGGCATGACATCATCGGACGTGCTGGACACCTGTTTCAATGTCCAGCTGACCCGCGCCGCAGACATTCTGATCGACGATATGAAGGGCCTGCTGGCCGCTCTGAAACGCCGCGCGATCGAGCACAAGGATACAGTCCGCATCGGCCGCAGCCACGGCATTCACGCCGAACCCACCACCATGGGCCTCACGTTCGCCCGCTTTTATGCGGAAATGGACCGTAACCTCAGCCGCCTGCAGGCCGCGCGTGACGAGATCGCCACGGGTGCCATTTCGGGGGCCGTCGGCACGTTTGCCAATATCGACCCTGCGGTCGAGGAACACGTCTGTGCGAAACTGGGCCTGTCGCCGGAGCCGATCAGCACCCAGGTCATTCCCCGTGACCGGCATGCGGCCTTCTTTGCGGCACTGGGTGTGGTGGCGAGCAGCATCGAAAACGTCGCGGTGGAAATCCGCCACATGCAGCGCACCGAGGTGCTGGAAGGTGCGGAATTTTTCTCGATGGGCCAGAAAGGCTCCTCTGCGATGCCGCACAAGAAAAACCCGGTCCTGACGGAGAACCTGACTGGTCTGGCCCGCATGGTCCGCGCCGCCGTGATCCCCGCAATGGAGAACGTGGCGCTCTGGCATGAGCGCGATATCTCGCATTCCTCCGTCGAGCGCATGATCGGCCCGGATGCCACCATCACGCTTGATTTCGCGCTCGCACGTCTGACCTCCGTTGTCGACAAGATGCTGATCTTCCCCGAAAACATGCTGGAGAACATGAACAAATTCCCCGGCCTTGTGATGAGCCAGCGGGTTCTTCTGGCGCTGACACAAGCGGGTGTGAGCCGCGAAGACGCCTATACATACGTGCAGCGCAATGCGCTTAAGGTCTGGGAACACCGCACCGATTTCAAGGAAGAGCTGCTGGCAGACCCGGACGTCACCAAAGCGCTCAGCCCTGCCGAAATCGAAGAGAAATTCGACCTCGGATACCACACCAAACACGTGGACACGATCTTTGCCCGGGTGTTCAAAGACTGAGCAAAGGGCGCGCAAAACACCGCCGTTAACCCAATTTTTGTTGACCGGTCGGGCATGCCTGCTACTCTTGGTGGTATTCATGTCCGAAAGGAGAACCGCAATGACGTTCAGAACTCTGGTCGCCGCCGCGGCCCTCGTCCTTACTCCGGCGGTCGCATTTGCGGCTGGTTGCAGTTATGGCAAGCAGGCTGTGTCCTGCGCAGAGGGCACAGTGTATGATCACGCATCAGGCACTTGTGTCGCCACGACGATAAACAGCTGATCCGGCCACCACGCGAAAATGTGAAGGCGCACCGCTGCGGTGCGCCTTTACTCATTAAGAAGCACTTCTAGATTGGTTAATACATGGTAACGAGGAGCGATTTAACATGAGAATTTTACTTGCAGTGGCACTGGCCCTTCCAACAGCCACATTTGCCGCCGGCGGTGGCAGCGAGCCGAAGCCGACAACGGTCTCCTGCAAGGGGACACAGGTCTATGACAAAGACAAAAAGAAATGCGTTGATGCGCAGGAAAGCAGCCTGGAGCGCGATGAACGCTATCAGACGGTCCGCCAGCTCGCCTATGCCGGCCGCTACATGGATGCTCAGGGCGTTCTTGACACGATGGATCCGGCCGATCCCGGTCGTCTGACCTATCTGGGGTTCACGAACCGCAAGCTGGGTAACCTTGACGTGGCGAACATGTTCTATGAAGAGGCCATCGCAGCCGATCCCGCGAACATTCTGGCGCGCTCTTACATGGGACAGGGGTTTGTGGAAGAAGGCCGTATTCCCGAAGCGGTCGCACAGCTGAAGCTGATCCGGGCCCACGGCGGCACCGGCAGCTGGGCCGAAACCTCCCTGCGGAACGCCATCGCGACAGGCAAGACTTACAGCTACTGATCTCAGTCATATATTTACCTTTGCCCGCCATAACGGTCTGTGACAGACAGAGGCGGGCAAAGATGACTGAAATGGTTCCCATGGCACAGTTCCCGGCCCTTGCGGGCGGAACTCCCACTGCATCCCCGGCGGGAATGAGCCGGAAAGCAAAAGCAGCAATCGTCGTACGGCTGCTGATCAACGAAGGCGCGGATATCCCGCTTGAGGATCTGCCCGAAGAGCTGCAGGCAGAACTGACCCAGCAGATGGGCTCACTCCGGCTTGTGGATCGCAATACCCTTTCGAACGTTGTGAATGAGTTCTCTGACGAACTCGAAAGCGTTGGCCTGTCGTTCAGCGGCGGTATTGCCGGTGCGCTCAACGCGCTCGACGGCAAAATTTCGAAACAGACGGCGGCCCGCCTGCGCAAAGAGGCCGGGGTGCGTGAATATGGTGACCCCTGGGAACGCCTGCGCCAGCTGGGCCCTGAAAAACTGCTGCCTGTGCTGCAGAACGAGAGTACTGAGGTTGCTGCAGTCATGTTGTCCAAGATTGATGTCAAACGTGCTGCCGAACTTCTGGGGCGGCTGCCCGGGCCCGAAGCACGGCGCATTACCTATGCTGTGTCGCTCACCAGCGCCGTCACCCCGGATGCTGTGGACCGCATTGGGCTGTCGCTTGCTGCACAGTTGGACGCAGAACCGGTGAAGGCCTTTGACAGTGGCCCGGTCGAGCGGGTCGGAGCCATTCTGAACTCCACAACCTCTGTCACACGTGATGATGTGCTTGAAGGGCTGGATGAAACCGATGCCGGTTTCGCAGAACAGGTCCGCAAGGCCATCTTTACTTTTGGCAATATCCCACAACGGATTGCGGCCCGCGATATTCCGCGTGTTGTGCGTGGCATTGACCAGGATGTTCTGATCACAGCACTTGCGGGTGCAGAAGCTGCTGGTTTCCAGAAGTCCGCTGACTTCATCCTTGAGAACATGTCCGGCCGGATGGCGGACCAGCTGCGCGAATCCGTCGATGAGCGTGAAAAGGTCAAAGCATCCGATATGGAAGAGGCTGCAGCGATGATTGTGCAGTCGATCCGGGAGATGGAAGCTTCTGGCGAACTGTTGCTGATTGTCGATGATGAAGATGGTGACTGAGGCGATTCAGATCACCGGGCCGCACGGTCGGCCGCGACAATAATCTGGTCTGCCGGCACCGCTCAACCGTCTCGTACTCCGGAAAAGCAGCCTGCCCGGCAGACGCGGCATACCTTGTGATCCGGGCCTGAGCGCCCTATGTCTGGTGCCCGGGCGCGGTATGCAACACCCGCCGCAAGCAGCCAGATGAGGCCCAGGACACAGGTATGTCCCCGCAGCAAACACCCTTCAGCCGACGCGCCGGACACTACCTGAGCAACCTCGCGATTGTTGCGCTGATCCGCCTTGCACTGCTCCTGCCCTACGACACCAGGGTGCGTTTCGTGGGCTGGGTCGTACAGCATGTGATCGGGCCCGTTGCAGGGTACAGAACACGCGCCCTGAGCAACCTGGCGCTGATCATGCCGGAAACACCGGAGACCGAACGGCAACAGATTGCTGCCCGGTGCCTGAACAATGTCGGTCGCACCTTTATTGAGAATTACTCCAGCCGGGACTTTCCGGCCCGCCTTGCTGACAATGACCTGGAAGGTCCGGGCGTCGACGCGCTGGAAAAGGCGCACAAAGAAAACCGTCCCGTTGTTCTGGTGACCGGTCACTACGGGAACTATGAGGCTGTACGCGCGGCCCTGGTCGCACGCGGATACAGAATTGGCGGCCTCTACCGGAACATGGCCAATCCTTATTTCAACGCACATTACGTCCGCACGATGGAAGCTTTCGGCGGACCCGTGTTTCCCAAGGGGCGGCGCGGCACTGCGGGATTTGTGCGCCATCTCAAGGACGGCGGGCAGCTGGTCCTGCTGTTTGACCAGCACGTCTATGACGGCACCACCCTCGAATTCCTCGGCGAACCTGCGAAAACAGCCCTGTCAGCGGCAGAACTCAGCCTGCGCTACAACGCAGAGCTTATTCCGTTCTATGGTATCCGGCAGGAAGATGGGCTGACGTTCAGAACACTGCTTGAGGCACCGGTTGAGCATTCAACGCCGGAGCAGATGACACAGCACCTCAATGACAGTCTGGCGGCACATATCCGCAAGGATCCCGCACAATGGTTCTGGGTTCACCGGCGGTGGCGCGTGGCCTGAGGGTCCGGCAGATCAGCGGACGCGGGCAGCCCCGAGTATCGGGCCCATATTGCCCGCCTGAACCAGCACCACTACAGGCAGATCACCCGGCGCTTCGGCCTCCAGCTCCAGCGGCGCGCGGCCATCCCACTCTCCCAGCACTGTCCAGTCCTGCGTGACATTCGCGTAATCCAGCGTACGGCCCGCGTTTTCACCGCGGGTAATCCGCGCTTCGCGCCGCGGGACATAGCGCAGGATATGAACAACCGACCGGCCCACCCTGCCCTTACGCGGGCGCGCATCGATGCGCACCGAATTACCGTCCCGTTCGAGGCTTACTGCAACGGGCGATGGGGTCTCGCGGTGCATCGCAATAGCGTCGGACAACTGCATCGGTTTGGCACCGACGATATCTGTTGTGCCGTTCACAATCATTTCGGGCGTGTAGATCGACCGGCGTCCCGCAACGGTGGCATAAGCCCGCTGCCGCTCTGCGTTCCGCGGATCCGCGAATTCGTCTTTCCAGCCGATATAGTCCCAGTAGTCCACATGCAGTGCCAGTGCGATAACGTCGTCGCGGTCCGACAGGGCGTGGAAAATTTCATCCGCGGGCGGACAGGACGAACATCCCTGCGAGGTATAGAGCTCAACAACAACCGGGCTGTCTTCCGCCTGAAGCGGTGCGGCCAGGATCATTGATGTGACAAATGCCTGTATAAATCGTTTCATCTGATTCCCCGATGCTGCGGTCCCGCCCCTGTGACCACACATATTGAGACCTCAGATGAAACGCCAATCAAGGTTTCTTGAGACTGGTGAAGGAATCCTTTCAGATTTCGGTACACAATGGTATACATTTTGACGCAGAAGCGCTGAATTGAGTTGAAATGCCCACACGCATGGGTCTATGCAGCAGCCAATCCAGTGATGACTTCATTCAAGCCAGAGGACGCATTTCATGCCCATTACCGTTGGTCACGACAGCTCAGCCACACGTAAGACCCTGACCGTCGGCGCACAGAGCGTTGACTATTACTCCATTCCAGCCGCCAGCGCCGCGGGACTGGGTGATTTCTCCAATCTGCCGGCCGCGCTGAAGGTGGTGCTGGAAAACATGCTGCGTTTCGAGGACGGCAAGACTGTCACCACCGACGACATCAGGGCGTTTGCCGAATGGGGTGCCAAAGGCGGCAAAAACCCGCGCGAGATCGCATACCGCCCTGCCCGGGTGCTGCTGCAGGATTTCACCGGCGTCCCGGCCGTTGTTGATCTCGCCGCGATGCGTGACGCGATCATCAGCCTTGGCGGTGACGCGGAAAAGATCAACCCGCTGAACCCCGTTGATCTCGTGATCGACCACTCGGTGATGATCGATGAGTTCGGCAACCCGCGCGCCTTCCAGATGAATGTCGACCGCGAATACGAGCGCAATATGGAGCGCTATACCTTCCTCAAGTGGGGTCAGAAGGCGTTCAACAACTTCCGCGTGGTCCCCCCCGGCACCGGTATCTGCCACCAGGTGAACCTGGAATATCTGGCCCAGACCGTCTGGACCGACAAAGACCAGAACGGCACCGAAGTCGCTTATCCCGACACGCTCGTCGGCACGGACAGCCACACCACGATGGTCAACGGTGCCGCGGTTCTCGGCTGGGGCGTTGGCGGGATCGAGGCAGAAGCCGCGATGCTCGGCCAGCCGATCTCCATGCTGATCCCGGAAGTGATCGGCTTTGAGCTGACCGGCACCATGATGGAAGGAACCACCGGTACTGACCTGGTGCTCAAGGTCGTCGAAATGCTGCGCGCCAAGGGTGTGGTTGGCAAATTCGTCGAGTTCTACGGCGAAGGCCTCGACCGTCTGCCGCTGGCCGACCGTGCCACCATCGCGAACATGGCACCGGAATATGGCGCAACCTGCGGCTTCTTCCCGATTGACAATGAAACACTGCGCTACCTGCGCAACACCGGCCGGGATGAGGACCGTGTGGCGTTAGTCGAAGCCTATGCCAAGGAAAACGGCTTCTGGCGGGGTGACGATTATGCACCGGTCTACACTGACACGCTTCATCTTGATATGGGCACCATCGTGCCTGCAATCTCTGGCCCCAAGCGCCCGCAGGACTACGTAGCACTCGACAATGCAAAGGCCGCATTCTCGCGCGAGATGGAAGAGACCTTCAAGCGCCCGATGGGCAAGGAAGTCGCCGTCGCAGGCGAAGACTACACCATGGAATCGGGCAAGGTTGTGATCGCCTCGATCACTTCCTGCACCAACACCTCGAACCCATACGTGATGATCGGCGCGGGCCTCGTGGCGCGCAAGGCTGCTGCCCTCGGCCTGAACCGCAAGCCCTGGGTCAAGACATCGCTGGCACCAGGATCCCAGGTGGTTTCCGCCTATCTTGAGGCCGCCGGTCTGCAGGACGATCTGGATGCGATCGGCTTCAACCTGGTGGGTTACGGCTGCACTACCTGTATCGGCAACTCCGGTCCGATACAGAAAGAACTGTCCGAGGCCATTGCCGAAGGCGATCTGGTGGCGACATCCGTCCTGTCGGGCAACCGCAACTTCGAAGGCCGGATCAGCCCGGACGTGCGCGCCAACTATCTGGCTTCCCCGCCGCTGGTCGTGGCCTATGCCCTGGCTGGCACGCTGGACATTGATCTGACAACGGAACCTCTGGGTCAGGACAAGGACGGCAATGATGTCTTCCTGAAAGACATCTGGCCCACAAGCCAGGAAGTTGCAGAGCTGGTCGAACAGACCGTCACGCGCGAAGCCTTCCTGACCAAATACGCCGACGTCTTTAAAGGCGACGACAAATGGCAGGGTGTCAGCACGACAGATAGTAAAGTCTATGACTGGCCGGTCTCCTCGACATATGTTCAGAACCCGCCCTATTTCCAGGGCATGGGCAAAGAGCCGGGCAAGATCTCGAACATCGAGAACGCGAGCGTGCTGGCGATCCTGGGCGATATGATCACCACGGACCACATCTCGCCCGCCGGCTCCTTCAAGGACACCACGCCCGCCGGTCAGTACCTGATCGAACGTCAGGTGCCTGTGCGGGAGTTCAACTCCTATGGGTCGCGCCGCGGCAACCACGAGGTCATGATGCGCGGCACCTTCGCCAATATCCGTATCAAGAACGAGATGCTGGACGGTGTTGAGGGTGGCTATACCAAGGGTCCCGATGGCAACCAGTCGTCGATTTATGATGCCGCGATGGCCTATCAGGATGCGGGCACCCCGCTGGTGATCTTTGGCGGTGAACAGTATGGCGCAGGCTCCAGCCGCGACTGGGCGGCCAAGGGCACGGCACTGCTGGGTGTCAAGGCCGTGATCGCCGAGAGCTTTGAGCGCATCCACCGGTCCAACCTGGTGGGCATGGGCGTGATCCCCTTTGAGTTCACCGGCGGCGACACCCGCAAATCGCTGGGCCTGACCGGAGAGGAAACCGTTTCGATTGCCGGACTGGACACCATCCAGCCGCTGCAGGAAGTGCCCTGCACGATCACGATGGCCGATGGCAGCAGCAAGGAAATCATGCTGAAGTGCCGGATCGATACCGCCATTGAGATCGAATACATCGAACACGGTGGCGTGCTGCATTATGTGCTGCGCAACCTGGCGCAGGCCGCCTGATCAGGGTCTGCCCTGAACTGAATGGAAACCCGGTGCCGGTCTGGCGCCGGGTTTTTTTGTGCCATGCCTCAGCCAGCGGGTGCAGAAATGCATCTTTTTTCCGCACCTGCTCCCGCTACGGATGCAAAGGTCGATGACGCTGGGTCACAACACAACCAAAGCGGGAATATGGCATTTTTGTGATTGGACCATGTCTTAAAAAAACGTAAAGCCTGCAGCATAGCGCGCAACTTTTTGAACCAGTAGTGTGGGAGTACGAACAATGAAGACACTGGGTATGGCTGCGGTTGCAGCAATTGGTTTCAGCGCTGCTGGCATGAGCCACGCAGCAACTGTGGATTTCGGCGGTTTCAGCGAAGGTCAGGTGCTTGGCGCAAACACCGAGCTGGCGGATGGCATCGTTGCTGACATTTCCGCAATCGGCGGCCAGGCGCAGGCTGTTGTGTTCAACACTGCGCCGGGGACAACCAGCACGGGCAACGATCCCGACCTGACGTCTGACTTTACAAACGCCGAGGACGACAATGACGTGCGCGGGTTTGGCAATGCGCTGATCGTTCAGGAGAACGCAAGCGGTGGACCTGATGACAACGGCAGCGGCGGCACGCTGACGTTCTCCTTCCTCTCTGTTGTATCTTTGGGCGAACTCTTCCTGCTGGACTCCGAAGTCGAAACCTCGGCGACGCTGTTCTCCGGTGATGATGTCGTCCTGAGCTTCATTCTGAATGACGACAACGAATCCGACACCAACAACACTGCAAACAACAACGAATTCACCCTGCTTGATTTCGCTGGCGCGCGCGGCGACACGCTTGAAGTTGTGTTCTCGCGCTCTGGCGCGGTAGGCCAGATCGAAGTGTCTGCAGTGCCCGTTCCGGCAGGTCTGCCGCTTCTGGTTGGTGGTCTGGGTGCCTTCGCCTGGATGAGACGCCGCAAACAGGCCTGATCCTGACAAGATGAAACAGACAAGGCGCTCCCTGCGGGGGGCGCTTTTTTATTTGCCAAGCGCTTTGTTCAGTTCGGGCAGGAAACGTTGTTCATAATCGCTTCCGATCAGTGGCCCGGCAAAACGGAAGAGCACCGTGCCCTCAGCATCGAGGATGAACGTTTCCGGCGGCGCCGTGACACCCCAGTCAATTGCAGTGCGCGCCTCCGGATCAAAGGCAACCGCCAGAAACGGGTTCCCATCCTTTGTGAGATATCCGGCCGCCGGGGCTTCCTGGTCGCGGAAATTCACACCGATGATGGGCATGCCCTCTGCCGCCATTTCAAGAAGGCGGGGATGTTCCGCGTGACAGGGCGGGCACCAGCTGGCCCAGAAGTTCACCAGCGTCACTTCGCCGGTCGCCATGGCATCGGCAGTGACGGGCTGGAAGTCACCCAGCTGAGCGTCTGTTATCGATGGCGCCGGTTTGCCGATCAGCGTCGAGCGCAGTTCAGAGGAATCGGTCGTGAACATGCCGATCCCTGCCAGCGCCACAAACCCTGCAAAGATCAGCGGCGGCGCGATCATGAGAGGCGAGATCTTTTTAGCCATACCGTTTTTCCCCGCTTTCAGCAGCGGCCAGTTCAGCGCGTGCCCGGCGTCCCCGGCGCAGCGTCAGCAATACCAGGAAAACAAGCAGGAGCAGCGAGACAGCATAGGCCGACAGCACGGCATCAGCGTATTTTCCGAGATCAGGCATCAGCGCGCCCTCTGCCGGGCCAGCAGCGCCCGTGTCCGGCGCAGCCGGATTTCAGTGCCGGTGCGGTACAGAACAAGTGCAAGAAAGAGCAGGACAAAACCGGCGATACAGACCAGCAGCGGAAAGTAGAAGACATCGGCGACGTTCTCTTCCTTGTCTAGGCTGAGCGATGCGCCCTGGTGCAGGCCCTGGTTCCAGAAGTTTACGGCATAGCGCGAAAGCACCGCAAAAACGGAACCGACGAGACACAGGACCGAGGTCAGATCAGCCGCGGTATCCGGGTCCTCAATCGCCTCCCAGAGGGCGATATAACCCAGATAAAAAAGAAACAGGATCAGAAAGGAGGTCAGCCGCGGATCCCAGGCCCACCAGGTGCCCCACATCGGCTGGCCCCAGATGGCCCCGGTTGCCAGGGCGATGAGCGTCATCACCACACCCACGGGTGCGGCAGCCTTTGCCGCCAGAGCACTGACATGGTGGCGCCGCACGATCCAGACCAGCGATGCAAGGAGCATCATCGCCCAGGCGTTGATCGCCATCATCGCGGAAGGCACGTGCAGGTAGATGATCTTCACCGTTGAGCCCTGACGAAAATCGTCCGGCGTGAAAAAGAAGCCCCAGATTAGACCGATCACCAGGCATACGGCGGACAGCACCCAGAGTGTCGGGAGCACGCGCTCGCTGAGCCCCAGGAATTTCACCGGGTTGGCATAGCTCCAGAAGCCTGAAGGGCGTTTGACCGCTGGCTTTTCGTCGGTTGCTGACATGGCTCTTATCTATGCTCCCCCGCCTGCGCGCTCAATGGACAAAACGTCACGATCACCGCAGGTTTATCCGCAGGGCCGCCGCCGAGGCAAACGGCATGACGGCGACCACGCCGGCGGTGATCCCGGCCAGCATCAGCAGTGGTGTCAGCGTATCCAGCCCTGCGGCACCGCGGCGCGCCACTTCTGCCCCGAATATCAGCGTCGGCACATAGAGCGGCAGCACCAGCAGCGACAGCAGCAGCCCTCCCCGTTTGATGCCCACGGTCAGCGCCGCGCCAAAGGTGCCGATCACCGACAGCGCGGGCGTTCCCAGCGCCAGTGAAATGACGAGCCACAGGTATCCTGGCCCCGGCAGGTTCAGCAGGATACCAAGAACGGGCGCCGCCAGCACCAGCGGCAGGCCGGTGGTGATCCAGTGCGCAAACGCCTTGATGCTGAGCGCGGCCTCCAGCGGCAGAGGAGACGTGGCCAGCAGGTCAAGCGTGCCGTCCTCCCAGTCGAGCGCCAGCAGGCGGTCCAGCGACAGCAGACAGGCCAGCAGCGCACCAAGCCACAGAATACCCGGGGCGATCCGCGCCAGCAGCTCAGACTGTGGCCCGACGCCGAAGGGCACCAGAACAGTCACAATCAGAAAGAACGCCAGCCCGAGGCCGAAACCGCCCCCTGCCCGCAGCGCCAGGGCCAGGTCCCGGTGCAGCAGAGCTCTCACAGGAAAGCCTCATCACTGGCACCGGCGCGGGCATCAGCGGTGACACGCCACGGCGAAATATCCAGCACCTCCGCATCAAGGCCGAGGTCGATATGCGTGGCGATCAGCGCCGAACCACCACGTTCCAGATGCACGCGCACCGCGCTGGCAAAAAGCGCGACAGAAGCCGCGTCAAGCGAAACGGTCGGTTCATCCAGGACCCAGACCGGACGGGCGGTGACCAGCAGCCTCGCAAGTCCCAGGCGGCGTTTCTGCCCGGCAGACAGAGTGCCGGCAAGACGGTCGGAGAGGTTTTCCAGATCGAACCCCCGCAGTGCGGGCAAAATATCCTGCTGGCCGAAAACCGAGGCCCAGAAGCGGAGATTTTCGGTCACCGTCAGCATCGCTTTCAGACCATCCGAGTGCCCGGCATAGGCGATTGCATCGGGATCGGCGTCTATCTCTCCGGACAACGGTGGCTGCAGTCCCGCAACCGTGCGCAACAATGTGGTTTTGCCCGACCCGTTCGGCCCACGCAGGATCAGCGCATCGCCGGGTGCCAACCGGAAAGTCAGCCCGGTCAGAACCGGCAGCCCGCCGCGGGCCACGCTGAGATCTCGGATCGTCAGTGTCATGCCACAAGCGTTAACCTATTGCGCCCGTGCGCAAAAGCGGGTTTGCGGGAATTTTCAGACCGGCAGTAGCGCCAGCGCGATCCGCCTGCCTTCGCTGAGCAGGATGTTATACGTCCGCGCGGCTGCGGGCGAGGCCATCACTTCAATGCCCAGACCTGCCTCTTCGAGTTGCGTCTGCAGCGTTTCGGGCAGGTGCGCAATGTCCGCCCCCGTCCCGACAAAGAGCACATCAATGCGGCCCGCAAGGTCCGTCAGAGCCGCGGCATCGTCCAGCCCGCCCCACGGCCCTGTGCCAGCGGGGCCCGTCAGGACCGGGCCGCTGTACACCTCACCGCCTATCCGGAAAAAACCGGGACCATAGCCCTCCACAGGCTTTGCGTCGGTAAAGGTTATTTCATTCAGGCGCATAGTGTTTTCCGCTTCAGCTCCACAAAGGCAGGCCCAGAATAGCCGAAGCCGCAATCACGATATAGGCCACAATCCGGAAAACACGCTCTGCGGTCGGGTCAAAAAGTCGCGCGCCTGCGTAATTAGCCACGAAATTCGGAATGCCTGCCAGCAGACCCAGCACCGCAATTTCCCAGATGAACAGCCCGCTTCCCCAGAAGACCGCGATCATGACCACATCAATGGCGAGCAGATAGAGCAGAAAATTCGCCCGGATCACTGCAATCGGCAACCGGCTGGACATGTAGAGCATGATGACCGGCGGGCCCGGAATGCCAGCAAACCCGGACATAAAGCCACCGAGCGCACCGGTGACGACCGTCAGGCGCGGCGTCAGCTCGCCCTTGTAGCGCCAGCCCGACATCAGCATCGCAAGCAGCAGCAGGACGGAGGCAGAGACGATCCAGCCAAAAACTTCGGTGGACATATTCGCAAGGCACCAGATGCCCACGGGCACCATAACCGTCGCCCCTATCATCAGACGTCCTACGTCACGCGGCGCGCCTTCGCGCCAGGCCGAACGCAGGTTGGGGAGCGGCCCGATCAGTTCCGCCATCATCATGAAAATAACGGCCGAGACCGGTGGCAGCACCGAAGAGGCCGTGGCCATGATGATCATGCCGCTGCCAAACCCAGCGAACCCACGCACCAGACCAGCGGCGACAACACCGACGATCAGCCAGATCAGCCCTCCGGCGTCCGGAAGGCTGCTCAGGAATTCAGGCATCTATGTTGGCGTATTGATTTCCGGCGTTGGCATCCGGTTTGGACCAGTCGCGTTTCACGCCCAGATAAAGCAGCACGGCCGAGGCCACGAAGACCGACGAATAGGTGCCCACGATCACGCCCCAGATCATCGCAAAGACAAATCCGCGGATTACGTCGCCGCCCAGCACAAACAGTGCAATCAGCGCCAGCAACGTGGTCACGGAGGTCATAAACGTCCGGCTGAGCGTTTCGTTGATCGAGATGTTGAGCACTTCGTTCAATGGCTTTTTCTTGTATTTGCGCAGGTTTTCGCGAACCCGGTCAAAGACTACCACCGTATCGTTAAGAGAATATCCAACGATGGTCAGAAGTGCTGCAATAATCGCAAGATCAAACCTGATCTGCAGTTCAGAAAACACACCGATTGTCAGGATCACGTCGTGCACAAGGGCCAGCACCGCACCAACCGCGAACTGCCACTCAAACCGCAGCCAGATATAGACAAGCACTGCACCAATCGCGAGAACCACAGCGATGACGGCGGTCTGGATCAGCTCTCCGGAAACCTTCGGCCCCACCGATTCAACTGAGGCGAACGGCAGTTTGAGACCGGGATCAGCGGCCTGCAGGGCCGTGCCGATATCTGCGATCAGCTGGCCCTGAACCGCCTCATCGCCTTCCTGGGCCTCAATCCGGATCATCGCGACGTTCTGATCCGCGTCGAACTGCGGATCGAACACTTCGGTAATGGAGATGTCACCAAGCTCCAGCGGTGTCAGTGCCTCGCGGTAGACACCGATGTCCACAGGTTGCGTACTCTCCGTCCGGATGGTCGTGCCCCCGCGGAAGTCGATGCCAAAGTTCAGCCCCTGGATCATGAACGAGGCAAAAGCGATGACCATCATCAGTCCGGAAATGCCCAGCCAGAGTTTCCAGCGGCTGAAAAAGTCGAAGTTCGTATTCTGTTTGACCAGACGCAGACGCATATCAGACCTCGATTGTTTTCGGGCGCTTGCGCTCGAACCAGATGACCACCAGCAGGCGGGTGACGAAAATCGCTGTGAAGACCGACGTCAGAATGCCCAGACCCAGCGTGATCGCGAAGCCGCGCACCGGGCCGGAGCCCATGGCAAACAGGATCACCGCTGTGATGAAGGTTGTGATGTTGGCATCCAGAATGGCCGACAGGGCCTTTTCATAGCCCAGCTCAATGGCACGGGCCGGCCCCTTGGACGTCTTAAGTTCCTCGCGGATACGCTCGAAAATCAGCACGTTGGCGTCCACCGCCATACCGACCGTCAGAACGATCCCCGCAATACCGGGCAGCGTCAGGGTACCGCCGATCACACTCAGCAGACCAAAGATGAGGCCGATGTTGATGATCAGGGCGACGTTGGCAAAAAGCCCGAAGAGCCCGTAGCTCAGGAACATGAACACCAGCACAGCGACAAAAGCCACGATGGTCGCGACTTTACCCGCGTCGATACTGTCCTGCCCCAGCTCCGGACCGATGGTCCGTTCCTCAAGGAATTCGAGGCCCGCAGGCAGCGCCCCTGCCCTGAGCAGCACCGCCAGATTGGTCGATTCCTCGACCGTGAACTGGCCTGTGATGATGCCGGAGCCACCCGGAATGTGGCTCTGGATCGTGGGTGCGCTGATCACTTCACTGTCGAGCACAATAGCGAAGGGCGATCCGATATTCTCCGCGGTGTAATCACCGAACTTGCGTGCGCCCGTGGTATTGAACCGGAAATTCACCGCAGGGCGGCCGTTCTGGTCAAAGGCCGGCTGCGCATCCACCAGTTCCTCGCCGGTAACGACAGGTGCGGCCTCCAGCGTGTAGAACGCGCCAGGTTCATCAATGGACGGCAGGATCACATTGCCAATGCCCGGTACGGCATCGCCGTCTGAACCCCGGCTGACCACCGGATTGAAGGTCAGCTGGGCCGTGGTACCGATGATATCCTTGAGTTCAGCCGCAGAGCCGATGCCCGGCACCTGGATCAGAATACGGTCTGCTCCCTGGCGCTGTATCGTGGGCTCGCGCGTGCCCACCTCGTCAATCCGGCGGCGGATAATCTCAAGACTTTGCTGAACCGTCCGCTCGTCAGATGCGAGTTTTTCGGCCTCCGACAGGGTCACGATGATCACGTCGCCTTCGGCCCGGACCTCAATGTCATTGGCGCCAACGCCCGTCAGGGTCGGGATGGGCGTTGCCAGTCCCCGCACAACTTCCAGCGCGCGCGCCATACCTTCGGGCTGCGAAATACGCACATGCACCTCATCCGCCGGTGAGGGCTGCAGCCGCACGGTGCCGATGGTGGCGCGCTCAGGGCGCAGCGCATCGCGGATTTCCGGCCAGTATGCCTGCATCCGCGCCTCATAGACGTCCTGCACTTTCACTTCTGCCAGCAGATGCGCACCACCACGCAGATCCAGCCCCAGATTGACAAGACCCGACGGCATCCATTCCGGCCAGAGCGCCAGCTGGGCCTGGTTTTCAGGCGTATCAGCCCCAAGCTCGATTGCCTGAGCGGCATCGTTATGCTGCTCAACTGAGGTGTAAAACAGGTTCGGCACCGCCACCCAGAGACCCGCAAGACAGGTCAGCAGGATCAGGATGCGTTTCCAGAGATCAATCTGAAGCATGAAAGCGCCTTTTCAGCGGTTGAAGGGCGCGATTACTTCGCCGGTTCGGTTTTCGAGACGACAGATGCGATGGTGTGCTGGATCACGCGGACCTTCACGCCTTCGGCAATCTCGATTTCCAGTTCACCGTCTTCCTTGACCTTGGCCACCTTGCCAACGATGCCACCCTGGGTCACCACCTGGTCACCCCGGCGCAGCGCTGCAACCATCGCCTGATGCTCTTTCACCTTCTTCTGCTGCGGGCGGATCAGAAGGAAATACATGATCGCGAAAATCAGGATCAGCGGGACAAACTGGGCGAATGCTTCCATAGCGGTCGGGTCCTTTACAATAGGGTCGCAGGCAACCCGTCGGGGATGCACGAAATTCTGGCGGAACCTATGGTCTGAGGCGCGGGTTTGCAAGGCGGCGCGTGGCCGCTGACACAATGTATCTGCATGCATCAGGCATACTCTTGGCGTGCCCGTGCATTGTGTGCAGGATGCCGGTGCAATGAGACCATTGAAAACCCTCACCGGACGCCGTGCCGCTGCGCTTTTCGCAATATTGTTCTCCGGCGTCCGGGTGCTGGCCGAAAGCGGCCCTCTGTCGCCTGTTCCACAGGCAGGGTTACCGCAGTGGCACGCCGTTGGCGTGGTAAACGTCGGGGGTCCGGCCGGTATTCCCACCTGTTCGGGGACCCTTGTGGCACCGGACCTTGTTCTGACTGCGGCTCACTGCTCTGGTGGCCGCAACGCCGGACAAATCCTGAGATTTTTTACGATAGGGTGGAACGGGACGACGCAGATCGCCAGTCACAGAGCCGCTGAAATGCGGGTCTATCCCCCCTATCTCTTTGCCAGCGGTACCCGGGCATTCGCCTTTGACATTGGCGTTCTGCAGTTGCAGACGCCCGTGCCCGCCGAAACAGCCGCGCCCATGACACTCTTCACCGGGACGGTCGAAGCAGGGCCCGTAGCACTCCTTGCGCACCAGCGATTCACGCCACGGCAGTTACATGGCCGGTTCGATTGCGGGGCAGAGCTGACGTGGGAAGACAGTATGATCCTGTCGGACTGCACCGTCGTCAGCGGCAACTCCGGCGGCGCCCTGCTGGTACGGGATGGGGAACGATGGACACTGGGGGTGTCATCGTGGCGCGTGCGGGCCCGGACGGCAATGCGATGGTGGTCCCTGTGAATGACTGGATCCGGGCTGAAGTCGCAGCTGCGCAGCAGCGGGCAGAGGAACGCGCGGCCCAACCTTAAAACGGCCCGTCAAAACTCATGGTTACGATCCGGTAAAAGTTACGGCATAAGCTGTCCGCGAAATGATTCAGACCCGAGGACGATTCCATGCATGATATCCGCGCAATCCGTCAGGCCCCCGATGCCTTTGACGCAGCTCTTGCCCGCCGTGGAGATGCGCCTCTGTCCTCTGAGATCCTGGCCATTGATGAAGCACGCCGCGCCAAGATTGCAGCCGCCGAGACGGCTCAGGCCGAGCAGAACCAGGCGTCCAAAAAAGTGGGCGCCGCCAAGGCCGCCGGTGATGAGGCGGAGTTTGAGCGTCTGCGCGCCCTCGTATCCGAGAAAAAGTCCGAAGTCGCGGCGATGCAGGCCGAAGCCAAGGAGCTTGATGCACAACTGACCGACAAGCTGTCCTGGATTGCGAACATCCCGGCAGATGATGTGCCCGATGGTGCCGACGAGAATGACAACGTCGAGGTTAACGCCTGGGGCGAGAAACCCGTTTTCACGTTCACGCCTAAAGAACACTACGAGATTGCCGGTGTTGCGGCCTCCATGGATTTTGAAACGGCGGCCAAAACCTCCGGTGCGCGGTTCGTCATGCTCAAGGGTGCCGTGGCGCGCATCCACCGTGCACTGGCGCAGTTCATGATCGACACACATGTGGACGAGAACGGGCTGACCGAGATCAACAGCCCCGTACTGGTGCGGGACGAAGCCATGTATGGCACCGACAAACTGCCCAAGTTTGCCGAAGACAGCTATCAGACGACCAACGGCTGGTGGCTGGTGTCCACCTCGGAGATCCCACTGACCTTCACGGTCGGGGGCGATATCCTCGAAGAAAGCGACCTGCCCCGCCGGATGACGGCGCATACGCTCTGCTTCCGCTCCGAGGCAGGAAGCGCCGGGCGGGACACCGCTGGCATGCTGCGTCAGCACCAGTTTGAGAAGGTCGAAATGGTGTCGATCACGCATCCTGACCACTCCGAGGCAGAACAGAAACGCATGCTGCGCTGCGCCGAGGATATCCTGGAGCGTCTGGGCCTCGCCTACCGCACGGTGGTTCTGTGCACAGGCGATATGGGCTTTGGCGCCCGCCGCACCTACGACATCGAGGCCTGGCTGCCCGGGCAGGATGCCTTCCGCGAGATTTCCTCCGTCTCGACCACCGGCGATTTTCAGGCGCGGCGCATGAATGCGCGGTTCCGGCCCGCCGATGGCGGCAAGCCGGCCTTTGTGCACACGCTGAACGGATCGGGCCTGGCGGTCGGCCGCTGTCTGATCGCCGTTCTGGAAAACGGCCAGCAGGAAGATGGCTCTGTGCAGCTGCCCACAGTGCTCGCTCCCTACCTTGGCGGCAAGACCCTGCTCGCCGCCGACGGCACACTGGCCTGAGCCTCAGCGCGCGGGGACGATCTCGTACCCGCGTTCTTCCGGCTCGTCATCAATCAGTTCCTGCGGGAAACCCGGCGCGCGGATATCCAACCCCGTCGCTTCCTCCAGACGTTCGATCATCCGGTCGGACTGGGCGCGGTTGCCGTACCGCGCCTGACCGTCCTGCATCATGCCGATGATCATCGGGGACAGTTCCAGCGGAATGCCCGCGTCATCCGCGAGTTTCTGGAAGAGGCCAATGTCTTTGAGCACCAGATCCATGGTGAAATTCACATCGCGCGAACCTGACAGGATCAACTGGCTTTCAGTTTCATGCACAAAGGACGTGCCCGACGAGATGCTGATCGCCTCAAAAGTGGTCGCAAGATCCATGCCCGCGCCTTTCATGACAGTCAGCGCCTCACAGAGCGTGAGCAGATTTGCCGTGGCAAGATAGTTCGTCATCACCTTGAGAATGCTCGCAGAACCCAGATCACCGGTATGCAGCACGCGCCGTCCCATCAGGGTCAGCAAGGGCAGTATGCGGTCAAACGTCGCCCGGTCGCATCCCGCGTAAATAGAAATATTTCCGGTGTCTGCCCGGTGGCATCCGCCGGACACAGGACA
This sequence comes from Roseobacter sp. S87, assembly GCF_055693285.1. The sequence goes on from NZ_JBVFTR010000004.1 coordinate 1,651,350, forward strand.
ATCGACCGCCGCCGCCCCGGTGGCGATTGCCGCCTTGCCCAGGCGCTGCACCTCATCGGCATCGGTGGTCGACATCTCCATCCAGATTTTACCGGGACCCATGTGCGGCAGCATCTCTTCGACCACAGCTGCCGAGGCTGCAGGACTTGGCAGACAGGTGATCACCGCATCACAGACCTGCATCATCCGGGCGGGCGACGCGCCTGCCCCGGCTCCGGCAGCCACTTTTGCCGCAACCAATTCCGGATCAAGATCGTGCACCAGCAGGTCGGTTCCGTTCCGCACCAGTGAGCCCGAGAGTTTCCCCCCGACATTGCCCAATCCTATAAATCCTACTTTCATTTCAGCTCTCTCCTGCCTTTTCAGTGAGAATTCCGCGCGCTGCCCGCACCGTCGCGTCCGTTTGCGACCTTTGTGATTGACCGGCGGCGCACCTGTAGCCAGGGTTTCGGGCATGAGCACCGACCGACAGTCACAACCGGGCGACGCCGCAGCAGGTATCGAGGTCACCGAAGATTTTGCGCCGTTTCATCAGCGCAACGACATTTTCACCCGCGCGTTCTGGGATCCGGCGGTGCGCAGCAAGCGCACGGACGCCTTTTTCGCCTCCTACAGGATGGAGGCCATTCCGCGCCGGGGAGACGGCTTCAGCCAGCGCGACTTTGCGCTGCGGAATGCCGCCTGGCTGATTTCCGACATCATGACCGACCGGCATGCAGATCAGGGCAGACGCGAAGGGTTTCAGGCACCGATCAGCGCCGACACACCGGTTGCCCCCATGCAGACGGACGCAACCGATCCGGCAAAGATGTCTCTTGAAATCAAAAAAGTGGCGGCTTTCTTTAAAGCTGATCTCTGCGGTATCACCGGCGTTGATCCGCGGTGGCATTATGCCAGCCGCATCGACACGCGCGACCTGTCTGATGCGCCGAACGACCTGCCCGATGGCATGACATCCGTGATCGTGCTGGGTCACCAGATGGACGCTGACCTCGTGGACACCTACCCTTCCGCTCTTGGTGGTGCTGCTACAGGACGGGAATACAGCCACGAAGCCGCGGTGGTGATGCAACTCGCCGCCTACATCCGCAATCTCGGATACGAAGCGGTCCCGTCCATGAACGATACCGCGCTGGTCATTCCCTATGCGCTGAAGGCGGGCCTGGGCGAATACGCGCGCAACCAGATGGTGATCACGCCTGAATTCGGGCCGCGCCTGCGGTTTTCCAAGATTTTCACCTCGCTTCCGCTGGCGCATGACACGCCCCGTCCGCTCGGGGTGAAGGCGTTTTGCGACATCTGCACGAAATGCGCCGACGCCTGCCCGGTCAAAGCGCTGCCCTTTGGCCCACCTGAAACGGGTGGCGCCAATCCCTCCGCTATCAGTGGCGTTCGGAAATGGACATCTGACGCGGAAAAGTGCTTTGGCTTCTGGGCCAAACTGTCCAGCGACTGCGCGATCTGCATGCGCGTGTGCCCGTTCAACCGGGATTTCAGCAAACTGCGGCACAGGCTGTGGCAGAAACTGGCACTGTCCCGCTTTCGCAGGCTGGCCCTGTGGCTGGATCGCGGTCGCGGCGGCCGCCGGAAACCAGCCACCTGGTGGGAAAGTGCCGGCTCAGGATCCTGACCGGCGCACGTTGCCGTGCCAGTCTTCGTGCTGCACTGAAAGCGCTGCGGGTGTTGCGGGGTCCTGACCGGCAGGCCCGCCCTGTGCCGCCAGCACCAGCCCCAGCAGCGTGCCCGCTGTGATCAGCAAAAAGGTACGAACGGCAGGGCGGCCGTCACGACGGATGTCTTCGATAAGTGCCATGGTAAAGTCCTCTGTCTGGTTTCACCTGACCCTCAGATAGCGTCGCACCATAAATCAGTAAAACGAATGTTTAACATATATTGCATCACATATTCTGATTTATTGCGCATTCCCGCACAGATCCCGTTCGCGCAGGCAGATTGCGCGACAGGGGCTGCAGGTTATGTATCGCTCAGACAAAACGGAGAGAGACAATGTCACTCAGACCAACACTTGAAACGCGTCAGGCCGTGCCCACCATGGAAGGCGCTGGCGTAAAACTGCACCGCGCCTTCGGGTTTCAGGATCCGACCGAACTGGACCCGTTCCTGCTGTTTGACGATTTCCGCAATGACCGGCCGCAGGACTTTGAGAAAGGGTTTCCCTGGCATCCGCACAGAGGTATCGAAACGATCACCTATGTGCTCGAAGGCACGGTGGAGCATGGCGACTCGCTGGGCAACACCGGCACGCTGGGAGCCGGTGACGTGCAGTGGATGACCGCGGGCTCCGGCATTCTGCACCAGGAGATGCCCGCCGGTAACGCCAGGGGTCAGATGCACGGGTTCCAGCTCTGGGGCAATCTGCCGTCGGATCAGAAGATGACCGCGCCCCGGTACCAGGACGTGACTGCGGCGGATATTCCGGTGGTCACGGACGATGACGGCACCCGGGTGAAAGTGATCACAGGCGCGTTCTGGGGTCAGACCGGTCCTGTTGATGGCATCGCTGCGGACCCGCAGTATCTCGACATCACAGTGCCTGCCGGCGTGAAAAAGACCTTTAAAATAGACACATACCGGCGCGCCTTTGCCTACGTGTTCGAGGGCGCTGCGGCCTTTGCCGATGCCAGCGCACCTGGCGGTGTTCTGCTCGAAAAGGAGGTCGCTGGTGAAGAGGTCAATATCCGGGATCTGTCCGGCGACCGCACGCTGATCCGGTTCGGCACCGGGGATGAGGTCACCCTGCAGGCAGGCCCGGAAGGGGTGCGTTTTCTGCTGATCTCAGGCGCGCCCATCGACGAGCCGGTCGCCTGGCACGGTCCGATTGTGATGAACACGCAGGCCGAACTCATGCAGGCCATGCGTGATCTGAACAACGGAACCTTTATCCGGCCGGCGCACTGACGCGCGCACGCGCGCCAACCGCACCGGAGACAAGCTCCCAGTAGCGGGCGGTGATGTCCTCAAGTGACAGCCGCCCGCTTTCCCGAAACCAGGTACTGACCCCGGTCAGCATGGCAATGACGGCCAGCGTTGTGATCTTGGTGTCCGCTGTCTCCAGATGACCCTCGGAAATGCCGTCACGCAGAATATCCTCCAGCAGGTCCTCGTACTCGCGGCGCATCCCTTCGATCACCGCGAAATTTGCGGGCGACAGATTCCGCAACTCCATATAGGCGATGAAAACGGCGTCCGGCCTGTCGTGGTGAAAGCGGATGTGGAACGCCACAAACCGATGCAGCCGCGCCACCGGATCAGGCCCCCTGTCCCGTGGGACCGCATCCAGCAGCGCCTGCATGTGGGCCTGCATCAGCCCGAACAGCAGGCTCTGTTTATCCGGCGTGTAATTGTAAAGCGCACCCGCCTGGACGCCGACCTCGGACGCAATGCGCCGCATGGACACCGCCGCATATCCTTCGCTGGCAAAGAGTTTCAGGGCCGCCGCCTGGATGCGGGGCCCGGTAATATCGGAATGTGAACCTGTGGTCCGTGGCATGTGTGGACGTTAACTGAACACCCGTTCAATAGAAAGCTTTCTTGCGCCTTTTCCAGGCATGAGGCAAGACTGAAGCCGGAACACGGAGACGTTTATGCGACTGCTGGCGATAATCACTGTGACGGCGATGCTTTCGGCCTGCGTTGAGCTGCCCGACGTACCGGGTGCCGCCAACCCGGAAGCCGCAGCTGCGGACTATCCGGCTCTGCGCCCGCTCACGCAACAGGCACAGCAGACAGCAGAAGACGCCGCGGCAGATGACGAAACCGCCGAGCAGCTTCAGGCGCGTGCAAACGGGCTGCGGGCCCGGGCAGCGGGCCTGCGCAGGCCGGTCATGACGGATGCAGAACGCGCGCGCCTCGCTGCAGCAGAGTAAACCAATGCCCAAGGCCCGTTGCGTGGCCTGACCGAACCCGCTACATCGCCTCTGGAAAAGCACTGCATCGCTATTGCCAGAGGAAAATTGAATGTCGCAGCCCCTTCGCCTTGGAATCGCAGGTCTGGGCACCGTCGGGATCGGTGTCGTGCGGATTATCCGCCAGCACAGCGCATTGCTTGCCGCACGCACGGGGCGTGAGATTTCAATCTCGGCCGTATCCGCACGCGACGCAAACAAGGATCGTGGCATCTCGCTGAGCGGATATGCCTGGGAAAATGATGCCGCAGCCCTGGCGGTCCGCGATGATGTCGACGTTTTTGTCGAACTGATTGGCGGACATGAGGGCAAAGCCAAAGAGGCCGTTGAGGCGGCACTCGATGCAGGCAAGGACGTCGTGACAGCCAACAAGGCGCTGCTGGCCATCCACGGTCAGGCGCTGGCGATGCGTGCGGAAAATGCGGGTCGCGCGCTGCGCTATGAAGCGGCAGTGGCAGGCGGCATTCCCGTCATCAAATCGCTGACCGAAGGGCTGGCAGGCAATGATGTGACGCGCGTGATGGGCGTGATGAACGGGTCGTGTAACTATATTCTGACCCGCATGGAATCCGCCGGTCTGAGCTATGAGGAGGTCTTTGCTGAGGCCGATGGCCTCGGCTATCTCGAAGCAGACCCGCAGCTCGACGTGGGCGGTATTGATGCCGCACACAAGCTGGCCATTCTGTCGTCACTGGCCTTTGGCACACAGGTGAACTTCGACGGCATCGCGCTGGAAGGCATCGAACGGGTCAGCATTGATGACATCCATGCCGCCGCCGACATGGGCTATAAAATCAAACTGCTGGGTGTTGCACAAAAGACCGGTCGCGGGCTTGAGCAGCGGATGCAGCCCTGCCTTGTGCCGGACACCTCCCCGCTCGGACAACTGGACGGCGGCACCAACATGGTGGTGCTGGAAGGCGACGCCGTGGGCCAGATCGTTCTGCGCGGCCCCGGTGCCGGTGAAGGCCCCACGGCCAGTGCCGTGATGGCCGATGTCTGCGATGTGGCGCGCGGCGTGAGCGGACCGGTGTTCGGCATTCCGGCAAACCGCCTTGCCCAGGCGATCCCGGCCAGCTCCGAACTGCCCGCCCCCTATTACCTGCGTATGTCGCTCGAGGACAAACCCGGCGCACTGGCCCGGGTTGCCGCCGTGCTGGGCGAAGCCGGTGTGTCCATCGACAGGATGCGCCAGTACGGTCACGAAGATGCTTCCGCACCCGTGCTGATCGTCACACACCGCACCAGTGCGGACGCCCTGCAGCAGGCGCTGACCGCCATGGCGGGCACAGGTGTCGTTGCCAGTGCACCGGTCGCTCTCCGCATTGAGGCGGTCTGAGGCACAGTTGTGCCGGAACGCCCTGCCCGCTAAACAGAATTCAGGCTGACAACAGATCAAAGGAAGACTTCATGCCCGCCCACGCCGAATTCCAGGACCGTATGCTGTCGCTCGGTCTTGCCCGCGTTTCCGAAGCTGCGGCGCTGGCGTCTGCCCGCCTTGTTGGCCAGGGAGACGAGAAAGCGGCCGACCAGGCTGCGGTCAATGCCATGCGCGAACAGCTGAACATGCTGGACATCGCCGGCGTCGTCGTAATCGGCGAAGGTGAGCGCGACGAGGCACCGATGCTCTATATCGGCGAGGAAGTCGGCACTGGCAACGGGCCCGGCGTCGACATCGCGCTCGACCCGCTCGAAGGCACGACCCTGACGGCCAAGGACATGCCCAACGCGCTGACCGTGATTGCGATGGGGCCGCGCGGGTCCATGCTGCACGCGCCGGATGTCTACATGGACAAGCTGGCGATCGGCCCGGGGTATGACGCGGATGTTGTGACGCTGGAAATGAGCCCGGGCGAACGCGTCACAGCGCTCGCAGCGGCCAAAGGCTGTGCGGCTTCTGATATCACCGTCTGCATTCTGGAACGCCCGCGCCACGAAGAGATGATCGCGGAAGTCCGGGCCACCGGGGCCTCGATCCGGCTGATCACAGACGGAGACGTTGCGGGCGTGATGCACTGCGCGGACCCCTCCACGGGCATCGATATGTACATGGGTGCGGGCGGCGCCCCCGAGGGCGTGCTGGCGGCAGCGGCACTGAAATGCATGGGCGGCCAGATGTATGCCCGCCTGCTCTTCCGCAACGACGACGAAAAGGGCCGCGCGGCCAAGGCCGGTGTGACCGACCTCAACCGCATTTACACCCGCGATGAAATGGTCACCGAAGATGTGATCTTTGCCGCAACCGGCGTGACCGGCGGAAACATCCTGCCCGGCGTGCGCCGCGAGCCGGGCTGGTTCACCACCGAAACGCTGATCATGCGGTCCAAAACCGGTTCGGTCCGGCGCATCAACTACCGGACACCGGTCTGAGCGCACTCAGACCGCGCGTGTCCTGCCATGAGGGCCAGGGGGCCTGTGAGTTTTCTGAATGTTGAAACCTCGCTGACCGGCAGACGGTGGGTTGGTCCCCTGCCCGATCAGGCACGTGCGGCAGAGGCCCTGACCCAGCAGACCGGCCTGCCCGGCCCTTTATGTCAGATCCTTGCGCGCCGTGGTGTGTCATCTGAAGAGGCAGATGCCTTTCTGGCACCCGCGCTGCGCGATCTGCTGCCTGACCCGCGCAGCCTGCGCGATATGGAAACCGCAGCGACCCGTTTTCTGACGGCAGTGGACCGGCGCGAAAAAATCGCCGTTTTTGCGGACTACGATGTCGATGGTGGCAGTTCTGCGGCACTGCTGCTGACCTGGCTGCGGGGCATGGGGCAGACTGCGACGCTCTATGTGCCCGACCGGATCGACGAAGGCTACGGACCCAACGACGCGGCAATGTCGCAGTTGGCGGCCACCCACGACCTGATCGTCTGCGTCGACTGCGGGACCCTGTCTCACGGGCCGGTCAAAGCCGCCGCCGGCGCTGATGTTGTCATTCTGGATCACCACCTGGGCGGCGAAACGCTGCCCGAAGCGCTGGCCGTAGTGAACCCGAACCGCCAGGACGAATCCGGTGATCTGGCCCACCTGTGCGCTGCCGCAGTTGTCTTTCTGATGCTGGTCGAACTTGGCCGTCAGCTGCGCGAACGCGGCACCCGGGGCCCTGACCTGATGGACATGCTGGATCTGGTGGCGCTGGCGACCGTTGCGGATGTGGCCCCCCTCACCGGCGTCAACCGCGCCTTTGTCCGGCAGGGCCTGCGTGTCATGGCCCGGCGCGAAAGACCGGGGCTCGCCGCTCTGGCTGACGTGGCGCGTATGGATACAAAACCCGGCGCATACCATCTGGGTTATCTGCTGGGGCCGCGGGTCAACGCCGGCGGGCGCATCGGCGCCGCTGATCTGGGCGCCAGTGCTGCTGGCCACAACGGACACGCATGAAGCCGCCGCACTTGCTGAGCGGCTCGACGGTCTGAACACCGAACGGCGCGAGATCGAAGCGTCAGTACGGGCCGCCGCCATTGATCAGGCCGAGGCGCGCGGGCTGGACCGTGGGCTGGTCTGGGCGGCCGGACCGGGATGGCACCCCGGCGTTGTGGGCATTGTCGCCTCTCGCCTCAAAGAATATGCGAACCGCCCGAGCATTGTCATCGGGCTGGAAGACGGCATCGGCAAAGGGTCCGGCAGATCGGTATCAGGGATCGATCTGGGCCAGCCCATTCAGCGTCTCGCGCGCGAGGGTCTTCTGCAGAAAGGGGGCGGGCACAAAATGGCCGCGGGCCTGACTGTTGCAGAGGAAAACCTTGAGGCAGCGATGGAGAGGCTGTGTGAGCTTCTTGAAAAACAGGGCGCGCATCTTGCCGGTCCTTCGGACCTGCGCCTCGACGGGCTTCTCATGCCTGGTGCTGCAACGGTTGATCTGACCGAACAGCTTGAAGCAGCCGGCCCCTACGGAGCAGGCGCGCCCGCACCCCGCTTTGCCTTTTCGGATATGGAAATCCGGTTTGCCCGCCGGGTGGGCGAAACACACCTCAAAATCAGCTTCGGGGACGGCACGGGCCCGGTCATGGATGGCATCGCATTCGGGGCGTTTGACGGGCCGCTTGGCGCGGCACTCGAAGCCCATGGCGGTGCGCGTTTTCACCTGGCCGGAAAGCTTGATGTGAATACCTGGCGCGGCAAGCAATCTGTGCAGCTCCGCCTTGATGATGCTGCCCGCGCCTGAAGATCTGTTCTGCGCAAAGTTTCTTTGCCGGGGATGAAATTTCCGCTTGCGCAGCCCCGCCGGATTGCCTAATCAACCGCTCACACAGAGTGGCCCGTTCGTCTATCGGTTAGGACGCCAGGTTTTCAACCTGGAAAGAGGGGTTCGATTCCCCTACGGGCTGCCACTTTCCTTCACATGAGAAATTAAGCGCTGTTTCAGAACCTGTGGTTCTGTGTGCAAAGCGCTTCCTGCACTTGGTGTTGTGTGGCGGGGTTTCGCACCCCCTTTCCGGCGCGGCGCTTCCGGGAGGGACATCAGCCCGCAGACGCGATGAGCGCCGCGCGCTCAGCCTGCACCGTTACCGGCTTCCAGTTCTGCCAGTGCGGCCAGCTCTGAAAACAACGTGTGCCGCCCCCGGCCTTCGCGCTTGGAATGGTAGAGGGCTTCATCGGCATCGCGCAGCATCTGGTCTGCGGTTGGTTTGGTATATTCTGACGACAGGACCGTGCCGATGCTCGCCGAGACGCGGCAGGGCTGGCCTTCGAACATGATGGGGACCATGAGTTTTTCGATGATGCGTCCGGCCACGTGCACCGGGACCAGATCATCACGGACCTGCCGCATGAGGACAACAAATTCATCCCCCCCACGCGGGCGATCGTGTCCGTGCTGCGGGTTTCCTCCCGCATGACACGCGAGACTTCCTCGAGCACATGGTCACCTGCCGCGTGACCCAGCGTGTCATTCACGTCCTTGAAATAATCAAGGTCGATATGCATCAGCGCCACATCCTCCCGAACCGCAAGAGCCCGCGCGAGATCGATGTCCATGGCCCGACGGTTTTTGAGCCCTGTCAGAACATCCGTCGCGGCCTGCTCTTCGGCCTCTTCCCGTGCGCTCTGCAGGCGCTTGTTGAGCTGGCGCGACGCTTCCATCGCGGCTGATTTGGCCTCAACGAGGTACAGCATTTCAACGGTCAGGTCGGTCGCTGCGAAATCCCGCGCGGTCAGTTCATATTCCTGAACCGCCTCTACGACCGAGATACCGAACGACAGATTGAGCGTCACCTGCCCCTCACATGGTCCCGGCACCAGTATGCCTTTCAGCTCCCGTGGAGGATCTGACTGATACAGAACGTGCAAACGGCTGCCGGACATGGCAGCCAGATCGCGGAAGTCAGATATCTGCCTCGGCCGGCGTATCCCGAACACGTCAAGAAACACCCTTCCCGTCAGCGGCGCATCCGGGAACAGTTTCTGAATGGTGGGACCGGCGCTGACGATTGTACCTTCCGCATCAAGGATCAGATGCATCGGGCACAGTACGTTCAGCAGGTCGCCGAATGCAGCCTTTTCCGTCATCCGGTCCTCGCGCCCAGTTCAAACCCACGGCCTTCGGCGAACTCCGTCTCCAGAAGGGAGACGGCAACCACTTCGGCACCGTTCTCGTTTCCCTGATGCTCCAAAAAAACCAGTGCCCCATAATCATCAGCCATCGCACGCAGCACACCGGTAAACAGATGACCGGCTCCCGGTATCCGGCTCTGAACGTTCAGGCGGTAAAACCCGGCGCCGTGCTGTTTCAGCTCAATGCGCGGCAGTTCGAGATCTGAAACGGCAAGCCGTGCCCGGTCCGGCAGATCATCAAGAGAATGAAGAAAATCCGTAAAATCAACGCCTGAGAACCGCAGCAGTCTCCGCAACGCCTCGACGTTCGGATGCGACACAAGATAGGTGCCTATGTCTTCCAGCAGCTCTTCATAGGGTCTGTCCAGGACATCACTGACAGCGGTCAGGACCTGCTCCGTCAGCTCATCCTCATAGGTCAGCATGGCCTCAAACGACGTCAGACCAATGTCTGCCCGCTCAGCGGCTGCCAGCCACTGGGCTTCCCCGTAGCAGTCAGTCACAAAGCGCTGGATCGCGCGGTTAACAAGCCCGTGCATGGAGACCTCTCACTCTCATACTCGGGGCACAATGCGTCAAACCCGTTAACATTCACCGAACGGGTTCAATTGTAACCATATCGGCTCAGAAATCCGTCGGTGCGCCGCCTTCGGCTTTTCTGCGGTCCACAAAGTCGCGCAGCTCCTCGCGGATCGCGATATCCATCGGCGGTGCCTCAAAGCTGCCGATGATCTCCCGGAACATCGCGTGGGCGCGTTCCGGCGTCCAGACAGCGCCCGCGGCCTCCCAGCCCTCGTAGTTCTTCCAGTCGCTCAGGAAGGGCTGGTAAAATGCGGTGGTGTAGCGATCCTGGGTATGCTGAATGCCAAAGAAGTGTCCGGCGTTACCAACAGACTTAATCGCGTCCAGCGCAATTTCGTCTGGCCCCGTCGCCACAATCGCCGGATCCATATACCGCTGAATCTGCTGCAGAATTTCGCAGTCCATGATGAACTTCTCGGGGCTCGCGATCAGCCCGCCCTCCAGCCAGCCGGCCGCATGATAGACCATGTTCGTACCGGATTGGACTGCGGCCCACAGACTGTTGGAGGTCTCCCACATCGCCTGCCCGTCTGGCACATTGGCGGCACAGACGCCTGATGACCGCATCGGCAGACCATAATACCGCGCCAGCTGCCCCGTCATCTGCGTCGCCCGCATGTATTCCGGGGTCCCGAAGGCAGGCGCGCCGGATTTCATATCAACATTCGACGTAAAGGTCCCGATCGCACAGGGGCAGCCGGGCCGGATGATCTGGGCCAGCACGATGGCACAGAGCCCCTCTGCCAGAGACTGCGCCACCGCCCCCGCCATGGTGACAGGTGCCATCGCACCCGCAAGCGTGAAGGGCGTGACAACCAGGCCCTGGCCCCGCCGCGCCAGACGCATCCAGCCATCGAGCATGGGATAGTCATGCTTCAGCGGTGATGTAGAGTTAATATTCGTGTACATCCGGGGGCTTGCGTCGAATTCCTCATGTGAAAGGCCGCTTGCGATACGGACCATTTCCATCACATCCTCGACGCGCTCTTTGCCCAGACTGTAGGCATGCATGACCTTGTCGGTCAGTGTCAGCTTGTCAAAGAGCACATCCAGATGCCGTACGCTGGCATGGATGTCCACGGGCTCAACCGGATAGCCGCCGGCAAAGTGGATACAGTTGAAATACTGCGTCAGCTTCAGCAGGTTCGCGCACATTTCGCGCGTGCCCGGCACCTTTGTGCCGAGCGTCATGTCCCAGTAGTTCGGCGGCGAGGACACATTGCCAAAGAGCAGGTTGTTGCCGCCAACGGTGATCTGCCGGTCCGGATTGCGCGGTGTCAGCGTGAATTCAGACGGCGCTCTGGCCACCCATTCCATGACGAAATCCCGGCCCATGCGCACATTTTCGCCGGTCACATCGGCGCCGGCACGGCGCAGGATCTCCACCGCTTCGGGGTTCAGGAACTCGACGCCGATCTCTTCGAGAATGCGCATGGCGCCATCGTGGATGGCCTCGACACCTTCGGGGGACAATGGCTCCACCGGTTTGTCCGTGTTGACCGGCGGCTTCCAGGGCATCTGTTCGATAACGGCCGATCCGCGGCGGCTGGCCGCCCCTGCCCGCCCGCCGGTTCTGCCGCGCCTTTTTGTCGGAGCATCTGCCATGCTGAACGCCTTTCTGTTGCCGGTCCTCGTGAACAGAAGGCCAGAGGCGGCAGCAGGCAGCCGTTCCAATCGCGACCAAATCAGTCGTTTTCAGCAGACAGACGGTCTGTTTCAGCTCTGTGCCGCGATCCAGTCCGGCAGATGGCCGATGTGATCCACCACGACGGTCGCATGCGGTTGCAGGGTCTGAGCAGTCGCAAGACCGGTCAGAACGGCCGCGGTGCGCATGCCCGCTGCACGACCCGCAAAAAGATCATGCGTGCTGTCCCCGACCATCAGGACGGATGCGGGATCAAGCGCTACCGCCTCGCAGAATGCCAGCAGCTGACCTGGGGCGGGCTTGCCGCCATGTCCGCTGTCTGAACCGGCAACAAAGTCAAAAAGATCAAGGGCCCCCGCATTGTGCAGATGGGCACGCGCCGGGGCTTCGGCGTCATTGGTGGCAACGCCCAGCCTGAGACCCTTCGCCTGCAGGTCTCTGAGATAGGGCACGAGCGGCACGACTTCGGCCTGCGGCGCACGCGCGGCCTCTTCATTCAGGATATCCAGCATCCGCGTCCGCGACATTCCCGGCAGACCAGGTGCAAGCGCATCCGCAACCTCAGCAGGCGTTCCGGCAATCACGATACTGTCCGGCTCAAACCGCGCAGCACTGGTATCAAAGCCGATGCGCTCCCCCAGCGCGCGTACATCCTGATCGGAGCCCGCGACCCGGCGCAGAAAGGCCAGCGCCCAGGCCTCCCAGGTCCGCGCGAAATCGAACAATGTGCCGTCCTTGTCGAAGATAACGCCCTGAACAGCCGTCATGTCCAGTTCACCTGCTCACCACCCGGCAGTGCCATACGGGCCTGCATCAGACTGTCATAGGCAAGAGCGGACGCGTCACATGCCGCGACAACCCAGGCATCATCCATCATCACGAAATCCAGAACAGAGCCCAGAAACGCCGGATCCCGGGCGCCTGCCCGCAGGTCATCTTCGGAAGCGCCGGTCGAGCCCAGAAACACCGGCAGAAGCTCATCGTTGCCGGCCAGCCACGTCAGTATCTGCAAGGCCAGCGTTTCGGCTGTTTCCCGCGTATAGCCCATGGATAGAAATCCTTTTAATGATGTTGGAAACCCTTTGTTAACTAATATGACGGCATTGTCGAATTCCAGAAGTTACCAGTACAAGGATGACTGAGCGCGTGCAGGGTAAAATCCTAATTGTTGATGCTATCTCGACCAACCGCATCGTCCTGAAAGTCAAACTCGCGTCTGCTTTTTACGAGGTTATTCAAGCCTCTACAGCAGACGAAGCCTGTGTCGCAGCGCTGCGGCACAACCCCGATCTGATTATCTCAGCCATGACACTGCCGGACTGCGACTCGGCACAGCTCTGCACCAAGCTGCAGCAGAACCCGCAGACGCGCGCGATCCCCATGATGGTGATCGGGTGCCGCCCGAACGCGGACACCCGCCTGCGCGCGCTGGAAGCCGGCGTTCAGGACGTCATGCTGAAACCTATCGATGACACACTTCTGCTGGCCCGCGTCCGCAGCCTGATCCGTGCCCACAACACTGCCGCCGAATGGCAGATGCGGGATGATACGTCCCGCGCGCTTGGCTTTGCAGAGGATGTGGTCGATTTCGGCCCTCCCGGACAGGCCATTGTCGTCGGCACCGACAGCGGAGAGACCGGAGCGCTGATCGAAGTGCTCAATCCATCGCTGCGGATCAAACTGTCCTATTCCGCTCCGGAAACCGCCTTGCGCGATCTCACGCCAGGCCGCGTGCCGGACATCTTCGTGCTTGTGCTCGATGACGAGGACACGCATAGCGGCGAAGTTCTGCGGCTGCTGGCGGCGATCCGCGCAACGGCAATTACGCGCCATGCGGGCATCCTCGTTCTGCAACCACGCCCCGACCCGGGCCTTGGCGCCTATGCGCTGGATCTCGGCGCTGACGATCTGATGACCGACGGCTTCGACAGAAAGGAAATGGTGCTGCGGATCAAGGCGATGATGCGCCGCAAACGCGTGGCGGATCAGCTGCGCGCGACCGTGCGCACCGGCCTCAAGGCTGCCGTTTCTGATCCGCTGACAGGTCTGCACAACCGCCGTTATGCAATGCCGCATCTGGCGCGTGTCGCAGAGCATTCTGCCGCAACCGGGCGCAGTTTCGCCGTCATGGTGGCTGACCTCGATCACTTCAAGCGCATCAATGACCTTTACGGTCATGCCTCCGGTGACGCCGTGCTGGTCGAAGCCGCACGGCGCCTGCGCGAAAACCTCCGGGGCGTCGATCTCGTTGCCCGCATCGGTGGTGAGGAATTCCTGATCGTCATGCCCGCAACCCCGCTCAGCGAAGCGCGCGCCGCGGCACGCAGGCTGTGCCGCAAAATCGGCGGGACGGGGTTCAAGGTGCCGGGATCATCTGATCCCATCACGGTCACCGTGTCCATCGGTGTGACCATCGGCGGCCTGCAGGGCAAACGGATGATCGAATCGGACAAGAACGCAAATGATCTGCTCGATGCCGCAGACAAGGCGCTCTACGAGGCCAAGATCCAGGGACGCAACCAGATCAACCTCGCCCGCCCCGCTGCCTGAGGGCCTGCGTTACTTTTTGCGCGGGCCCCGTTTCAGGGCGTCCTCGACGCGCTGCGCGTAGGCCGCGCGTTCCTCTGCAGACATACCTGCCACCACATCGATCCATGCTGTCTGTGTCGCCTGCAACAGGGTCACACCCGCCTCTGCCTGCCGCTGCGCTGCCGCCTTCAGAGCCACCGGGTCAAACGGCTCCGCACGCAGAGCAGTCAGAACATCGCCGTAAAGCGCCCGGCGGGCACGCCGGTCGGGGACTTTACCCCTGGCATCCTCTCTCACGCCACGGAACATCTCGCGACGCTGCTCTTTTGGCAACGCAGACATATAAGGCCGCGCGTAATTCTCCGCACCCGGCCCGCCCGGCCGGTCCGGACCGCCCCGCAGGAAGGCGCCGGCCACCAGCCCCACGACGGCCAGATTGATGGCCAGCGATGCAAAAAGCGCCAGTTTCAGCCACCGGCCGGAACGCTTCGGAGGTTCCTGTCTGGTTTCATCCGTCATCTCTTAACCCTCTTCTGCATCCCAGCCGAAACCAGCCGCACCATCATCGAAACTTACCGTATCCGAAACCTCATAACCCAGCAGGACCGCCCCCGTATCCGGCAGCATGTCGGGCGGGCTGATCCCGATCCAGAACCCGGCACAGGTCGCTGCAACCAGCCCGCCAAGCCCCTGCCAGCCGCCCGGCAGCCACCGGAACGCACCCGTCGCCGGACGGCGCACCGGACGCAGCACCTGTTCAGACAGAACCCGGTCTGCATCGCCCAGCACCCGCGCGGCCAGCCCTGCCGGCAAATCATCCCGCTCCGACGCAGCCTGCGCGAGAATGGCATCAAGGTCTTCGGTCATTTTCTGCCGGTCAGTCATCTTCTGTCATCCCCAGTTCATCTTTGCGCCCCGCCAGTGCCGCCGCCAGCGCCCGCTTTCCCCGCGCTGTGAGGCTTTCTACCGCTTCGGTGCTGATCTCCATAATCTCAGCAATCTCCGGATTGCCCAACCCTTCAAGGTGTCTCAGAACCACGGCCTGCCGCTGGCGGTCGGGCAGATCGTCAAGCGCCTGCTGCAGGGCATCCGCCCGCGCGCGTCTCTGCAACCGTTGTTCCATCCCCGGTGCCGGATCGGACGGCTCGTGAATATCGTCCAGCGCGGATCCGCGCCGCCTGCGCAGCCTGTCGGTGCACAGATTGGCGGTCACCCGGTACAGCCAGGTCGTGACCTTCGCCCCACCCTGCTGCCAGTCCGGGGCGATCCGCCAAAGACGCATCATCGCCTCCTGTGCCACGTCCTCAGCCTCGCTCTGATCGCCCAGCATGCGCCGCGCCTGATGGTAAACCCGCGGCAGAAGCCGCCCGGTCAGCACCCGCGCAGCATCCCCGTCGCCCCGCGCGAAAAGCAGCAGCAGAGCGTCATCTGAGCCGTCAGAAAGTGTGTCGCGCGGCATATTCATTCCCGAAAGGGTTAGAAGCCCCGGGAGCCGCATTCAAGCAGCTCCCGCGCACTCCCGTCCGTCGTCTTCAGTTTTCGCCGCGTTTGCCACCGTGACGCTTGCCCTTGAACCGGGCTTTGACTTCCTCGAATTCCTCTTTGGAAATCGCGCCGTCGCCATCCGCGTCGACCCGGGCAAACCGTTTGTCCGCGCGCTCAGAGCCCGAGAGTTCTTCCATCGACAGACGCCCGTCGTTGTCCGTATCCAGACGCTCGATCATACGCGCGGAGCGGTCTTTCATCCGTTCGGCCGCCCGCTGGGACAGTTCCTCTGCGGTCAGAAAGCCATCTCCGTCCGTGTCAGCCTGCGCCATGCGCTGGGTCCGCTGCGCGTCCATCTCGGCACGGGTGATGCTGCCGTCGCCATCGGTGTCGAGCATTTCAAAGGTCACAGGCTCACGGTCCGCACCGTCGCGCGCCATAGCAACACCGGTTGTCAGGGATACAGCGCCAGCCAGGATAAGGGCGATGATTGCAGTGTGTTTCACAGGTCTTCTCCTCAATTGTTTTCCGCCGCCCGTTTTCGGGTCGGACAGTACATTGAACGGAGCAGGTTCCGGTTTCCGTCGCAGAAAAATACTTTTTTCATTCGCGACATCCCGCCGCAGCGACCGGACGCCATCTTTTAATCCCGGCGGTAAAGGCGCAAGTAGCGGTATCTTCGCAGGATTAAAGTTATGAACGAGTCGGTTTCCCCGCAGGACGATCTTACACGCGCGCCGGACACAAGTGCCGCAAAGGCCCCCGAACGCAGTACGAAAACCTCCATTTTGCGGGGGTGGCGGCGCAAATGCCCGCATTGTGGCAATGGTCCGCTGCTGAAATCCTATCTCAAGGTATATGACACCTGCCCGGTCTGCCGCGAAGAGCTGCACCATCACCGCGCAGATGACGGCCCCGCCTATCTGACGATCCTGTTTGTCGGGCACCTGATGGCGCCGCTGCTGCATCTGGTCTTTGTCTGGTACCGTCCGGACCCGCTGGTGCTCTTCACCGTCTTTGCCGTTGGCTGTGTGGCGCTTTCGCTCTACCTTCTGCCCAGACTGAAGGGAGCCATTGTCGGCTACCAGTGGGCACGGGGTCTGGGTGGATCTGGGCATACCGCCTGATCCTGTCTGCCCTGCGGGAGGGACCGGATCCATGACACCGCGCGACACCACCGACAAAACCGCAGTACGTGACGCCTCCACCGTTATTCTGTTGCGCGACCGCGACACGACGCCCCGGATTCTGATGGGTCAGCGCGGCGCAAAAGCCGTCTTTATGCCCAACAAGTTCGTCTTTCCGGGCGGTGCGGTGGATGCTGCCGATGCCACCATCCCGCTGGCAGCCCCCTGCCCGGGGGGTGTTTCAAGAGGCTGCTCGAGGACAGTGGCCACGACATCCGCCATGCTCTGGCCGTCGCCGCTATCCGCGAGCTTTGGGAGGAAACCGGTCTGGTGCTGGGCCGTCGGGAGCCATGGCCGGGCACACCACCGCACGACTGGCACAGCTTTCACAACACCGGATATCTGCCTGACGCCTCCGGACTGCAATTCGTGTTCCGTGCCCTGACCCCACCCGGACGTCCTCGCCGGTTTGATGCGCGATTCTTTCTGGCGGATGCAGATGCGGTCGCCGGAGACGTGGATGACTTTTCGTCCGCCTCCGATGAGCTGTCACACCTGCAATGGGTACCGCTGGCCGATGCCCGCCGGTTCGACATGCCCTTCATCACCGAGGTCGTGCTGGCAGAGATCGAAGCCCGTGTAACGGACCGGCGCCCTCCCGCCTCCGTTCCGTTTTTCAAAAATAACGATGAAGAAAGCCTGTTCCTGCGCCTGCGCGGCCATCCCATGCAGGACTGACCCCTCAGATCACCAGAACCAGCAGCAGGATTGACGCGACGAGCACCGCCATCCCGGACAACTCGCGCATTGTGCTGCGCTCTCCGAAGAAGAGCACCGACGCCATCAGGCTGAAGATCAGCTCCACCTGTCCCACCGCTTTGACATAGGCCGCCGTCTGCAGGGTGAAGGCCAGAAACCAGCCGAATGATCCGCCCATGGACATGATCCCGACCCACACCGCCACGCGGCGCGCGTCCCAGACCGCGCCCAGTTGTGGCCGGTCCCGCAGCCAGAGCCAGGCCGCCATACCCAGCATCTGAGATCCCGTCACAGCCGCCAGCGTGACGGCGGCCCGCAGCACCGGGTCCGCAGCATCCAGCTCCAGCGACGCGCCCCGGTAAGACACAGCAGACACAGCAAAAAGAATGCCCGATCCCAGCCCCAGCGCCACCCCACGGTTGAACATCTCCGCCATGCCCAGCCCTTTGACCTGCGGCGGTGTCGACAGCAGCAGAACACCGACGAGCCCGAGCGCAATTGCCGCAAAAGCCACAGCGCTCACCCCTTCTCCCAGCAGGATCAGCCCGACGATGACCGACAGGATCACCTCGGTTTTCATCAGGGTGACCCCCACCGCGAAACTGCGGGACTTAAAAAGCGTGACGACGAAAATCGTTGCTGTGATCTGTGCCAGCCCACCGGCAAAAACAAAGCCCCAGAACGCGGACGACAGCGCGGGCAAGGCCTGGCCTGTCACAAACAGATAGGCCGCGGTCAGAACGGCAATCACCGGGGCGGAGTAGAGAAACCGCGAAAACGTGGCACCCGCCGGGCTCAGAACCGCCGTCGACAGAACTTTCTGCAGCATAAACCGCAGGGTCTGAAATCCGGCGGCAGCGATGGCTGCAATCACCCAGAGACTGGCAAATTCTGTCGTCATGCGCCGGTCATGACCGAAATCGGCGGCAGTTGCCAGTGCCTGTCAGAGACGCGGGTCCGGGTTTTCCGTGTGGCCGTCCACGGCAATCACCTGGCCCGTGACGCTGCGCGCCGCCTCCGAGCCCAGAAATACCGCCATATCGGCGATGTCCTGCGCCTCGACGAAACGGCGCATCGACGTGCCCTGGGCGTAGCCATTGTACACCTCGTCCCGCGTCATGCCTTTGGCGGCGGCCTCACGCGCCAGGACCCCTTCCATCCGCTCGCCTTCCACCGCACCGGGGCAGATCGCATTGGCGCGCGCCCCGAACGGGCCCAGTTCCATCGCCAGTGTTTTCATGAACCCGATGATCCCCCATTTCGCCGCCGCATAGGGCGCGCGGTTAGGATACCCGTAAAGACCAGCGGTCGAGGACGTCAGAACAATAGCACCACGCCCAGCATTCTTCATCGCCGGAATGGCATGTTTGCAGGTCAGAAAAGCACCCTCAAGGTTGACAGAAACACAATTTTTCCATTGTGTTATATCCGTTTCTTCAACCAGGTTTGTTGGCCCCGCGATACCTGCATTGGCACAGACGACGTCCAGCGCACCCATGGGGGCGATCACCTCCCGCATCGCGGCCTCATCGGTGACATCGGCCTCATAGCAGGCCCAGCTATCAGGGCACGCGGCCAGTGCCGCCGCATCCACATCCGTGACCGCCACGGCATATCCCGCGGCCTCAAAGGCCTCGCCCATGGCGCGCCCGATGCCCGAGGCGCCTGCGGTGATCAGGACCTGTTTCATCCCGGCGACCTGATGGACGCCCCGGCCCCCTCGGGCAGCGGCAGACCTGCCTGTGCATCGGCAAACCGGCGCAAGGCGGCATCCACCGCTGGCCCCGCCGGTGCCGACCGCCGCGTCGCGAGATCAACGTGCAGCAGGAAGTGTTCCCCGGTGGCCAGCAGCCGCTCACCCTCAGACATTTCGTGCCAGAGGTGCATTTTCTTGCCGCCCCCCGCCAGCACGCGCGTCCTGACCGTGATCACGGCGCCCGCGTGCACCTCGTCGATATGGCGGATATGGGTTTCGGCGGTGAAATAGCTGCCGCCCGCCTCAATATAGGCCGCATCGCATCCGATCAGCTCCATGAAGCGGTCCGTGGCCATGCCAAAAGCATCCAGATACCGGGCCTCGTTCATGTGCCCGTTGTAATCCGTCCAGTCCAGCGGCACGGCGCGGTGAATGGTCACCACCGGCTGGGCCGCATCCTCAATATCCTCCGCCCGCGCCGCCAGGACAGTGCCCGCGCGCAACTGTTCCTCATGGGCGTTCAGCAGCGCCCCCGCCCCCTGGTCCTGCGCCTTGAGCGCGCGCATCATCGCCACAAGGTTATTGTCGCGGATGCGCTCCAGATCCCGGATGCTGTGATGCCCCGATTGCGCGTCCGACTGATCCGCGATCAGGTCCACCAGCTCATCGGTAAACTCCGGCACATCCATCAGGCGCGTCCAGGGCCATTTCAGCGCCGGGCCGAATTGTGCCATGAAATGGCGCATCCCCGCCTCGCCCCCCGCCACCCGGTAGGTTTCAAACAGACCCATCTGCGCCCAGCGGATACCGAAACCATAGCGGATCGCATTGTCGATCTCTTCGGTTGTGGCAACGCCGTCGCGCACCAGCCAGAGCGCCTCGCGCCAGACCGCCTCCAGAAAACGGTCGGCCACATGGGCGTCGATTTCCTTGCGAATGTGCAGAGGGTACATGCCCAGACCGGTGAGCACCTCTTTTGCCCGCCCGATCAGATCAGCACCCGCAGCTTCGGACGGCACCAGCTCCACCAGGGGCAGCAGGTAGACCGGATTGAACGGGTGGCAGACCATGATCGCACCAGGGTGTGCCGCGCCCTCTGCGAGTTCGGATGGTTTGAACCCGGATGTCGAGGACCCGATGATCACGTCGCCACCGGTCACGGCCTGGATGCGTCCGTAAACATCCAGTTTGATCTGCAGCCGTTCAGGCACGCTCTCCTGCACCCAGTCCACACCTTCGACCGCATCCTCAATGCTGTCGCAGAAGGTCAGCGTCCCTTCTGCCGGCAATGCCGCATCGCTCAGCCCCGGATAGGACCGGCGGGCATTGTCCAGCACGGCGGCGATTTTGCGCTCCGCTTCCGGGTCCGGATCCGATACCCGCACATCCCAGCCGTTCAGCAGAAAGCGCGCGGCCCAGCCGCCGCCGATCACACCCCCGCCGATGATTGCAGCCGTTTTCGTCATTGTTCCCCCCGCGGCAGTGCCGCCAGATTGTATCCGTTGAATTCCATAATCTCGCGCGCCGCAGCCAGCCTGTCGCCGCGCAGATCCGGCGTGCGGTTCAGGATCCAGCCCATCTCGCCGCCAGGTGTGCCGACGGTCGCCGTGCGCGCGTCTTCGTCCATCCACATGACCCACAGGGCGCGCTCTGCTGTGTCCAGATCGGAACTGCCCGCCCGCAGCACCCCGCGCGGATTAACCTCCAGCGGCACGTCCAGCGCGGTATCCGCACCACAGCGCACCGTCAGCCGTTCGGGTGCCTGCGCCGTTGCCGCCTCCCAGGTCTGGCCGGCACACCCCGGGAAAACCGCGCTGGGATAGGCTTCGATCACATGCCAGCGGCCGGAAAACGCCGCCGGGGTAAAGCGTGTGGTTGCCGTTATGGGCACGCCCGTATCGCGAAACTCGGGCGCGGGCACCGGGGCGCAGCCCGCCAGCAGTGCCGCGCAAAGGTAAAGCGCGCCCAAAGACACCGCGCGCTGCGCACCGACGTTATACCGACGTATTACCGACGTGATACCGACAGGCTCACCGACGCTGATTTTCATGAGCGGGGCGCCCGTTTTGTGAGCCCGAGTTTTTCGCGGACCTCGGCCGCACCAATGACACGCGCGCCCATGTTTTCGATGATCGTTCCCGCCCGTTCCACCAGCTGCCAGTTCTCCGCCAGAACGCCCTTTTCCAGCCACAGGTTGTCTTCCAGCCCGACGCGCACATTGCCCCCGGCCAGAACCGCCGCCGCGACATAGGCCATCTGATTGCGTCCCAGCGCAAAGGCAGAAAAGGTCCAGTCGTCCGGCACATTGTTCACCATCGCCATGAAGGTATTCAGATCATCCGGCGCGCCCCAGGGGACCCCCATGCAAAGCTGAACAAGTGCTGGCGCATCCAGCACGCCGTCCTTAACCAGTTGTTTTGCATACCACAAATGCCCGGTGTCAAAGGCCTCGATCTCCGGCTTCACGCCCAATTCCGTCATCATCCGCCCCATCGCCGTCAGCATGCCGGGCGTGTTCGTCATCACGTAATCCGCTTCCGCAAAATTCATCGTCCCGCAGTCGAGGGTGCAGATTTCCGGCAGGCATTCAGCCACATGCGCCACACGCGCCGTGGCCCCGATCATATCTGTGCCCGCCTCCTGCAGCGGCAGGGGCTGTTCGGGATTTCCGAACACCATGTCACCGCCCATACCCGCCGTAAGATTGAGCACCACATCGACATCCGCGTCGCGCACCCGGTCGGTAACCTCCCGATAATACTCAATATTTCTGCTGGGCGCGCCGGTCTCGGGGTCGCGTACGTGGCAGTGCACGATTGCCGCACCGGCTTTGGCGGCGGCGACCGCACTGTCAGCAATTTCTTTAGGTGAACGCGGCACATGCGGGCTGCGGTCCTGCGTGCCGCCCGACCCGGTCACAGCACAGGTGATAAACACATCTTTGTTCATGGTCAGCGGCATCTGAATTCTCCCTTGCTCCACGGGTGACGATGCCGCAAAAGAGCACTCATCACTTCACAAAATGCGAACCTGAATTGACGTATTCCGCAGAAATCGCCCGGGTCGGCATCGTCGTCCTCGAAGACAGCAACACACTTTCGCTCGCTGCGGCGGCGGATCCTCTGCGGGCAGCGAACCGTCAGGCAGGGCGCATGCTTTACCGCTGGCATTTCCTGACGCCCGGCCCTGCTGATGTGGTGCTGACCAGTGGTCTGGCGATCCCGGAGCGGCCTGTTGCCGGTGCGGATCCTGTCGACCTGCTGATCGTGGTGGCCGGGTTTGCGCTGGAGCCGCAAGCAACGCCCGCTCTGGGGGCTGCGCTGCGGCGGCTGGCGGGTGGCGCGCGCTGGGTTGCAGGCATCGACGGCGGCCCCCGGATGCTGGCCCGCGCGGGTCTTTTGGACGGACACCGGGCCACGACACACTGGGAGGATCTGGAGCCATTTGCCCGTCGGTTCCCCGAGATCACAGTTGAAAACGCCCGGTTCGTGGCGGATGGCGCTGTGCTGACAAGCGGCGGGGCCGCGCCGGCCATTGAAATGATGCTGCATCTGATCGGTGCCGAACATGGCGCTGATCTCGCGGCACAGGTGGCCGGCAGCTTTATCTATGAGCCGCCGGTGCAGCCGGCACGGCCGCAACGGCGCAAGGGCCTGCCCGCGGGTGCCTCACAGGTAACGGTCAGAGTGCACGCCCTGATGGAGGCGCGGACCGAAGACCCGATGCGCCTGCCTGACATCGCGCGCGCGATCGGCATCAGCCCCCGCGCGCTTCAGATGCGGTTCCGCAGGGATCTGGGCACAACGCCGCAGGCGCACTATCTGTCGCTGCGGCTTGGCGAGGCGGAACGCCTGCTGCGCGATACGGAAACGCCTGTCCAGGACATCGCTCTGGCCACCGGGTTTTCCTCGCAATCAGCCTTTGCGCGCGCCTTTGCGGCCTGGGCCGGTCAGAGCGCCAGCAGCTACAGAACGAGCTTCAGACGTGCTCAGTAAGGCATCGGGTGCTGGCGGTGTGCCGCGTCGATGTCCTGCAGCACCTCATCGCTGAGGGTCATATCCACCGCACCGAGGCAGGTTTCCAGCTGCTCCATCGTTGTCGCGCCAAAGATGATGGAGCCCATGAACGGACGGGTCCGGCACCAGGCCAGCGACATCTGCGTCAGGTCAAGACCGTGTTTGTCAGCGACCGCCCTGTAGGCGGCCACAGCCTCAAACGCACGGTCGGTGCGGCGACCGCCCAGCTCCGGGCTCAGGGACATGCGGGAGCCATCAGGTACCTGACCATCCTGGTATTTGCCTGTCAGAAGGCCGGTTGCGAGCGGCGAGAAGGCCAGCAGAGAGACATCTTCCTGGATGCTCATTTCGGCCATATCCGTGTCGTAAAGCCGGCAGAGCAGCGAATATTCGTTCTGCACAGAGGCCACCCGGGGCCAGCCGTTGCGCTCGGCAATATCGATCCAGCGGGTGGTGCCCCAGGCGCTTTCATTGCTGAGACCAAAGGACCGGATGGTGCCGCGTTTCACTTCTTTTTCAAGTGCTTCCAACGCGTCTTCCATGTGGGAGACGGTATCCAGAAGCAGCTGCCCCGACGGGTCATACGTCCAGTTCTTGCGGAACATATAGCTGCCCCGGTTGGGCCAGTGGAACTGATAAAGGTCAATGTAATCCGTCTTCAGCCGCCGCAGCGATCCCTCGATGGTCTCCGGGATGGTCTGCGACGAGATCGGTGCGCCATCGCGGACGGCGGCCATGCCCTCGCCCGAATGTTTGGTCGCCAGAATGACATCCTCGCGCCGCTCGGTTTTTTCAAACCACAGGCCGATGATGCGTTCGGTCCGGCCGATCGTTTCCGCTTTGATCGGATTGACCGGATACATCTCAGCGGTGTCGATGAAATTTATGCCGGCATCCAGCGCACGGTCGATCTGTTCGTGGCCTTCCTCAGCCGAGTTCTGCGATCCCCAGGTCATGGATCCCAGTGCAGAATTCGGAAACAGAAATGCCTGTGCGGCCCAGCTCGTTCATCTTCATCGTTATGTTCCTTGTCTTTCCGGGCGCGACTGTAATGCGCGCAGCCCTGCGGGCAACCCGGTTTTTGCATGACCCGGCCAGCGGCACTGTTCCGGGGAGGGAAAAGAAGTATTGAGAACAAAAAAAGAACATATATACTGGCCCCATGCCTGTTGCCCACCCTCTTCTCGCCCGTCGCCCCGCCCGCCCGACTGCCAGCCTGCCACTGATGGGGAATGCGCCCGATCTGCAGCTGGCAAAGGCGCGTGTGCACGAGGCCTGTGGCACCGCCCGCCGCACGATGGCGGTCTGGCTGGCGGCGCGCACCACCGGGCCGGTGATCTGGATCAGCCCGGCCTGGGCGCAGGACCAGCTGAACGCGGACGGGCTGCGGGACTGGATTGACCCTGCCCGCCTGATCTTTGTGCGGCCCCGCCGGGCGGAGGATGTGCTCTGGACCATGGAAGAAGTGCTGCGCGCCGGGGCGGTCGCACTTGCCGTGGCAGACCTGCCCGGCCTGCCGGGGCTGACCCAGGTGCGCCGGATGCATCTGGCAGCCGAGACCGGTGCCGCAGAGGGCCAGCATGCCCCCACCGGGCTGCTGCTGACCCCCGGCAACGGCGGTGCCGCCGGGGTTGAGACGCGCTGGCATCTGGCGCCGGATCATGCGGCAGGCCCGGAGGGCTGGCGGCTGGAGCGGTTACGGGCGCGCACCGCCCCTCGGCGCAGCTGGCAGATCGCCCGCAACAACACAGACAGGGCGCTCTGCATCAAAACGGCGTGACACCACTGGACGCTCCCCTCTTCATGCTACCATGTGATCAGCGAAAGGGGGGCCTGCCCCATGATAAAACTGACACGCCGCGCAACAATTGCGGGGGCCCTCGCGGCCTGGGCCACAGCGGCCCGGAGCGCGCCACAACCCTATGATCTGCTGCAGGAGCAGTCTTCGGTCACCTTCACCTTTCTCGTGAACGGCACCGCCCAGAACGGCCGCGTGCCCGTAAGCACCGCTGATATCCGCGTGGATCTGGCCAACCTCGCGCGGTCCTCGGCAAAGGTCACCGCCGACATCCGCCGCGCCCGCACCGGGTTCGCGCTTGTCACCCAGGCCCTTCTGAGCGCATCTGTGCTGGATGCCGGCACACATCCCATCGTCTCTTTTACCTCCACCCGCATCCGTCTTGGCGCACAGGGGCGCATTTCCGAAGGCGCCCGGATCGAGGGGGATCTGACACTGCGCGGAGTCACGGCGCCTCTGAGCCTTGATGCCACCCTGAGCCGGCCTGCAGGCTCTGCCCCTGACGATCTTTCGGAGCTTTACGTCGATCTGACAGGCTCCCTCAGCCGGAACACCTGGGGCGCCACCGGATACCCGGATCTGGTCGCCGATGAGGTGCGTATCGACATTCACGCCGAAATCCGGGCCCGCGCATAAAAACGACACGGATTTTGTCGAATAACCACAAGGTTAACGTGCAAAACAGGCAGATGGTGCCCGTGTTATGCGCCTGCTGATTTCCTTTGCCGCCCTCTTTCTCTCTGTCATTCTGCTGCAGCTGTCGTCGGGCGGCGTTGGCCCGCTTGATGCGCTCTCCGGTATCACGCTCGGTTTCACACGTCAGGAAATCGGCCTGCTCG
Organism: Roseobacter sp. S87; assembly: GCF_055693285.1. The sequence goes on from NZ_JBVFTR010000004.1 coordinate 1,677,296, forward strand.
GCTCCGCGCATTTCCTGGGCTTTTTCATAGGATGCTGGTGGGCGCCCCGCCTGATGGGCGGGGTTGGCCATTCACGCGCTTTTGCCGCGTTCACAGCCGCCGGTGCCATCGGGCTGATGAGCCATATGGTTGTGGTCGATCCCATCGCTTGGGCCGTCATGCGCGTGGCCTCAGGACTTTGCGTTGCGGGCTGCTACACCGTGGTCGAGGCCTGGCTGCAGGCCAAGGTCACCAATGCGACGCGCGGCCGGACCATGGGCGTCTACCGCGTCGTTGACATGACCGGTTCCTTCGCCGCGCAGATGGTGATCAGCGTTCTGGAACCCGCGTCCTACGTCTCTTACAACCTGCTGGCCATTGTCTGCTGCGCGGCTCTGCTGCCACTGACCCTGACGCGCGTACCGCAGCCCGAAACGCCGTCCTCTCCCCGCCTGCGCCCCGGCCTTGCCTATCACCGCTCCCCGCTGGCGGCCGCGGCAGTGCTGGTGGCTGCCCTGTCGAGCGCATCCTTCCGCATGGTCGGCCCGCTTTACGGTGAGGAAGTCGGGCTCAGCACGCCGCAGATCGCCTGGTTCCTGTCGGCCTTCGTGCTGGGCGGGGCACTGGCCCAGTACCCGATGGGCTGGCTTGCGGATAAATATGACCGCCGCTACGTACTTGTCTGGCTCTCCATTGCCGCTGTCGGCAGCTCTGCGATCACGATCTTTTCGGCCGGTCTGGGCACCACGGGCATCATGCTGACTGCGGGGCTCTTCGGGCTGACCACTTTTCCGATCTATTCGGTGGCCGCCGCCCACGCCCATGACTTTGCAGACGACAGTGAACGTGTGGAACTCTCTGCAGCGCTGATGTTCTGGTATGCCATGGGTGCCATTGCGGCGCCGTGGTTCGCCTCGCTGCTGATCGACGCCTTCGGACCGGCGGCCCTCTTTGTGATGATCGCACTGGGGCACATTCTGCTGGTTGTCTTTGGTCTCGCCCGGATGCGGGCGCGCCCCGCCCCGGCAGACAGAACGCGCTACACCTATGTGCCGCGCACCTCCTTTATCATCGGTCGCCTGACCAGCCGCTTCCGGACAGGCAACAGCAATCCCGCCGATCCGCCCGCAGATCAGAAATAGCGTGGTCCTCCGCGAAAAGCTGAGGTAGACGGGGCGCAACGCTCCAGAAGTACGGGACAGCCCCATGGCACGCCACCTGATCACATCCGCTATTCCCTACATCAACGGGATCAAACACCTCGGCAATCTCGTGGGCAGTCAGCTGCCTGCGGACCTTTATGCGCGCTACCTGCGCGCCCGGGGGCACGAAGTGCTGTTTCTCTGCGCCACGGACGAGCACGGCACGCCCGCCGAACTGGCCGCCGCCAAGGCGGGCAAGCCGGTTGCAGAATACTGCGCCGAGATGCATGGCGTACAATCCCAAATTGCAGACGGGTTTGGTCTGTCCTTTGATCATTTTGGCCGTTCGTCCAGCCCACAGAACCACGCGCTGACCCAGCATTTCGCCGGTCGTCTGGCAGAGGCCGGCCACATCAGCGAGGTCAGCGAGAAACAGGTCTATTCCAACGCAGACGGACGGTTTCTGCCGGACCGCTATATCGAAGGCACCTGCCCCAACTGCGGATATGACAAAGCGCGCGGCGACCAGTGTGAGAACTGCACCAAACAGCTCGACCCCACCGATCTGATCAAGCCGCGCTCTGCGGTTTCAGGATCAACCGACCTCGAAGTGCGCGAAACAAAACACCTTTACCTGCGTCAGTCGCAGATGAAGGACCAGCTTGACGCCTGGATCGACAGCAAAACGGACTGGCCCGTGCTGACCACATCCATCGCCAAAAAATGGCTGCATGACGGGGACGGCCTGCGCGACCGGGGCATCACCCGTGACCTCAACTGGGGCATTCCGGTGCGCCGCGGCGACGCGGACTGGCCGGGGATGGAGGGCAAGGTGTTCTACGTCTGGTTCGACGCCCCCATCGAATACATCGCCTGTGCGGGTGAATGGGCTGAGGCCAACGGGCTGAGCGACGCGGACTGGGAACGCTGGTGGCGTACGGACAAGGGCGCAGATGACGTGCGCTATACCCAGTTCATGGGCAAGGACAACGTGCCCTTCCACACGCTGAGCTTCCCCGCCACGCTGATCGGATCGGGCGAGCCGTGGAAAATGGTCGATCACCTGAAATCGTTCAACTATCTGAACTATGATGGCGGCCAGTTCTCGACATCGCAGGGACGCGGGATCTTCATGGACCAGGCGCTCGACATTCTGCCGGCGGACTACTGGCGCTGGTGGCTGCTGAGCCACGCGCCCGAAAGCAGCGATTCAGAGTTTACATGGGAAAATTTCCAGCAGTCGGTCAACAAGGACCTGGCGGATGTGCTGGGCAATTTTGTCAGCCGCATCACCAAATTCTGCCGGTCGAAGTTCGGCGAAGCTGTGCCCGATGGCGGCAGCTTTGGTCCGGTTGAGGAAGCGCTGATCAGCGATCTGACAGATATGCTCGCGCGGTACGAGACCGCCATGGAGCAGATGGAAGTGCGCAAATCCGCAACCGAACTGCGGGCCATCTGGGCGCGCGGCAACGAATACCTGCAGTCCGTTGCACCCTGGACCGTGTTCAAAACCGACCCCGACACAGCGGCGGCACAGACCCGGCTGGGGCTGAATCTGGCGCGGCTTTTTGCCGTTCTGTCGTCGCCCTTCGTGCCCACCGCATCGGACAAAATTCTGACTGCGCTGAATGCCTCTGACAGTAAATGGCCCGGCGACGTTGGCGCATTTCTTCAGGAGCTGGCGCCCGGTCATGATTTTGATGTGCCCGAAGTGCTCTTTGCCAAGATCACGGACGATCAGGCAGAGGAATGGAGCACTCGTTTCGCAGGTGTGCGCAGCTGATCCGGCGGCATCGCCGCAGACGCGGCGGCCTGTACTGCATGGTCCTGCAAAAAGAATCGTAAGGCCTGATACATCGGGGCGGGACAAATCAGGACAGTGTTCGCTCTCGTCATTCCTGCGGAACGACTGCCGCCCGGAGCCAAAGTCAAAAGAAGCACGTTTCTGACGAAACGTCTGTGGTACCCGCGGCCGGGCTCGAACCGGCACGGCATTTCTGCCTGGAGATTTTAAGTCTCCTGTGTCTACCATTCCACCACGCGGGCCTGCGTCGCACCATAGCGCCAGCATCCCGGGTGTAAACGGTCAGATGTCCTTTCCGGGCACTGCCAGCGGCCCGCCTTCGTTCAGCAGAAAGCGCTCGGAAAGCCAGGGGTTGTTCTCAAGCGCCAGCAGCAGTTCTGCACGGGCCTCTTCGGTGCGCCCCATGTTCATCAGGGTCAGCGCCTTTCCGGACCGTGCGCCTACATGATCCGGCGACAGCGCCAGCGCCAGATCGAGATCGGTCAGCGCCTTTTCATAGTCCTCGCGTAGAAAATGCACGAATGCGCGCTGATTGAACCCTTCGGCATAGAGCGGGCAGTATTCGGCAAGCCGGTCGAACTCTTTGATCGCCCCGACAAAATCAAACCCAGAGCGGAACCGCATGCCACGGTCCAGCACCTCCTGCGCCGTCTCATCGGGCGCGCGCAGCCAGACCTGCCACATCCGCGCAGCGGCGGCCTGCCCCTCGGCATCGTTTTTTGCATTGCGGGCGTCTTCGAAAAGCGCCTGCATTTCAGCGGTGATGTCCTGAGGCGCGGGACAGGAGGCCATGGCGCCCCCGGCCGTCAGGCACAATACAGTCACGAGTGTTTTCATGGTGAATATCCTGGGGCGGTCCGGCGCTGCGTCAAGTCGTGTCAGACAGCATCGTTTCCTTCACGGCCTCCATCGCCACATAGGTCGATGTGTTGGCAACATGCGGCAGGCCGGAAATCGTGTCCCCCAGAAAACGACGGTAAGACGACATATCACGCGTGCGCACCTTGAGCAGATAGTCAAAGCTGCCTGCAATCATATGTGCCTGTTCGATCTCCGGCACGCGTGCAACGGCCTGATTGAAGGCCGAAAGTGCCGTTTCGCGCGTATCGCTCAGGCGCACCTCGACAAAGGCGACGTGATCAAGCCCGAGCTGGATCGGATCAAGCAGCGCGCGGTAACCGATAATGACGCCGGCCTCTTCAAGGCGTCTCAGACGCGCCTGGGTCGGCGATTTGGACAGACCGATGCGGCGGGCAAGATCCGTGATGCTGATCCGCCCGTCCTCTGCCAGAACTGTCAGAATCGACCGGTCGAAGCGATCAAGCGCTACCTTATCAGTTTTCTCGTTTTTACCCGCTAACTTCACAGTCTTTCCTTCCGAAGTATCGATATTCAGTCATTATGGCCGGAGATAACCGGCTATACTAGAGAAAATGCATGATCTGGAGAACCGCCATGCCCCGCGATACTTCACCAACGCTGCGCCACCTCATCGACGCCGGAACCTACGCAGACCAGGACGAGGTACTGCAGGACCTGATCCGGACCGCCGGCCTGTCAGAGCAGGACCGGCAGAGCATCTGCGACCTGGCCGCGTCCCTGGTACGGGACATCCGCAGCAGTACGGCCCCCGGTCTGATGGAGGTTTTCCTGGCCGAATACGGTCTGTCCACGGATGAAGGCGTGGCGCTGATGTGTCTTGCTGAAGCCCTGTTGCGGGTGCCGGACGCCGACACAATCGACGCCCTGATTGAGGATAAGATAGCTCCCTCCGACTGGGGCCGCCACCTCGGGCACTCCACGTCCAGCCTTGTGAACGCTTCGACCTGGGCGCTGATGCTGACCGGGCGGGTGCTGGACGACGAACAGCCCGGACCAGTGCGGCATCTGCGGGCTGCGATCCGGCGGCTGGGTGAGCCGGTCATCCGCACGGCCGTCAGCCGCGCAATGAAGGAAATGGGCCGCCAGTTTGTTCTTGGCGAGGACATCAATGCCGCGATGCAACGCGCTGAAGGCATGGAGAAAAGTGGATTTACTTACTCCTATGACATGCTCGGTGAGGCCGCCCGGACAGAAGCCGACGCCAAGCGCTATCACCTGAGCTACTCCCGGGCGATCTCGGCCATTGCCACTGCCTGCACGGACAGTGATATCCGCCGCAATCCCGGCATTTCCGTAAAACTGTCGGCCCTGCATCCGCGCTACGAAGTTGCGCAGGAAGAGGCCGTGATGACCGACCTGGTGCCGCGTCTGCGGGCGCTTGCCCTGCTGGCCAAATCGGCGGGCATGGGCCTGAACGTCGATGCCGAAGAAGCCGACCGTCTGGCCCTGTCACTGGAGGTGATCGACCGTGTGATGTCCGAACCTGCCCTCGCCGGATGGGATGGGTTTGGCGTCGTGGTCCAGGCCTACGGCCCGCGGGCCGGTACCGTGATTGATGCGCTTTATGCTATGGCCGAACGGCACGACCGTCGTCTTATGGTGCGGCTGGTCAAAGGGGCCTACTGGGACACTGAGATCAAACAGGCCCAGGTCGAAGGCGTCGACGGTTTCCCGGTGTTCACGCGCAAGGCGGCCACGGATGTGTCCTACATCGCAAACGCGCGGCGTCTGCTGCGCATGACCGACCGGATTTACCCGCAGTTTGCCACGCACAACGCCCACACTGTCGCCGCCATCCTGCATATGGCCGATGATCCGGAAAGCTATGAGTTCCAGCGTCTGCACGGCATGGGTGAGACGCTGCACCGGCTGGTGATGGAGCAAAACGGCACGCGCTGCCGGATTTACGCGCCTGTGGGCGCACACCGCGACCTGCTCGCCTATCTCGTCAGGCGACTGCTGGAGAACGGCGCAAACTCCAGTTTTGTGAACCAGATTGTGGACGAGGATGTCCCCCCGGAAGTTGTGGCGGCGGACCCTTTCGCGGCCCTCGATGAACCCGGGCGGCACAACATCGCGCGCGGGCCGGATCTGTTCCAGCCCGTACGGGACAATGCACAGGGGTTTGATCTGGCGCACACGCAGACGCTGGACGCCATCGAAGAAGCCCGCACGCCCTGGCGTCACCGCACATCAGACGCCGCCCCCTTGCTGGCCTGCCCTGCCGATCCGGAGGCTGCGCGCGCTGTCACCAACCCGACCGATCCGGGCGACAGCCCCGGCACCGTCCGGCAGGCCACTGCCGGTGACGTCGCCGCAGCCTTTGACGCCGCAGCACCATGGCAGGCCCCGCTTGAAACACGCCGCGCCGTCCTGATCCGCGCGAGCCATCTGCTCGAAGAGAACTACGGTCAGATATTTGCGCTGCTGGCACGGGAGGCGGGCAAAACGATGCCTGACTGTGTTGCGGAACTGCGCGAAGCGGTTGATTTTCTGCGGTATTACGCGGCCCAGGCGACGGACACGCCCGCGGCAGGCATCTTTACATGCATTTCCCCCTGGAACTTCCCGCTGGCGATTTTCTGCGGGCAGATTTCCGCAGCCCTCGCCGCCGGTAACGCCGTTCTGGCCAAACCTGCCGAACAGACGCCGCTGATTGCCGATCTTGCCGTATCGCTGCTGCACGAGGCAGGCGTTCCGCGCGCGGCGTTGCAGCTTTTGCCGGGCGGCGGGGACATCGGTGCGATGCTGACATCTGACGCGCGTGTGAACGGCGTTGCCTTTACCGGCTCCACCGCCACAGCCCAGCGGATCCGCAGCAATATGGCCCTGCACTGCCTGCCCGGGACGCCGCTGATCGCGGAAACCGGCGGCCTGAACGCCATGATTGTGGACAGCACCGCCCTGCCGGAACAGGCCGTGCAGTCCATTATCGAAAGCGCATTTCAGTCCGCCGGACAGCGTTGCTCGGCACTGCGCTGCCTCTACGTTCAGGAGGACATCGCGGAAGACTTCATCAAAATGCTCAGAGGCGCGATGCACGCCCTGAATGTCGGCGATCCCTGGCACCTGAGCACCGATCTGGGTCCGGTGATTGATGATGCGGCTCACAGGGTTATTGCGGATCACATCGCCACAGCACGCGCAGAAAAACGGGTGATCGAAGAGTTGCCTGTGCCGGAACATGGCACCTTCATTGCGCCCACCCTGATCCGTGTGAACGGTATCGCGGACCTTGAGCGTGAGATCTTTGGTCCGGTGCTGCACCTGGCCACCTTTGGGTCACATCAGCTGGACAGCATCATCGATGACATCAATGCCACGGGCTACGGCCTGACCTTTGGTCTGCACACCCGCATCGATGACCGGGTGCAGCATGTGGCGGAGCGCATTGAGGCCGGCAACGTCTATATCAACCGCAACCAGATCGGTGCAATTGTCGGCAGCCAGCCCTTTGGTGGTGAGGGTCTGTCAGGCACCGGCCCCAAGGCAGGCGGACCAAGCTATCTGCCGCGGTTCGGCGCGCCGGAGCGTGAAAGCACCGACGCGGTCTGGGACACCGCGATGCAGGCGCTACCCGCGATGTCGGATCACCAGCGCACGGGGCTGAGTACCCTGTCCCTGCCGGGGCCCACCGGCGAATCCAACCGGCTGAGCACGCTGCCGCGCGCGCCACTGCTTTGCATGGGGCCTGGCACTGCGACGGTTGCAGCTCAGGCCCGCGCGGTGCGTGCCCTGGGCGGGGTCACCGTCGAAACCACCGGCAGCATTGATCCGGCAACACTCACGAATGGCCCCGCATGGGGCGGCGTTCTGTGGTGGGGCGACACGGACACCGCGCGCGGCATCGAACAGGCGCTGGCCGCCCGCAAGGGGGCGATCATCCCGCTGATCCCGGGCCGCCCGGATGAGGCCCGTGTCCGGGCCGAACGGCACGTCTGTGTGGATACGACAGCTTCCGGCGGGAACGCGGCACTGCTCGGTGCTGCATCCTGAGACAAAGGACCGCCGCCTTCAGCGCGGCGGTCCTTGACCCTGCTCGTGCAATCGCCCAGCGTGGGCCCATGTTTCCGATCCGCGATCACAATCCGTCCGGCCGCACGCCCTGGGTGACCTGGGGCCTCATGGCGATGAACATTCTCATTTTCCTCAGCTACTGGGGTGACATGGAAAATGCCCGTGTCATCAACGCGCTGTGGTTTGAATGGGCAATGATTCCTGCGCGTATCACCGATGGCGACGGATTCTATACGCTGATCACATCCATCTTTCTGCATGGTGGTATCATGCACCTTGCAGGCAACATGCTCTTTTTGTGGATCTTCGGCGACAATATAGAAGATACGATGGGACATCTGGGCTATCTGGTGTTCTATCTTTTGTCGGGCGTTCTAGCCTCGCTGGCGCAGGTGGCGATTGATCCTGGCTCAACCGTGCCGACGGTCGGGGCATCGGGTGCTATTGCGGGCGTGATGGGGGGATACCTGCTGCTTTTCCCAAAGGCGCGTGTCGACATCCTGCTCATCCTGATTGTGTTCTTTAAAGTCTTTCCGATCCCGGCCTGGATCATGCTGGCCGTCTGGTTCGGCATGCAGTTTCTCGGCGGGCTCGGGTCGGACACAGGTGGCGGCGGCGTGGCCTACTGGGCCCATGCGGGCGGCTTTGTGGCCGGCCTGATCCTGGCCGTTCCGGTGTGGCTCGCGCGCGGGGACCTGCGTTCTGGGAACGCACGCACGGCCAGCCGCCGCATCCCGAAGCGCGCTACACCTTTGAACAGAGCCGTATTCCGAAAGTGGGGCGCAAATGACAAGCGAGCGCATCACCGCGCGCTGTCACTGTGGCAGTATCGTGATATCCGCCCGGCTGCGCGGGCGCGGCATGACACCTGCGCGCTGCACCTGTTCCTTCTGTCGTCGCCGTCAGGCGGGCAATGTGAGCTGCGCATACGATTCACTGGACATCATCTCGGGCGCAGAGAACCTGCGGCTCTATCAGTTCGGCACGCGCACAGCAGAGCATTATTTCTGCGGCATCTGCGGGATTTACACGCATCACCGCCGCCGGTCTGATCCGTCAGAGATTGGTGTGAACATCGGTTGCATCGACGGGCAGGACCCGACAGACTACGAACCGATGGTCTGGCACGACGGGGTAAATCACCCCTCGGACAGCTGAGCGGGATCAGTCGCGGATCAGTTTCGCCAGGGGCGAAAACAGCGCCTCATTGGCGCAGATGATCGTGCCATCTGCAACGATGTCACCGCTGGGGTCGATGGGTTCAGCCAGACCGCCCGCTTCGCGCACAATGATGGTGCCCGCAGCGATGTCCCAGGCATTCAGACGCCGTTCCCAGTATCCGTCGTAACGGCCGGCGGCCACATAAGCCAGATCAAGGGCCGCAGCGCCCCAGCGGCGCACGCCCGCACATCCGGGCAGCACACGGCCAAGCTCGCGCAGCGTGTCCGGCAGATCCCCCCGGCCACCAAACGGCAGACCGGTGGCAAAAACACTCTCGATCATGCGGATACGGCCCGAGACGCGCAGACGGCTCTCGTTCATCCAGGCCCCGGCCCCTTTTTCCGCCCAGAACATCTCGTCCTTGGCCGGGTCGAACACGACACCCGCAACGATCTGGCCTTTGTGCTCCAGGGCGATCGACACCGCCCAGTGCGGCAGGCCGTGCAGGTAATTCGTGGTGCCGTCCAGCGGGTCGACAATCCAGCGGCGCGTCGGGTCCTGGCCCTCTTCCTCTTTGGATTCCTCGCCCACCCAGCCATAGGTCGGGCGCGCGCCCATCAGTTCTTCTTTGATGATCTTTTCGGCGTTCAGGTCGGCGCGGGACACAAAGTCGCCGGCACCTTTCATCGACACCTGCAGGTTCTCAACTTCGCGGAAATCCTTGACCAGCGACCGGCCTGCCTTGCGGGCGGCCTTGATCATGATGTTGAGATTTGCGCTGCCTGTCATGTCCGGACCCTCGTGCGATGTTCAGGCTGCGCGTATAGGCGAGGCGCACGCCCTTGCCAAGGGGGTGCGGACCGCACGACCAGCGGTCATGCGTCCGGTGCAAGCCAGGCCGGAACGCCGCCGGGCATTTCGGGCCGGAAATAGGCAATCATGCGCCGCCCGCCCGCGGCATCTGCCGCTTTGGCCCAGGGGGCAACGCCGTGCAGGGTCATCCGGTGCAGCACAATCGCACTGCCGGGTGGTGCCGTGACCACAACGCGGGCGCAGGATTCAAACACACGGCGGCGGGTTTCCTGATAGATTTCGGTCACATCACGCTCTGACATGAGGTCCGGCGGGCATCCCCGGAAGACGGCCTGAAAGGCCTGCTGCATCATCCGGTGGCTGCCGTCCCAGACCACCAGCGGGGCCGCGTCGCGGCCTGCGTCGTTCAGGGGAATGCCGAGGATGAAGGCATGCGGTTCCCGCACGAAACGGCGCTTGGGAGTTCCCTCACCGATCAGCCCGTCCACATGGGCCGCATCACGGTTCAGGCGGTAGCGGAACGCAGGCCCGGTTTCTCCCTCACGCGGCTGCGGATAGCCCGGAAAGGTCACCGAGAGCTGCGCGCGGTGCAGCGCGGGCCAGCCGCCAGGCTGTGCGGCGAGGAAATCGACGGCGCGCCCCGCCAGCGGCCCGGACCCGGCAACCCGCCCCTCAGCGTCATTGGCCAGCGCATCCAGCCCGACAAACCAGGTGCCGCCACACTGGTGCAGATGGGCCAGAGCCGGATCGTTCAGCGCGCGCTCTGCATCCCGCGCGGCATGGCGTACCCAGTCCTGCAGCGCAGGCTCTGGCGGGAAAACGCACCAGCCCTTTTCCAAATAATCCTTCACCCGCCCAGCGCCTTGCGCACCATATTCGCGGCCACCAGCAGCAGAAATACAGCGAAAACGCGCCGCAGGCGTACGGGGTCAAGGCTGTGGGCCAGCCGCGCGCCCAGCGGCGTGGTGATCAGGGTCATCGCGATGGTCAGCAGGAAAGCGGCCAGGTTCACGGAACCGACCGTGCCCGGCGGCCGCGCCGCTGCATCCACCGGGGTCAGCAGAAAGCCAAGAACAGCAGGTGCCGCGATGAGCAGTCCGAACCCTGCCGCCGTTGCCACCGCCCGGTGAATGGCCGTGCCGTAAAGCGTCATCAGCGGCACCCCGAAACTGCCGCCCCCCACGCCCATCAGCACGGACAGAAAGCCCACCACCGGGGACACCGCGATCCTGCGCAGCCCCGTGGGCATCTCATGCCCCAGCCGCCACTCACTGCGGCCCAGCGCCATATAAAGCCCGACGGTCATTGCAAGCAGACCGAAAAGCAGCTGCAGGGTCGAACTGCGCAACTGCGCCACGACCAGCATGCCCACCACGGCCCCCGCCATAATCCCCGGTGCCCAGCCGCGCAGAATGGGCCAGATAACCGCGCCGGTTTTGTTGTGGCTGAGCACCGAACGCATAGAGGTCACGATGATTGTGGCCAGTGACGTCGCCACACAGACCTGCATCAGCGCGTCACCGCCATATCCCAGGGTCGTGAAGGCAAAGAAATAGGCGGGCACCAGGACAATCCCGCCCCCCACGCCGAGAAGCCCTGCCAGAACACCAGCAAAGGCGCCGATGATGGCGAGCAGGACGGTCATCTGCACGAGCAGGACAGGATCAGGCATCTTCAGGAATTCCGTTGTCTGTCAGGCTGTGGAGGCAAGCGGCACGTTGGGCTGGATCTGCGCCAGAGCCTCCTCCACAAGGGCACGGCCCGCCCCCGACCGGTTCGCCCCCTCAGAGAGCATGCGCCGCCAGGCCCGAGCGCCCGGCCGGCCGTTGAAAAGACCCAGCATGTGACGTGTCACCTGGCCCAGCCGTCCGCCGTCTGCCACATGTGCGTCGATGTAGGGCAGCATCCTGGCCACGGCCTCTTCCGCGGTGCGGGTCCGGCCACGTCCGAAAATGACCGGATCGGCGGCGGCCAGCACCCCCATCGGGTTGTGATAAGCCTCGCGCCCGATCATCACACCATCCAGCCCGCCGTCCAGAAAGGCCTGCGCCTGTTCCAGCGTGGTGATCCCGCCGTTCACCGAGATATGCAGGTTGGGAAAAAGCCCCTTCATCCTGTGCACCAGGTCATAGTCCAGAGGTGGGATGTCCCGGTTTTCCTTGGGGCTCAGCCCATGGAGCCAGGCTTTGCGGGCGTGGATGGCAACACGTTCACACCCGGCCCCGACAATGCGGGCAAGAAACTCCGGCAGGACCTCTTCGGGGTCCTGATCATCCACGCCGATCCGGCATTTGACCGTTACATCAATATCCACCGCGCGCTGCATGGCTTTGACGCAGTCGGCCACCAGTGCGGGCTGTTCCATCAGCACCGCGCCGAAGCACCCCGACTGCACCCGGTCTGACGGGCATCCGACATTCAGGTTGATCTCTGCGTAGCCGGCCTCTGCGCCCAACCGTGCGGCCTCCGCCAGCTCCGCCGGATCCGACCCGCCGAGCTGCAGCGCCACGGGATGCTCCTGCGGCGAATGCGCCAGAAGATGGGTCGCCCCACCGCGCACCAGTGCCGCCGACGTCACCATTTCCGTATAGAGCAGCGCCTCAGCCGTCAGCTGCCGGTGCAGCATCCGGCAATGCCGGTCTGTCCAGTCCATCATGGGCGCAACCGACAGCCGGGCCGCGCGGGCAGCAGTATGCATGGGCATGAAAAGACCTCCCGGGTCCCGATCTGAGCGACTCGCGCGCCGTGCATACAATATGCGCCCCGCGGCGTCACGGGCACAACGTCACAGCACGGATCGCGACGGCACGGCGGGCTTTGCATCAACCGTCCTTGTTGCTAACCTTGCGGCCATACCGCGCCGCAATGGGGGGCTGCATGACAAAAGCACAGGATCTGACCTTTCTCAGGCGCACCATCGCTCTGGCAGATGAGGCGGTGTCAGAGGGCAACCACCCTTTCGGAGCCGTTCTGGTCTCTGCAGATGGTGAGATCCTGGCCGAGGGCAAAAACTCCTTTTCTGTCGACCGTGGCCCCGGGCATGCGGAAACCAACCTGGCACGGGACGCAGCCCGCCGCTTCAGCGTCGCTGTCCTGCGGCAGGCCACACTCTACACCTCAGTGGAGCCCTGCTCCATGTGTTCCGGCACAATCTACTGGGCAGAGATCGGTGCCGTTGTCTTTGGCATGACCGAAAAACGCCTGGGCGAGCTGACCGGGGACGACCCGGAGAACCCGACACAGGATCTGGAATGCCGCGTCATCTTTGGCTCCGGTCAGCGGCCCGTGGACGTGCGCGGCCCTTTTGCAGAGCTGGAAAGCGAGATCGCTGATCAGCACATCCGCTTCTGGAACGCCTGATGCAGGGCACCGCACTGACCCTGACCGGCCGGCTTTCCGCACAGACGATTCTGCCCTGGATTCTGCACCGCGGTCAGTTGCTTGACCTGCAGGGATGGGTCAAGCGCAAAGACGAGGGCACCCTGTTTATCGTCCTCGCAGGGCCGGATGCGCTGATTGACGCGATGGAAGCCGCCTGCAGTCTGGGCCCTGCCGAAGCCATGGTCGAAACGATTGCGCGCGCGCCCTACACCTTTAACGGGCAGCCGGGGCGCTTCACTGCGCTGTGACGACATCCGCACGCCTAAAATTTGTGCAAATCTGAAAATGGGCTGATAGGATGATCACGGGGAACAGTTTTTGGTTTTTGCGATTGCGGGTGTTGGCCTAACCAGAAAAGCGAGGTGGGGATATCAGATGACGTCTGTTGCTGTCGGACTTTCGCGCGATCTCGCGCCGGGACGTGTCATGCGCGCTGAGGTGCAGGGCCAGGACCTGGCCGTCTGGCGCGATGAGAACGGCGGGCTGCATGCCTGGGACAACCGCTGCCCGCACAGGGGCATGCGGCTCAGCCATGGTTTTGTGAGGGACGGCCATCTGGCCTGTCTTTATCACGGATGGCACTACCGCAAAGACGGCGTCTGCGCCTATATCCCCGCACACCCGGACCTCGAACCGCCCGAAACAATCGGTGCCAGGGTGTTCAGTGTGACCGAGGGCGCAGGCGTGATCCGCGTCAGCACGCAGGGCGATGCCGACCCCGCGCCCGGCAAAGACGCAGCAACCCCGCTGCGCAGCCTGAGCTTTTCCTGCACGCCGGACCGCGCGTTGCAGGCGCTGCGCGAGACGCCCTTCGAGGGTAAGCCCCCGGCCCTGCTGCCCTCGGGCGCGTTGCAGGTCGGCGATACCGGTGTGACGCTCCACGCGGCCCCTCTGGGCGACGATGAAACCATGGTCCATGTCCTTGTCGGGGACGGCACGCCCGTCGCGATGTGCAAGGCCCTGTCGCGCTGGTGCGAGGCGGCCCGCGACGTTGCTGAGGAGACCACCGCATGAGCCAGGCATATGCATCCAATGACTGGTATGTCGTCGCCGATGCCGCGCGCATGGGTGCTGGCGGCTCGTTTCAGACCCGGCTTCTGGGCCAGCCCGTAACAGTGTCCGGCACATTTGAGGCCCCCGTGGTCATCGCAGAGGATGGCCGCCAGCTGCCCGTGCAGGTGCGCTACGACCATGTCTGGACGACCACCGGCACAGACCCGCGCCCGCTCTTTGAAATTGACGAGGCCGCCGAGCAGGACCGGGTGTTTGTGCCCTGTGGCGGAGTGCAGGTGCGCTGCTCTCCCCTGCGCGCGGTCGAGAACTTTCTCGACATCGCGCATTTCCCGTTCGTGCACACCGGCATCCTTGGCGAAGAGCCGCATACCGAAGTCGCCCCCTACAAAGTGGAAATCCGCGAGGATGTAGACGAGGTCTGGGCCACTCAGATCGGCTTTCACCAGCCCCAGGCCGCTAAAAGTGCGACAGAAGCCATTGAAACGCAATACGAATACCGCGTCCCTGCCCCAACCACAGCTGTGCTCTACAAGACCTGCCCGCCGAAGCCTGCATCCTGGGATGTGATCGCCATTTTCGTGCAGCCCGTGACGGATCAGACCTGCATCGCATGGCCCTGGATGGCGCTCTATGATGAGGTCTCTGAATACGCCGACCTCGTACAGTTCCAGCAGGAAATTTTCCTCCAGGACCGCTCCATTCTGGAAAACCAGAAGCCGACGCTGCTGCCACTCGACCCGCGCATGGAAATCCCCACACGCTGTGATCTGACCTCGGTGGTGTACCGCCGCTGGCTCAAGCGCAAAGGCGCCACATACGGAGCGCAGACGACCGCCGCATGACTTTCACGCTCTACAACTACGTCCTCTCCGGAAACTGCTACAAGATCCGCCTGATGGCATCACTGCTGGGCGTCTCCTATAAAACGGTCGCCGTTGATTTCTATCCCGGCCTGGAACACCGCTCGCCCCGGATGCTCGCGCTCAACCCGGCGGGCACGCTGCCGGTGCTAACCGCAGGCGACATGGTGCTGACCGAAACTCAGGCGATGCTGACCTGGCTGGCCACGCATCACGACGCGACCGGGGCGTGGTTCCCCGTCACTGATGCTGCGCGGCTGGCTGTGGTGCAGGAATGGCTGGGCTTTTCCGGCCGTCTGACGCAAAGCGCAGGTCTCGCACGTCTGCACACCATGCTCAACTGGCCCGTGGATGGCGACGCTGCGCGCGCCTCAGCGATACGCGATCTGCGCGCGCTCGAACGTCACCTGACGGACCGGGTGCTGGACGGTGGCCTCTGGGTCGCCGGTGATGGGCCCACCATCGCGGACATTGCCTGTTTTCCATACGTCGCCCTCAGCCCGGACGCAGGGCTTGAGCACGACGGCTACCCGGCCATCCGCAACTGGCTGTACGCCATCCGTGGCCTGCCGGGGTTTGTGACCATGCCGGGCATTCATTATCGCCATGAAAAGACAGAAGCCGTTGATGACTGATCCCATTCTGAATATTTCCGGGGTCACAAAAGTCTACGGCCGCACAATTGCCAATGATGCGGTGGATTTCCAGGTAGAGGCGGGTCAGATCCACGCGGTGCTGGGCGAAAACGGTGCGGGCAAATCCACACTGATGAAGGTGATCTACGGTGTTGTGAAACCTGACGCGGGCACGGTGTCCTGGCAGGGACAGCCCGTTGAGATCACCTCCCCCGCCGAGGCCCGGCGTCTGGGGATCGGCATGGTATTCCAGCACTTTTCGCTCTTTGAAACGCTGACCGTGACCGAAAACATTTCGCTGGCTGTCGAAGGCAGCATGGCTGACCTTGCGGCGCGCATCCGCACCGCCTCCGAGAGGTTCGGCCTGGAGGTCGAACCCGACGCCCGCGTGCATTCCCTGACCGTGGGCGAGCGTCAGCGGATCGAAATCCTGCGTTGCATTCTGCAGGAGCCCAAACTCATTATTCTCGACGAGCCCACATCCGTGCTGCCGCCGCAGGGCATTGCGAAGCTCTTTGAAACACTGCGCACCCTGGCTGCCGAAGGCATCGCTGTGGTGTTCATTTCGCACAAACTGGATGAGATCCGCGCGCTGTGCGACACGGCGACAATCATGCGCGGTGGCCGGGTGGTTGGTGTCGTGAATCCCAAAGAGGAAACGGCCAAAAGCCTCACGCAGCTGATGATCGGGCAGGAAATTCCGGCCTTCGGCACGCGCGCGCCCTCGCCGGAGAGCCGCGAAGTGCTGCGGGTGCGCGACCTGGATCACGCCCCTGAAAACCCCTATGCCCCACGCCTGAGCGGTCTGAACCTGTCGCTGAACAGCGGGGAAATTCTGGGCATCGCGGGTGTGTCCGGCAACGGTCAGGGTGCGCTGATGCGGGCACTGGCGGGCGAATTCCGCACCCAGGCCGGAACGGTCACGCTCGAAGGACAGCCCATCGGCAATCTTGGCCCTGACGCCCGGCGCGCCGCCGGTCTGCACTTTATCCCCGAGGAACGCCTGGGCCGTGGTGCCGTGCCGGGCCATACGCTGGCCGAAAACGTAGGGCTTACGACCTTTCACGCCGGTCTGCTGCGATCCGGTTTTCTGAACCTGCGCCGCAGGCGGGCCCGTGCCACCGAGACCATCAACGGCATGGATGTCCGGTGCAGCGGCCCCGACGCCGCCGCACAGTCTCTGTCGGGCGGCAATCTGCAGAAATTCATCGTGAGCCGTGAAATGGCCCTGTCCCCCCGCGTTCTGATAGCTGAACAGCCGACATGGGGCGTTGATGTGGGGGCCGCTGCCGCAATCCGCCAGCGCCTGCTCGATCTGCGCGCCGAAGGCGTTGCCGTTCTGATCGTCTCTGAAGAGCTGGAAGAGCTCATGGAAGTCTGTGACCGCATCCAGGTCATGTTCCGTGGCCGGCTCTCCCAGGCCGTCCCCGTCGGTCAGACCGACATCGACCATATCGGCCTCGCCATGGCCGGAGAATTCGACGAGCTGGAGGCCGCGCATGGCTAAATTCGTGCTGGAGCCCCGCGAAACAAACTCGATCATCGCCCCCATTCAGGTGGCCGCCCTGGCGCTGGTGCTCACGCTGATCGGTGGCGCGGTGCTCTTTGCCATCTATGGCGTCGCCCCGCTGCGCGGCCTGCATGCCGTGTTTGTCGAACCCCTGCTCACCACCTACGGCATTGGCGAGGTTCTGCTGAAAATGGCGCCTCTGCTGCTGATCGCCCAGGGCCTGGCCATCGGGTTCCGCGCGCAGGTCTGGAACATCGGCGCCGAGGGCCAGCTTATTCTGGGGGCCATCGCCGCGTCGGTGCTGGCCATCTGGTTCGACGGCTCCACCTCACCGCTGCTGCTGCCCGGCATGATCCTGGCGGGCATGCTGGCCGGTATGGCCTGGGCCGCGATTGCGGCGTTCCTGCGCACGCAGTTCAACGCCAACGAAATTCTTGTGACTTTCATGCTGACCAGTGTGGCGCTGCAGTTGCTCTATTACCTCGTCACGGGGCCGCTGAAGGACCCGATGGGCTTCAATTTCCCGCAGTCCATCACCTTCGGGCAGAACGCCATCTTTCCTGTGATCATTGACGGCACCCGCGCCAACGCCTCCCTCTATATGGGACTTGTGGCCACGGCCGTTGCGGTCGTTTGCGTGCGCTACAGCTTTGCGAGCTACAAACTGTCTGTGGGCGGGCTGGCACCAGGAGCCGCCGTCTATGCCGGCTTCTCGTCGAAACGCGCGATCTGGATTGCACTGCTGGTGTCCGGTGGTGCTGCGGGTCTGGCCGGGGTCGGTGAGGTTGCGGGCCCGCTGGGGCTGCTCCAGCGGAATATCTCGCCCGGTTATGGATATGCGGGCATCATCGTGGCCGTCCTGGGCGGGCTGAACCCCATCGGTATCCTCTTTGCCTCCGCCATCATGGCGCTGGTCTATGTGGGCGGCGATTTCGCCCTGCTCAGCGTGGGCGTGCCCGATGCCGTCACGGGTATCCTGCAGGGCATCCTGCTGATCTCCTATCTGGCCTGTTCGCTGCTGCTGACCATGCGCCTGCGTCTGGTGCGGGAGGCCCCCGTCTGATGGATGTCCTGATTTTCATGGTAAGCGGCACTCTGGCGGCAGCAACGGCGCTGATATTTGCTGCGATGGGCGAACTGGTGGCGGAAAAATCCGGCATGCTGAACCTCGGGATCGAGGGGATGATGGCAACCGGCGCGGCTATGGGGTTTGTCGCGGCAACTGTTTCGGGCTCCTACACGGTCGGTTTTCTCGCAGCCGCCGTGCTGGGCGCATTGCTGTCGCTCATCTTTGCAGTGGTGACACTGGTCTTCCGGGCCAACCAGACCGCCTCGGGTCTGGCCATCGGCATTCTGGGGCTCGGCCTGTCCTCGGCCATCGGCAAAAAGTTCGAGAGCATGACCCTGCCCGGTGTGCCGGACCTGCCGCTGGGTCCCCTGGCGCAGATCCCGGTGATCGGCCCGATGTTTTTTCAGCAGGATGTGATGGTCTATCTGTCCATCGTGCTGGTCTTTGCGACCTGGTATGTGCTCAACCGGACCCGCCTGGGCCTGACCATCCGCGCGGTGGGCGAAAGCCCCGAAAACGCCCATGCCCTGGGGCTGCGCGTGCGCTGGATCCGCGCGGGCTGCGTGGCTTTTGGCGGGGCAATGGCGGGCATCGGCGGGGCCTATATGTCCACAGCCTACACGCCGCTCTGGGCCGAAGGCATGATCGCCGGCCGCGGCTGGATCGTCGTGGCCCTGACCGTATTCGGCACCTGGATGGTGCCGCGCGTTGCCTTTGGTGCCTATCTTTTCGGCTCGATCTCGCTGCTGGAGCTGTCAATCCAGGCACTGGGCGTAAATGTGCCCAGCCAGCTGATGTCAGCTTTGCCCTATCTGGTGACAATCTTCATGCTCGCACTGATTTCGCGCAATACGCTTTTCATCCGCCTCAACAGCCCGGCAAGCCTCGGGGCGACTTTCAGACTGTAACGACACCAATGGGGAGAACTGACATGAAACTTGCAAAAACGCTGCTGGCAACGGCACTGGTCGGGCTGACCGCCCTGCCCGCGCTGGCCGAAGACAAGCTCAAGATCGGCTTTGTCTATCCGTCACCGATTGCCGATGTGGGCTGGTCGGCTGAACTGAACGCAGGCCGTCTCGCGATCGAGGAAGCCTTTGGTGACAAGGTCGAAACCGTCTTTGTGGAAAACGTGCCCGAAGGACCGGATGCCGCACGCATCATGAACCAGATGGCCGCTCAGGGCGCCGAAATGATCATGCTGGGATCCTTCGGCTATATGAATGACGGCATCAAACTGGCGCAGCAGCGACCGGAAATGACCTTCCTGCACGCCTCCGGTTTCAAACTGGCTCCGAACTTCAGCAACTTCCAGAGCCGCAACTATGAAAGCAGCTATCTGGTGGGCATGGCCGCAGGTGACGTGACCGAAAGCAACGTGGTCGGCATCGTCGCTGCCTATGCGATCCCGGAAGTCATCGGCATGATCAACGGCTTCGCACTCGGCCTGCAGGAAGTGAACCCGGATGTGACGATCAAAGTCGTCTGGCTGAATTCCTGGTTCGATCCGCCCAAAGCCCAGGACAGCGCCCGCGCCCTCATCGCGCAGCAGGCGGACGTGATCTATTCGCTCTACCAGGACACGCCCTCGGTGGTCACAGTCGCCGAAGAGGAAGAAGTCTTTGTGATCAACACCTCCTCTGACATGAAGTCCTATGCGCCCAACTGGCTGCTGGCCTCGCAGATTGCGGACTGGTCGTCCTTTTTTGTCAGAAGCGTGCAGGCCACCATGGACGGCACCTTTGAGGGCGAAGCCTACTGGGGCGGCATGGCCGATGGCGCGGTGGATGTCAAAAGCTGGTCGGACAAAATCTCAGACGGCACCATGGCAAAGATTTCTGAGGCCGCTGACGCGATGAAGGCCGGCGCCTTCCACCCGCTGACCGGGCCGGTGATGGACCAGGACGGCACCGAACGTCTGGCCGCAGGTGTGACCATCGCGGATCCTGACCTGCTGGGCATCGACTGGCTGGTCAAAGGCGTTGAGACACGTCTGCCCAACTGATGCAGGCCATCCGTGCCCATCTGATACACAGTCCCGAACGGGGCCGGATCGAGCGCATTGAAGATGCGCTCGTTTCCGTTTCAGACACCGGTGAGATCACAGGCGTCGCCAAAGGGGGCAGCGCGCCCGAAACGCTCGACCTGCGCGATCAGGGCGTTCTGCTGCCGGGCCTCGTTGATCTGCACATTCATGCGCCGCAGTTCCCGCAGCTTGGCACAGCACTAGATGTCCCGCTCGAAGACTGGCTCTTCCGCTACACCTTTCCGCTGGAGGCCCGCTTTGACGATCTGGCCTATGCCAGCGAGGTGCATGACCGGCTGGTGCGGCGGTTGCTCGCCAACGGCACCACCACTGCCGTCTATTTCGCCACGATCCACGGACCCTCCAGCCTGAACCTTGCAGAAACCTGCCTGCGCCTCGGGCAGCGCGCGCTGGTGGGGCGTGTGGCGATGGATCTGGCTGCGGGCTGTCCTGACTACTACCGCGACCGCGACGCCACTGCCGCCATTGAGGACACCGCCCGCTTTATCGAGGCGGTCCGCGCCCTGCCCGGCAACACACTGGTCGAGCCGGTGATCACCCCGCGCTTTATCCCCGCCTGCAGTGACGAGGCCCTGCAGGGGTTGGGCGATCTGGCCGCCCGCACAAAGGCCCCCGTCCAGACCCACTGTTCTGAGAGCGACTGGGAACACGCCCATGTGCTGGAACGCACCGGCAAAACGGATACGGCGGCACTCGATGATTTCGGCCTGCTCACCCGGCGCTCTGTGCTGGCCCATGCCGGTCACATCACGGACGCGGACATGGACCTGATCCATGAACGCGGCGCAGGCATTGCCCATTGCCCGCTCTCCAACGCCTATTTCGGCAACGCGGTCTTTCCGCTCCGGCGCGCGATGGCCAAGGCGCTGCACATCGGGCTGGGCACCGACATCTCAGGCGGGCCCAGTGCCTTTCTGCTCGACAATGCCCGCGCAGCGGTGACCGCGTCGCGCATGCTCGAGGATGGCGTGGACCCGGCCACGCCCGGAGATCAGCGTGGTGTGCCAGGCGCGCGCGCCGATTTCCGCGATGCGTTTTATCTCGCCACCAAAGGCGGTGCGGATGTGCTTGATCTGCCGGTGGGTGCCTTTGAGCCCGGCCGTCAGATGGATGCCATTCTGGTGAAGCTGGAGGATGATTTCGGCCCGCAGGAGGATCTGCTGCAAAAGATCATCATGCGCGCCACACCTGCTGACATTCACCAGACATGGGTCGCCGGCCGCCGCGTCAGCTGACCAGCGCGCCGCCCAACCTGAACCTGTTCACCAGCCCCCGCCGGTACGCGACCGACATCGCATCGGCCGGGATATGCACCTCATCGCGGATGTTCAGCGGCAGGTCCTCGGGCCGCTGCGCCTCCACCAGCGCCTTATCCTCATCATTGATCATCAGGCTTTCACGGATCAGAAATTCTTCGTCCGGCGCGCCGGTCGTATCAGTCGCGACCTGGAAGATGCGGGTTTCATACGCCGACACCGGACAGACCGTGTCTGCGAAATACTGTACATACCAGCTGTCGTTGGGCTGGATCACGATGATCGTCGAAAACGGCCAGGTCAGCTGATAGGTATAGACCACATGGCGGCTGTCGCCCGGCACATCATCGGGGAACCTGTTGCCGCCCTCCTCATAGCCGAGCTGAAACATCAGGCCATAATCCGTTTCGGTCACATCGTAGGACGGGAACCGGTCCTCCTCGCTGCCGCCGAATGTCTCTTTGTGCACCCAGGGGAAATGCGCCACGTCATTGAAGTTCTCAACATGCCGGCTGGCCGCAGCAGCCCATGTGTTGGGCGGCACAAAGACCCGCTTCAGGCTTTGGTCCTTCAGCCCCGGCCAGTCGGGGACCGGCCAGACCGGGTTGTCCGAAAGACACGTCCAGACGATCCCGTACCGTTCACAGACCTGCAGCGTCTGAAGACGCAGGCGCGGCGATATCCGCGCGCTCTGGTCCGGGTTCGAGGGCACTTTCGAGCAGACACCGGCGGGGTCAAAATGCAGGCCATGCATGGGACAGATCAGCTGGTCCCCGTCGACCCGCCCCGCGCTGATCCGCGTGCCCCGGTGCGGGCAGAGATCGCGGGCCACCGAAATGCCAGCGCCTGTGCGCCATATCACCAGATCGACGTCCAGCAGTTTTGCAGGCACCGGCTTCTCTGCAATCTCATGACAGAAGGCCACCGGGTGCCAGAACCCTGCAAGGATGCGCCAGTCGCTCTCTGAAAACGTGCAGTTGCGTGGCAGATCAGATTTGGCGGCGGCGGAATCGATGGGCAGAAACATATCTGATGAGACCACCGAAACCGGCGGCAAAGCAAGTGCGCGCCGGTGATTTCCACCCCAGCGCGATGGGCAGTGAAACGCGGCCGGTTATTTGAGCACATCCTAGGGCCACAGGCCCCGCACCGGACCACAGCCCGCAAACGGACTTGCCTGCGGGCATCTGATCTGGCAGCCTTGGGACATCTCTGGCACAGACCAAAAGGGCCACAACCTCCCCCACCCCAAGGGGACAGCATAGGTGTGGCATGACACAACCCAACGACACAGCGCGCACCGCCGCGCACCAGACGAACCCCGGCACCGGCCCGCGCGCTGTGCTGCCCGGCGTCTCTGTTCCGGTGAGCCAGCTTGCGGACCCGGACCGGTTTGGCGGCACTGCCACCGGTGATCTGCGCTGCGGCACGCTGTGCCTCGCTCCCGACGGCACAGCGCATCTGGAACCCTCCGGCAGCGACAGCGCAAACCGGTACATTGTCCTGCCGCGCCTGACCGAAGCGCATGTGCATCTGGACAAATGCCACAGCATCGGGCGGCTGGGCGATGTCGGCGGTGATCTCGCCGCAGCCCTCGCCGCACAGCGCCGCGACAAGACCAACTGGACGGCTGATGACCTTCGGACCCGCATGCAGCGCGGGCTCACGGAACTCCGGCAGGCTGGGTGCGGTGCGCTGCGCACGCATATCGACTGGGCCACGGGGACGGATCATCCCGACACCCCGCTGGCCTGGGACATCATGGCCGATCTGACCGCCGCGGCCCGCGACGCCGGCATCATTGTTCAGACCGCCGCGCTCACGGGCATCGACGAGATGGCAACGCCCGGCGCCGCACAGGCTGTCGCCCGGCGTGTCGCGCGTGACGGCGGCGCACTGGGCAGCTTTCTGCTGGGCCATGCCAACATGCGCGCCGGTCTCCGGGCGCTCTTTGACGCCGCAACCCACTTTGGCCTGCCGCTGGATTTCCACGTGGACGAAGGTCTTGACCCCAGCCTCGACGGTCTCGGGCTGATTGCGGACATCGCCCCGGAAACCGGGTTTGAGGGCCCCATCCTCTGTGGTCACGCCTGCAGCCTCGCAGTGCGGGACACAGACGATCTGCAGCGCACCGCCGACAAACTGGCCCACGCCGGGATCGCCGTGGCCGCTCTGCCCTCGACCAACCTCTACCTCCAGGGCCGGCGCGGCGGCACCCCGACCGCGCGCGGCCTCACCATGCTGCACGAACTGAACCAGGCGGGCGTGCAGACCATCATCGGCACAGACAACGTCCGCGACGCCTTCTGCCCCATCGGCCGGCATGACCCGATCTGGTCGCTCGGGCTCGCAGTCCTGACCGGGCACCTCGACCCGCCCTTCGGCGCGCATCTGAAAACGATCACAACCCACCCACGCAACGCCATGGGGCTCGCCCCACTGTGCGTGGACACCGCCGCCCCCTCTGAGCTTATCGCGTTCCCCGCCGCTGATCTTTCTGAACTGCTGACCGGCGCGGCACAACCCATCCCCCTGACCGATCTTCTGACGGAGACCAGCCATGACTGACACAAAGACCCCTGACTGGTCCCGCATCGCCGCAGACCTTGTCCCCGTCGACATATCGGACGACCCGGTCACCGTGAAAAAGCGCAGCCGCGATTTCTTCTGGTACTCCCCGCTTCTGAACGCACAGCTCCGGCGCAGCTTCGGCGACCTCGTGGCCATGCCGAAAACCCCTGAAGAACTCGCGCACTGCCTGTCCGTGGCCAGCCGGCATAGCGTGCCCGTCGTGCTGCGCGGCGGCGGCACCGGCAACTATGGCCAGGCGGTCCCGCTCCAGGGCGGGCTGATCATCCAGACCACGGCAATGTCCCGCATTCTCGAAACCGGCCCGGGCTTTGTCCGCGTCGAGGCGGGCGCGCTGATGGCAGACATCAACGCCGCCCTCAAACCCGAAGGCTATGAGCTTGCCATGTTCCCCTCGACCCAGGACATCGCCACCATCGGCGGCTTTGTCGCAGGCGGCAGCGCAGGGATAGGGTCCATCTCAAACGGCCCCCTGCGCCAGAACGGAAACATCATTGAGATCAAGGCCCTGTCAGCAGAACCTGAACCGCGCGAGCATGTATTCCAGGGCGAGGACGTCCTGCGCATGCACCACGCCTGGGGCATCAACGGGGCAATGACCGAGATCACCCTGCGCACCGTGCCCACCCGCGACTGGATCGGCTGTATGGCCGGGTTTGACAGCTACGAGGCCTGTTACGCCGCCGGATACGCCCTGGCCTCAGCAGGCGATGATGTGATCGGGCGCAAACTCTGCTCCGTCGTGGACGCCCGGATCGCCGGTTACTTCCCCAGGCTCGAAGGCCACATTCCCAAAGATCACCACCTGCTGGTCTCCCTCGTCCCGCGCGAACACCTGGACGCCTTCCAGGACCTGATCACAAAGACGGGCGGAACCCTGCATCTGGCCATAGATGACGCGGAACGCGAAGCCCTGAAACTGCCCCATGTCTTCGAGTTTGCTTACAATCACACCACGCTCCAGGTGCTCAAGGCCGACCGCTCCGCCACCTACCAGCAGATCGGCGTGCCCGACCCCGGCGATGCCGCCCGCGTGGCCGCCATGCGCGACGCCCAGGGAGACGAGGTCTGGCCACATCACGAATTTACCCGCTGGGACGGTGCGGTCATCTGCGCCGATCTGCCGATCATCTGGTATTCAACACCCGACCGTCTGGCAGAGATCAACGCGACGTATGAGGCAGACGGCTTTACCGTCTACGACGCCCATATCTGCGCCATCGAAGGCAACCACATGCAGCCCGACTTCCGCCACCTCGCCTGGAAAAAACGCATGGACCCGCAGGGCCTGCTCAACCCCGGCAAATCCCGCGCCTGGGAAAAGGTCCGCCACCTGAGTGCCGAAGAGATCGAAGCCCTGACGTCGCTGGATGGGGTGTGACCAGCGGAGCGGATTAAAGCAAACAATTTCAGATCATTTTCTGAACCGAGTCTATTGCCAGCGTCTCTAGGTGTAGTCGCAAATTATTCCAAACGAATTTAAACATAGGTCCAGAAGTGATCGATGCAGGCCTGCGAAGTAGATCTTGAGATCACGTATTGCGGGCCCCGGAAATCCGGAACGGACCAGTCATAAAGATCAATTTGTGTGAAACTCATAAAAGTATTGCTTCCGCATCTTGGCCAGATCATCTTTTGGTGCCCAATGCATCCGACCAAAACCATCGGCAACTCCAATCTGCGCCCAATCCTCCTTCAAAAAACACTCCGAATTGAATGGAAACGCATATCTAGCGCTTTCGCCAACTTCAATCCTATTGGAGAGAACCGATTGCGGACTTGTTGCCGTATGCGCATAGTCTGCGAACAAAAAGGCGCTTGTTTTGTCTTGATTTCCAAAATTCCGCTGCCACCAAGATTTTCTTACGAAAACCAACCCAATCTTATTTGGCGTCGGGCCAAGGTTAATTGCTTCCACGCCAATGAAAGGCTCCGACGGCGGAGCGCCTTGTTGCGCAACCCGATTGATCCCGGTCAAGACCTTGAATCGAGGGCGTTGAATATCTCGGTAAATCGTCCAACCCAAACTTATTCCGGAAAAGAACAAAGCCGTTAATGAAATAAAAACTGGAAGATAATCCATCGATACCATTTCTTGCTGCACTTCGACAGTTACGACCATGGCATTACGTTAACTAAATTTTCGTCGACAAAGCCACCGTGGTTTCGCTTGATCGGCATTTCCGCCCGCAAATCCTCCGACCTTCAATCTCAGGCATCCCACCGTCCTGCAGAAGCGTCGTTCCGGAGGGAGACGCGCCGTTCCACCCCTTGAGGGCGGAACGGCGCGGCGCAACAGTGCCTGTTTCGCGGGCGCTGTGATCTGCGTGGGGTGTCTCAGGTGTGAGGCCGGACAGGGTAACGCGCTGGTAACCTTTCCACAGCGCGCGCCCTGTTACTGCGCCCGAAACGGCGCAACACCGCCGTTCGCACCGACGTCATACCGACGCAACACCGACGTTTTACCGACATCGAATTTGCCCTGTTTTGCTGGCAAAAAGGCCAAAGTCTCTCTCCGGGGCCCCGGGACCGTCCGCAGTGTTGCGCGGGCGGTGGGTTAACCCCGGCGCGCGGTCCTGATCTAACCCGCGAGTGACGGCAGAAAGAGCACGATCCCCGGGAAGGCCACCAGCAGCGCGATGGTCACGGCATCGGCCACAAAGAACGGCGTCACGCCCTTGAAGACGTCCTGCACGGTCAGGTCATCGCGCACGCCCGCCACCACGAAACAGTTCAGCCCGATGGGCGGCGTGATCAGACAGAACTCGGCCATTTTCACCACCAGAATCCCGAACCAGATCGCACACATCGGCCCCGACATGCCAAAGGCGCTGTCCGCCGCACTGACGAATTCACCACCATTCAGCGCCATCACCGCGGGATAGACCACAGGCAGTGTCAGCAGCAGCATGCCAATGGCGTCCATGAACATCCCCAGCACCGCATAGGCCAGCAGAATGCAGATCAGGATCAGCATCGGCGACATCTCAAGCCCGGTGATCCAGTCAGCAAAAGCCTCCGGCAGTTCAGCAAACCCGAGGAACCGCACATAGATCAGAACACCCCAGATGATCGAAAAGATCATCACCGTCAGCTTGGCAGTATCCAGCAGCGCGGTTTTCAGCTGCTTCCAGCGCATACCGCGATAAAGCGCCATCAGAAAAATGATGAACGCCCCGATCGCACCACCTTCGGTCGGCGTGCCCCAGGCGTCGCCAAAGGGGTTGTAAACAAAGAAAATAATGATCACGACCACCGCAACAATCGGCAGCGCCGGCGGCAGGGATTCAAACCGTTCGCGCCAGGTGAAACCGCTCACCGGCGGCCCCACGGTTTTGAAGGTAACGGCAATCCCGATGATCAGCGCAGCATAAACGATAGCCGAGAACATACCCGGCAGAAACCCTGCGAGCAGCAGTTTGCCCACGTCCTGCTCGACGATGATCGCGTAGATCACCAGAATGGCAGAGGGCGGGATCAGTGAGGCCAGCGTGCCGCCGGCCGCCACAACCCCGGCCGCGAACTGTTTGTTGTACCCGATCTTGAGCATCTCGGGGATGGCGATACGGGCAAAGACAGCCGCAGTGGCAACTGACGCGCCTGACACGGCCGCGAAGCCTGCGGTGGCAAAAACCGTCGACACGGCTAGCCCGCCGGGCACCCAGGCGATCCAGCGTTTGGCCGCCGTGAAAAGGGCCGTGGTGAGTTTCGCGTGATAGGCCAGATAGCCGATCATGATGAACACCGGGATCAGGCTCAGCACCTGGGCTGACACTTTGGAATGCGGGGTGAGACCCGCGATCTTCACGCTGATTTCCAGTGCTTTTCCAAAGCGTTCCGGGTCGTAGTCAAAGCCGTTCCAGCGCAGCCAGACCAGCCCGACAAAGCCCGCCAGACCCGCTGCAAAAGCAACGCGCATGCCGAGCACGACCATCACCAGCAGGCCACCACTGACCCACAGTCCGATTTCAATGGGTTCCATCAGTCTGACCCCTCCAGTGCTTCGGCTTCAAGCCGTGCCTGTTCGGCAACTGACAGATTGAGCGGCACCGCCACCGGGTTTTCCAGACCAAGGATCAGAGCCCGGCCGTACCCCCAGGCCTGCAGCAGCAGACGCAGTACCAGCACGCCAAAAGCGATCGGCACCACCAGTTTCGAGGGCCAGATCGGGATGCCGATATCTATGGAGCTGTCACGGCTGCAGAGCGGCCGCGCGCAGTCAAAAGAGCGGTCAAAGTGATCCCAGGCGCCCCAGGTCAGGGCCACGATCAGCACGAGGATGAGCAGGACAGAGAGCAGTTCAAAGAACCACAGCATACGTCCCCTGAGTTTGCTGACCAGCATGTCCATCCGCACGTGGGTGCCATCCCGCTGCACATAGGCGATGCCCATGATCGCGATGATCGGCATCATTGCTTCGATGTAGTCGACATAGCCTGCCATAGGCGAGGCGAAGAACTTGCGCCCGGTCACAGACCAGGCAGCGAGGAACATGAGTGAGAAAATCGCCAGACCGCTCAGCAAAGCGCAGAAACGTTCAAGCGGGATAAGTGCGCGGTCCAGCCGGCTGAGCAGACTGGAATCTTCGAGCACTGCAGCGGAACCTGCCATCGCCCTGCCCCCCGTTTATCGTTGGAATGGGCCGCCCCGCCAGGGACGGCCCGAATGGATCAGCTGCCGCCCTTGGCTTCGGCCAGCGCGTTCACCACCAGATCATAGAGCTCCTGACCCGGCAGGCCCTGTGCTTCCATGTCTGCGATCCAGGCATCCTTTGCCGGTTCAGCTGCAATCGAGCGGAACTCGGCAATCACAGCCGGGTCGATCTCGACCTTCTGCACGCCTTTTTCCTCAAGCACGGAATCCCAGCGCTCGAGCAGTTCGGCATAGTTGGCGAGGTAATGCGCGATGGCTTCATCCACCGAGCTGTCCAGCGCTTCACGATGCGCGTCAGAGAGCGACTCGTAGGCGTCGATATTCACAACAACCGGGCAGTTCACGGTGCCGGGGTTGAGGTTCGCGGTCCACCAGTCGGCCTGGTTGATGGTGCCAAAGCTCAGGTGCGCGTGCTGGGCAAATGCCACTGTGTCCACGACGCCGCCTTCCATCGCCTGATAGGCCTCGGTTGCGGTCACGGATGTCGGCACACCGCCAACGGCCTTGAAGGCTTCGCCGAGACCACCGGTTGCACGCACGCGCATCCCTTCAAAATCCGCCAGTTCATCGCGTGGCTCACCTGTGCCCACCAGGTTGTACTGGGGCATCGGCGAGGTCATCAGCAGTTTTGCATTCCACTGCGCCATTTCTTCGGTCGCCGCCGGATGCGCATAAACCGCTTTGGACACCGCAACTTCCTGCTCCAGGTTTTCGACGCCGAGGAACGGCAGTTCGAGCACCGTGATCACACGGTTCTTGTCACGGTGATAGCCCGCGCAGAACTGCGCCATCTCGAAAGCACCGATGGAAATGCCGTCGAGGTTTTCGCGGTTTTTGCTGAGACCGCCGTAGCTCACATTCATTGTAAACTCGCCGCCGGTTTTCTCGGACACCAGCTCGGCCAGCTTTTCAACATGCTCAGTGAACGCGCGGCGTTTACCCCAGACGGAGACGTTCCATTCGGTCGCTGCAGCTTCGGTAACAAATGCAAGGCTGATCGCGCCGACAGCTGCGGCGCTGAGATATCTGTTCATGTGTTTCTCCCTGTTTGCACACCTCATTCGGGGCGTGCTTGGGGCAAAAGTAGTGCCGGGAACGGCTGGTGCCAAGCCCTGAAACGCGTTTGCCCGCAATCCTCTCCGATACACGCGCGGGGCACGGATGCTGCAGGGCAGAACGCGCGCTGACCACCACCCGCAGACCGGGAAAGCGTTGACAGACAAAACAAGGTAAAGACGTGGAATTTTCAGACCACGCCGCATTCCTTTACAGATGCCGCGCCTGCAAAATCAAGTATTTTACAATTAAACCCTTATAAATCTGTGGGTTATTCACTTCTTTTCAAATACCGGTATGATCCGCACAGTATTGACCGGCCCAGACGTCCGTTCCACCGGACAACGGCCCACAATGCGACGAATGAAATTTCAGGGGGAAACCTACATGGCCGACACCGGTTCCGCGCAAAAATCCTATCCACCTTCTGCTGAAATGGCCGCTGGCGCGCATGTGGACAGCGCCAGGTATGGCGAAATGTACAGCGCGTCCATCGCCGACCCCGACGCGTTCTGGCGCAAGGAAGCCGGCCGGGTGGACTGGATGAAGCCCTTCACCACGGTCAAGGACGTGGATTATTCGCTCGGAAATGTTTCGATCAACTGGTTTGCTGACGGCACGCTGAACGTGTCCGCAAACTGTATTGACCGGCACCTGGCCACACGCGGTGATCAGACCGCGATCATCTGGGAGCCCGACAGCCCCGAGGACGAAGCCCAGCATATCACCTATGCCAAGCTGCACAGCTCTGTGTCGAAAATGGCAAATGTTCTCAAGGGCCTGGGCGTCGCCAAGGGGGATCGGGTGATCATCTACATGCCGATGATCCCGGAGGCGGCCTATGCCATGCTGGCCTGTGCCCGCATCGGCGCTATTCATTCCATCGTGTTTGCCGGGTTCTCGCCAGACGCGCTGGCTGCCCGGGTCAACGGCTGCGAGGCGAAAGTCGTCATCACAGCAGACGAGGCGCCACGCGGAGGCCGCAACACGCCGCTGAAAGCAAACGCCGACACAGCGCTGGCCCAGTGTGACGACAGTGTGCGGTGCCTTGTTGTCCGGCGCACCGGTGGTGATGTGGCCTGGGTCGACGGTCGCGATGCAGATTACAACGCGCTCGCCGCCGAAGCATCGGCTGACTGCCCGCCCGAGGAAATGGGGGCCGAAGATCCGCTCTTTATCCTCTACACGTCAGGCTCGACCGGCCAGCCCAAAGGTGTCGTGCATACCACCGGCGGCTATCTGGTTTATGCGGCCATGACGCATGAGATTACCTTCGACTACCATGACGGTGACATCTACTGGTGTACCGCAGATGTGGGCTGGGTGACCGGACACAGCTACATCGTCTATGGGCCGCTCGCCAATGGCGCGACAACGCTGATGTTCGAGGGTGTGCCCACATATCCGGACGCCAGCCGCTTCTGGCAGGTCTGCGAAAAGCACAAAGTGAACCAGTTCTACACCGCCCCAACTGCCATCCGCGCCCTGATGGGCCAGGGGAACAGCTTTGTCGAGAAATGCGATCTGAGCGATCTGAAGGTGCTCGGTACCGTTGGCGAGCCGATCAACCCGGAGGCCTGGAACTGGTACAATGACGTTGTCGGCAAAGGCAGATGCCCGATCGTTGACACCTGGTGGCAGACCGAGACCGGAGGACATCTGATGACCCCCCTGCCCGGCGCACATGCGATGAAACCGGGCTCTGCGATGAAGCCTTTCTTCGGCATTCAGCCCGTTGTTCTGGAACCGGCGTCCGGTGAAGTGATCGACGGCAATGATGTTGAGGGTGTTCTCTGCATCGCCGACAGCTGGCCCGGACAGATGCGCACAGTCTGGGGAGATCACGAGCGCTTCGAGAAGACTTATTTCGCGGACTACGAAGGCTATTACTTCACCGGTGACGGGTGCAAACGGGACGCGGATGGTGATTACTGGATCACCGGGCGTGTGGATGATGTGATCAACGTTTCTGGTCACCGCATGGGAACTGCCGAAGTCGAGAGCGCACTGGTGGCACATGCCAAGGTCGCGGAGGCCGCAGTGGTCGGCTATCCGCACGACATCAAGGGCCAGGGCATCTACTGTTATGTTACCCTGATGGGCGGCGAGGAACCGACCGAAGAGCTGCGCAAGGATTTGCGCACATGGGTTCGCCAAGAAATCGGGCCGATTGCCAGCCCGGACCTGATCCAGTGGGCACCGGGGCTGCCCAAAACCCGCTCAGGCAAAATCATGCGGCGCATCCTGCGCAAGATTGCCGAGAACGACTATGGCGCGCTGGGGGACACATCCACTCTGGCCGATCCGTCCGTTGTCGATGATCTGATCGAAAACCGCATGAACCGCTGACGCGGTCACCCGAACAACAGACGCGCGGGACGATGGTGCCGCGCGTTTTCTTTTGCAGCAGTACTTTTTTCGGCAGGCTGCCTTGCCCGGTTGCGACCGGGCTTTATCTCTCCGGTACCTGACCGGAGCCGGAACTTCATGACACCCTTCGCTGTGACCCTGGCCTGCGCGGAACCGTCCCGGTGAGCCGCGCGCCTGAAATATTTACGCCGACACCTGAACGCAGCAAGGACCTGCGCCGCGCGTTCGGGTGCTATGGCACCGGGGTGACGGTTGTGACCACCGAACTGGACAGCGGGCCGCTTGGCATGACCGCCAACTCGTTTTCATCGGTCTCGCTTGATCCGCCTCTGATCTTGTGGTGCCCGGCGGTATCATCCCGCCGCCATGACGCTTTCGTCACAGCCAAACGCTTCTGTATCCATGTGCTCAGCGCAGATCAGCTGCATGTCGCAAAACACTTCGCGGCCCAGGGCGATGGGTTCAGTACATCAGACTGGTCGCCGGGGGCACACGGCACACCTGTTCTGCGGGGATGTCTGGCGGAATTCCACTGCGATACGCATGCGGTGCATCCGGCGGGGGACCATTCCCTGGTTCTGGGCCGCGTCGCGCGCGTTGCCCTGCACGATCAGGACGCCGCAGGTCTGCTGTTCGACCGGGGCCGTTTCGGCCATTTTGCCGAGCAGGACCCGGCGGATCAGTAATCCCGCTCAAAGAAAATCCCGACACCGGTATTGCCGTTGCCGTCGACTGAACCACGGGCTTTGAACGAGTCCGTCAGATCGATGTTCAGCGAGATTTCGGCATCTCCGCCAGAGCTCGTCACATCCGTATAGACGTTTTCCGAGATGTATTTGCCTGCGCGGATTTCCGTCTCGCCGTCATCCGTGGTGGACACATCGAAATCGTCCAGCCCGAAGCCCTCACGCAGTTCACCGATCAGCCCGACGCCACCGCGCCCGGCCAGTGTTGCGACCGCATTGGCAAGCTGCAGCGCCTGGAATGCGGACAGCTGCGTGAGGCTGCGGCCAAAGAGCAACTGCGCCAGTACTTCATCCTCAGGTGCGGCCGGATCGGACACAAAAGACACTTCAAGGTCGTCCGCTGCCCCTTCAAGCACGATGCTCGCTGTGCCGTCGCGGGTTGTCGAGGTGGTCACAAACCGGATGTACGGCGTCAGGCTGCCCAGAAACTGAACTGTGCCCTCGGTCAGGTCATAGCGCTTGGCCAGAATATCGAGCCGGCCCCGGATCAGCTCAAACTCACCGGCTGAGATGATGCGCGCCGTTGTGCCGCTGATCTCCAGGTTGCCGCCAAGCTCAGCATCAAGGCCACGCCCCCGCACAAAAATGCGCCCGGGCGCGTTCACAACAATGCCCAACCCATAGGCCGGTCCCCCTCCACCACCGGACGCCTCGCTTTGGGGTTCGGGGATCACATCTGCGCGCTGCCGGGTGATGGTCACGTCGCGTGGTGCGCCAAAGTGTGTGATGTCCGGGATATCACCGATGCTGGTCAGTCCGGTTGACGGCACAGACACAGTCGTCTCGCCGATATCAATCTGCCCGGTGATGCGCGCGCCGCCACTCAGTGGCCCGTCAATGCCGATCGCGCCATTGAGGGTCGTGGTATATAGGCGCGGGTCCGTCAGAACGGTATTGCGCAGAAAGACATCCAGATCCGCTGGCAGCGCGCCACCCAGGCCAAGGCTGCCGGATGCTTCAATGCGGCCGCCCGAAACGACATCGCCGCCCACGTCGATTTGTGCCGTTCCGTTCCGAAGCACGACGGTCGTGGCAAGCCCTGTCAGCCCCAGCCGGAGGTTGGGCGCTGTAAAAGTGGCGCCGCTCGTTGCAACGCGGCCGCTGACCGCAGACAGGCCCGGCGTCCCCTGCACCGCCAGATCGAACTCTGCCGTCCCCCGGATGCTGCGGGGTGCCAGAAAGGGCTGTGCGAGCCCCAGTGGCAGCGCACCTGCCACCGTCAGATCAAGCGTTGTGTCCTGCGCTACGGTGCCGGCGACGTTTGCCTGTGTCCCCGCTGGCCCGCGCACGACTGTATCAACACGCCAGTCGTCGCCCGCGCGGGCGGCCAGCCCGGTGAGGTTCAGAGGGCCGCGGATTTCCGGCACAAAAACACCGATATCAGGCAGATCGAGTACGAAATCCACCGCTGCCTCCGGCCCGGTCGCCAGACCTTTGACGACCACATCCGCCCCGAACGGCCCACCGGCTGTGGCGTCCACGCTGTACCCCGTTCCGGCCTGCCAGATGCGTGCCGCCAGATCCAGCGGACCGGACGCCTGTGGGACGAGAGGGCTGATTTCCGGCAGGCTGACGGTGACATTCATATCAGCGTCCGGTCCCGTTACCAGGCCGCTCACAGTCACACGACCGTCGTATGGTGCGTCGACAGAGCCGTCCACGGTCCAGCCCTTTTCGTCCTGTGACGCATCTGCGACGACGCGCACTGGCCCGGTGTACTGCGGCAGCACGAGGGCAATGTCCGACAGTGCTGCCCGCCCGGTTACGCTGCTCTGCCCGCTCTGAAGCGATGCATCCGCCGCGACATCGAGTGCTGCGTTCTTCAGCAACAGATCCTCGACAAAGGTACCTGACTGGTCCCGCAGAGCACGCAGGGACAGCTCGGTACGTCCGGCCATGACGCGGTCGACTTCGGCGATGCCGAGTGCCGCGTCCTCTGTATTGCCTGAAATGCGAAGATCGAATGTGCCCGCAAGCGGTGTGATCATCCCCTCAACAGCGAGGTCAGCCGCGCCCGCCAGGTCCTGACCCGTAAGAGCGGCAAACCGGGTCAGGTCAGCCGCCTGCACCTGCAGCGCCAGGTTTGTGGGGAAACCGTTTTCGAGGCCGCGGATGACGATATCTCCGTCCAGACTGTAATCCGCACCCCCAATAGTCAGGTCGCTGATGCGGATCGGCTGATCTTCGGTGTAGCTGATCGCGGCGCTGCCTTCGATGCTGTTGCCAAGCGCCTGCGCCACGTTGGGATCGTTGAGCTCGATCCCCGTTGCGGCCAGCGTCAGATCGGTGACCAGTTCACCAATTGTGCCGGGGGCACCGCTGAGCGTTCCGTCAAGGGACAGCAGCGTGCGATCAATGCGGATATCTTCCTGAACAAGGTCCCGGATGTCGAAGGCTCCCTGCAACGCATCCCCGCCCGCGGCATCAAAATCGACGGCCAGGGTTACGGCACTGATTGTTGTTCCGGCATCCGTGCCCGGCAGAACAACAGGTGCGCCACCGCGCCCGATACGGCCATCGACGTCAATGAACGCGGGCCAGCCTTCTTCGTTGATCCTGACACTGCCCTGCAGCTGTGCGGACTCGGCCCGCAGCGCAAAGCTGTCAACGGAAACAGTACCGTCTGCTCCGATCAGCGTATCCGCTGTCAGACCAACATCGGTGCCAAAGAAGTCGCGGTATTCCGGGGCCAGAACGGCAGTGATATCGCCACCGATGTCCGCGACGATGCGCCGGTCGGGCGCGGCCCCTTCGGCGACCGGGTCAAGTGCCGTCAGCCGGACCTGACCTGCTATGCGGGGCGCACCGTCTGTCGCCAGACGGATGTCGGAGGTGAAATCAGACAAGGGCCCCTCGCCTGCCACGGTCAGGTCCACCGACGGATCGCCCGGCAGGTTCAGCAGATGCGAGGCGATACCGCGCGCGTCTTCGGTCAGGTCCAGATCGACCAGAATGATTTCCGTCTCACGTGCAAAACCCGCCCGCAGCAGAAACCTGCCCGCCGCCCCATCGAGGCGGTCCGCCGTCAGATCCAGTTGCAGGCCATCGTCATCCAGCCGCGCAGAGGCACTGGACCTGAAGCACTGTCTCTTCTCCGAGCAGCGGTGCACCCAGCGCAATCCGTTCGACCTCAAAAGCTTCGATGTTGATACTGACCGGCAGTTCCGGCAACGCGAAACCACCGGCTTCGGCTGATGGCAGTTCTTCGGTCTCTTCGGCTTCGGGCAGACGGGGCAGTTCCAGGGATGCAGCACTCAGGCGGTCCACCTGCAGACGCCCGCGCAACAGCGCCGCCCTGCTCCAGTTCAGTGTCACATCCTCAAGCGTGAGCCAGATCCCGGTGTCATCCGCAATTGTGAGCTGCTCAAACGACGCCTCAGAACTCAGCGCGCCGCGAAATCCACGCAGTTGCACATCGCGGCCCGCACCGGACAGCGCCCCCTCGATCGTGCGGGTCAGAAAGCCGCCATCGTCCTCATCCTCCTGCGCCGCGGCCAGAACGGGCACGCAGATCATCAGCAGGCAGATCAGAAGGTATGAAAGACGTCTCAAAACGATTGTCCTATGCCGATGTAAATCTGAAAGGCCGCCGCGTCGTCACTTCCCGCAAGGGCGCGGCCCACGTCAACGCGGATGGGCCCGATGCCGGTGGCATACCGCAGACCAAAGCCTGCACCTGTCTGCCATTCGCCGGACCCGTCGGGGAAGGATTCCGCCCCGATGTATCCGGCATCAAAAAAGCCGACATACCCAAGATTACCACTGGACCGGAACCGCAGTTCCGCGGTCAGCCCCAGAAAAGAGCGGCCACCGACTTCGCGACCGTCCCCCAGATCGACGCCCAGTGACTGGAAATCATGTCCGCGGACCGTACCACCACCACCGGAGTAAAAGAGAAAATCTGCAGGTGCCACGTCGAGCGCTGGTCCTGCGACCGAACCAAACTGTGCGCGCAGGGCAAGTGTTGTCGAGCGGTCACTGCCAAAGGTCCGGTATCCGCGCAGATCAGCGGTGGTCAGCAGACCATTATCTGCCCCGGAAATCGCCGCAAAAGGCGTGAGTTCAACGTCTGCATAATACCCGCGACGGGCATCAAGAGGACGGTCCCGGTAATCAAAGGTGGCGCCGGCAGGCACCAGAAACAGCGTGTAATCTGCCTCGCCGAAGTCATCCCGGGTGATCGCGCGGCGCAGACCGATGCCCAGCCGGTAGCTGCGCTGGTCGGAGGCGGTGCGCTCAATGCCCACTTCAAACGTGGCTTGCACTGGAGAAGAAATTGATCTGGTCCAGCTGTTCAATCTCGTTCAGCGCGTAAAACCCGGTGTCCTCATTGAAGGTCGCGGGCCGGTCGAACCGGGTCTCAAGGCGGAAGTCCGTGCCCCCCGTCTCACCACCGATGCCCTTGATTTCTCCCTCGAACCGCAGCCTTTCCGCACCGCCAAATAGATTGCGGTGCAACCAGAATGCGCTGAGTGTTATCCCCTCGACCGTTGCCAGTTCGGCGCCAAATCCAAAGCGGCGCGGTTTCGCATCGGCCACCCGGACGGACACAGGCAATGTATCGCCCGGTACCGGTCCATCCGCCTCGACCATGGCAATGGAACTGAAAGCGCCCGTGCGCCGCAGACGGTCACCTGATTTGCGCAGCTCATCGGGCGAGAAAACCTCTCCCTCCGGCAGACCCGCGATTTCCAGAATACGCTCGCGGCGGACTGCGCTGTCACCTGTGACGGTCAGTGGCCCGAAACGGAACCGGGGGCCGGGCCGCAGGACGAGATCTGCATTGATCTGCTGTTGTGCATGCTGCGCGGTAAGCGACTGGCTCTGAAGTGCTGCCCGGGCGTGCCCGACATCGCGCCATCCATCAATACCCGCTGAAACGGCCGACTTCAGAACGCCAAGACCGGCGGTCTCCCCCTCGCAAATCCGTCAGGCAGCTCGGTGCCGGGTGCGACCGGTGTGATGGTTGCACGACCAAAGCGGAACGCCGGGCCCGGGCTGATTGAGATCACCGCTTCCCTGACGGTTGCGGGCGGATCCACCGGTGGGATTGATGCGGCCTCGCGCCCGTCCAGCGCGATGTTGATCGCCGCGCCGAAGAACCCCGCATCATAGAGCACCGCCAGCAGACGCTGGTAATCCGCCTGGGCGGTTGAAACGATTTCCTGCGCTGAGACAGACTGCTCCCCTGCCGACTGCTCGACAAGCAGCGAACCACCCTCAAGCTGCGCACGCAGGGTGTCGTCAAACGGGCCAACGACCCGGACATCAAATGCTGCGGCCTGTCCGGCAAAAACCACGAATGACAGAAGGATCGCCCGTACGGCAGTCTTCAGACCCGCAAAGGCCGCAGAACTGTTTTGCATATTCCGCCCCCAGGCAGGTTGATGGCAGGTGCGGCTGGCAGACCGGAACCCGTTCACCACCTGTCTACCGGAGCAGAGCACCGGACTGCAAACACTCTGGGCCGGGAAATTTGACGCAGGCCTCCCCGTCACCCGGTACGGCGCGCGATACAGACCTGCCAGGGCCCGAGATGCAGGCGGTTTTCAGGGCCCGGGCTGCCTCCACCGAGTTCCTGGGCAATGGTTTCCCATTCTCCGGGCGGCAATGCGTGCATCGACGGCGTATCCGACATGTTGAACGCACAGAACAGCGTTTCTCCGTCAGCCACGCGGGAGAAATGCAGCACATCGCCGTAGGCGAAAACCCCATCATGCGTACCATGACGCAGCGCTGCATGCTGTTTACGGAACGCCAGCGCGTTCCGGTAGTGATGCAGCAGCGATCCCGGTGTACGTTCCTGAATGTCGGCGGCGTTCTCCAGATGACTGTGCGAGACCGGCAGCCATGGAATTGCAGGTGTGAAGCCCGCATTCAGCTCGTCAGCGGCCCAGACCATCGGCGTTCTGCAGCCATCGCGGCCTTTGAATTCCGGCCAGAACTCAATGCCGTAGGGGTCCTGAAGATCCTCAAACGGGACATCTGCCTCGGGCAGTCCGAGTTCTTCGCCCTGATAAAGACAGGCCGTGCCGGGCAGACACATCAGGAGGGTGGCATGCAGCCTGAGCGCCGCCGGGCTCAGCTCCCATCGCGACCCGTGGCGCATAACGTCATGGTTGGAAAACGCCCATGCCGCCCAGCCGTTGCGCGCCGCACGCCCCAGCTCGTCGAACACCTGAGCCACACGCGATGCGGTCAGCTTTTCGCGCGCAAGAAACTCAAAGGCGTAGCACATGTGCAGTGCCTCATCGCCCGAAGTGTACTGCCCCAGAAGGTCCAGACCATGCAGCGCATCGCCGATTTCCCCCAGAGAGGTGATGGCATTGTATTCGTCCAGCAGCGCGCGGAACCTTGCCAGAAACTCCAGGTTATCCGGCCTGTTCTTGGAATAGACGTGGTCCTGATGGTTGTAGGGGTTCACGGACGGCGCCAGAACCGCTGACCGGTCTTCTTTGGGCAGCGCCGGGTTATCGCGCAGATTTTTGTCGGCGTAGTAAAAGTTGACCGTATCCAGACGGAAACCGTCCACACCCCGGTCCAGCCAGAAACGCGTAACCCCCAGCAGGGCGTTCTGCACATCTTCACTGTGGAAATTCAGATCGGGCTGCGAGGTCAGGAAATTGTGCAGGTAATACTGCTCACGCTGCGCATCCCACTGCCAGGCCGGTCCGCCGAAAATCGACAGCCAGTTGTTGGGCGCGGTGCCATCCGGTTTCGGGTCAGCCCAGACATACCAGTCGCTGCGCGGCCCCTCGCGGCTGGCCCTGCTTTCCATGAACCAGGGATGCTGGTCCGAGGTATGCGACAGCACAAGGTCGATCATGACCTTCAGACCATGCGCATGCGCGGCCTCAACCAGCGCGTCGAAATCCGCCAGCGTGCCGAACATCGGGTCCACGTCGCAGTAATCGCTGACGTCGTAGCCGAAATCCTTCATCGGGGAGGTAAAGAACGGCGAGATCCAGATCGCATCAACACCGAGCGCCGCGATGTAATCCATGCGCTGCACGACGCCGCCAAGATCACCGATACCGTCTTCGTTGCTGTCCTGAAAACTGCGGGGATACACCTGATATATGGAGCAACCCTTCCACCAGTTTCTGTCACTGCTTTGCTGTGTCTGTTCAGACATAATTTCCTCGGATTGTCAGGGGACGACCGAGCGCTAATAAACACCATCCTGACAGGATGAAAAGCCCGCAGAACATGCACTTTGCACAGGCTGCGGAACTTTCGGCGAAGTCACGGAAAAACGTCAGAAAAAGGTCAGACAGTCGCGCCGTCCGACGCCACAGTCACGGCGGATTCCACGGCAAGAGTGGCCAGCACCTCGCCCCCCGAATCGACGTATTCGTAGATCGTGAAGGCGTTGCCTGCTCCATCGTTCACAGGACCTGCTGCTGCGGCCCGCACACTCTCGCCCGCGCCGGTGCTGATATCGACCAGATCACCGGTTTCGCCATAGACCGTGATGCTTTCCGGCAGTGCAGTGCCCAGCAGCGCTTCAAGTTCGGTATCAGCCTCGTCCGAGAAGGAGACAATGTCCGCAAGACTGAGGGAGAGAGCATCCGCGCGCCCGTTGTCCATATCGATGGCTTCGATCCCGGACAGATCGGTCGCTGCCAGCAGGGCATTTATGTCTGCCACATCCACTTCGAGCACGTCACGGCCCGCCCCGCCGCTGACAACTTCTGTGCCCGTCGGCATGTCGGTCATTATGATGCGGTCATCCCCGTCACCTGCCAGAACACTGTCGTTTCCGGCCCCCGCGCTGATCGTGTCATCGCCGTCAAAGGCGAGAATGACGTCATTACCGTCGCCACCAGTGATGCTGTCGTCCTCATTGCTGCCAAAGAGCAGGTCGTGGCCGTCGAGCCCCGTCAGTGTCTGCGCTGTGTCTGCGCGGCCGAAGGAGTCAAAGGACGTCAGTTCGAACTCAACGGTGTTTTTGTCGCCATCCGTATCGAACCCGGCGTCTATTGAGATGCGGTTGTCTTCGCCAAGCATACCGGCGATGTTTTCGATGGCGGCGAGTGGCAACTCATAATCAAGGCCCTCGATCTGCAGGGCCGGGCTGGTTTCGTCCGCTATGACACCAAGGTCTGTGCCATCGACCTCCAGCCGCACGGAAAGGTCCACCAGTTCCGGCGTGAAGAGCGGCGATTCCTGCAGTGCTGCGGACAGATCCGACGGGCTGACAAACTGAACTGCATCCGGGTCGACAAGCTGCAGTTGCGCAAAATCCACGTCGCCGAAGCCAAAGGCACTGATCTCAACCGGATCGCGCCCATCGGCAGGGTTCGTCAGTTCGGAAAGCGCTGATTGCCAGTCCCCGCTGCTGGGCCTGCCATCCGTTACAAAGAGCAGGTAATTGGATTCGTCAGGGGCTTCCTCCAGCAGGAAGTCACCGGCCTCCGTGAATGCCGCACGCCAGTTGGTCCCTGTACCGGTGTAGGGCAGTCCGCGAATGGCAGCCGACAAATCCGGATCCATCAGATCAAGGACAGCGCTGGAACTGATGGTCGACCCGAAAGAAGTGAACTGAACCTCGACGACTGTTGCCGAGCCCTCGAACTGGTCAACGAGGATGTTCATTGCGTCCTCAAGGGACTCCAGAAGGCTGTTCCAGAGCGGCAGCGGAATACTGCCCGAGCTGTCCAGCAGCACAGAGAGGTTGATCTGCGTAACGGCAACATCGCCGTCAACATCAATAGCAACGGCCCCGGCGGCCGTATCCACTGTGGCGTCACGGTTCAGATCGACAGAAACACTGGCACCGCTGATATCGACAGTTGTATTCTCGACCTCAACCTCGATCCGGCCTTCCGTTTGCCCACCATCCTCGTCCGTGACCGTGTACGTAAAGCGGTCAACGCCCACAAAGCCGGTGTCCGGTTTGTATGAGAACGATCCGTCGGGATTGATGACCGCGGTCCCGTTCGCAGGAGCATCCGAGCCAGTAGCAAAACTGAAAGCACCGGCACCATCAATATCGCCTGCGGTGAGTGTCCCCGTAACGTCGGTGTCCTGGGTGGTTTCAAACACGCTGACGCGGCTGACCGTCGGCACATCATTTGTGCCGGTCACGAGAACGGAAACGGTTTCGCTGTCTGTAGCACCGAATTCATCCGTTACCGTGACGGTGAGCGTTTCGGTTGCCATCTCCCCCACGCGCAGCGGATCGGCCAGTTCGTTGTCGATTGTATAAGACCACACACCCTGCGGTGTGACGGCGAATGTTCCGTAAACCGCGGCCGTGGCGGCGATGCTCCAGGTCAGCACCGATCCGGCATCCACATCCGTTGCAACCAGCGTGCCGGAAATTGTCGTGTCTTCTATGGCCTCTTCGATTGCACCTGTCAGGCTGCTGTCGCCCGGACTGACGGCGGGCGCATCATTTACCGGCAGAACTTCGACGACGACAATCGCTTCGCTGGTCTCACCAGCGTCATCCAGCACGTTCAGCGCAAATGTTTCCTGTCCGTTGAAATCCGGTGCCGGAACGTATTCAAAAGATCCATCTGCGTTGACTGT
Organism: Roseobacter sp. S87; assembly: GCF_055693285.1. The sequence goes on from NZ_JBVFTR010000004.1 coordinate 1,719,817, forward strand.
AACGCTGCCGGTCGCGGGCGGAGAGCTCAGCGAATAGGTGAGCGGCCCCGTGCCGCCCTGTACCGCGACAACACCAGCAATAGCATCGTCCACGGTGGCGTCCTCAAGGCCGGAGAAACGGAATACCGGCGGTTCCGGAGCCAGGTCAGGTTGCAGCAGACCATCATCAAAAGGCTCGAATGTATCGGCATCATCGCTCTGGACGTCCGGCGGCTGCTCGATGGTATCGGGCTCGTCAATTGAATCGACCTGGAAGGAATTTTCAGGGCTGTTGCCGCCCGTCCCCCCCAACGGCGGACCGCCAGGATCACTGAGCGTGACAAAGGTGTCGCCGTTATCCACCCGCGCAACAGCCGACCGGAAGGCCGCAAATGCCTCTGCGATCAGCAGACTGTCGTCTGCATCATCCTGAAGGGTACGTGCCACCTCACGGGTTTCGCCACCGGCTGAGGACACCAGCCATTTAGTGTTAATATCGGTCAGCGTTGCCACGAGGTTGCCGTCAACATCGCGCAGCTCAACACGGCCCACACTGCCATCCGGGTCGCGCGTCAGTGTCACGGAACTGGTCACAACACCACCGTCCGCGGTCACTTCAACCAGAACCGTTGTGCCCCGGATGCCCATGGTGGAGGACGGTGTACTGACCTCCATACCACCGGTTTTTGCAACCTGTCCGGCAATAAAAACAAAGCTGCCCTGCAACAGGCTGAAACCACCGGAATTCGACGCGGACTCGGGATCATAGATCAGCTCGTCGATGACCATGCGTGACGCAGAGGCCAGCGTGAAAATTGTGCCGTCCACAAAGGTGATGGAGACCGATCCGCCATCAGCTGTCTGCACCACGTCCTGCTGGTAGATCTGCGACCCCACCTGCAGGGTTTCGACAGAACCGTCGGTACGCTGGACGGTCGTGGCGCCTTCTAGCGTTTCGACCTGCCCCACAGGGCTCGCGCCCGGCGTCGTCGTTCCACCTGTCTGGGCATACTGAGCCGGCGCTTCCGGTCCTGCCAGCTGCGCGACAACCGGCCCCCGGACCACGGCGCCGCTGGCATCCATGATGTCAGCCGGAGCGCCCCTGAAGTATCCCGGGATATAGAGGTCCGGCAGGCCGTCTGCAGAGACATAGAGATCGTTGCCCGAGCGCGTGTAGTCTCCGCCAAACAGCTGTTCGCTGTCCGGCGCAACGAGGCGTCCGTCACTATCCGCGCTCAGTACATGTGTACCGGTCGGCGGCTGACTTATGTCAGTGACGCGCAACGACACATCTGAAATCCCCGCATTAATAAATCTGTTAAACTTTTAACAATACCCCCGTGATCCGTATGTGAACCACGACACATTCCCACCAGACAATTGCCTGAATGCTGCCACAAAGCGCATAACCGGCAAGGTTTTTTGGGTCTTTGGTAACATTTTGGAAACAATTTCACGAATCCCGCAGGGTTGATCCGTTGCGGAAATTCGTCACAATCATCAGCAGCTAAGCAAAAATTCAGCCTGTGCGCTGATTTCATTAAGAAAATTACGGTCAGGGTCCAGCCGGGTATGAAAGAGTGGTTTTCAAAGTGGCTGGGCTGGATCAGGGTCATCTCTTTTCTGGGGCTCCTGTGCGGTCTGGCGATTCGCATCGGTGACCCGCTGCCGGTTGAAACGCTGCGGCACACCGCTTTTGATCTCTACCACCAGTCCAAACCCCGCGATATCACCCCTCTGCCGGTGACGATCCTGGATGTTGATGACAGCAGTATCGAGGAGATTGGCCAATGGCCCTGGCCCCGCACGCGCGTGGCCGAGATGGTGGATCGCGCGACAGCCGACGGTGCCGTGGCCATCGGGTTCGATATCGTCTTTGCCGAACCGGACCGCCTGTCGCCGCCGCAGATCGCACGGGACAATCCGGGCATGCCCCCGGAGCTCGCAGAGCAGCTTTCCGGCATGCCCGAGAACGACGATCTGCTGGCGCAGGCCTTTGCCCGGTCGCGGGTCATTGTCGGGCAGGCCACCGTGCGTTCGCTGGCAGGAAACCGTGCCGAAAAGCGTGAAATGGTTGATATGCCCCCTGCACTGATCGGGCCTGACCCGACGCCCTTCCTGCTCCGGTTTCCCGACATTCTGCAGAACCTTCCCGCACTTGAGGCCAACGCCGCCGGCCGCGGCATGTTCGCGACAAGGCCGGATGCCGATGGCGTCTACCGCCGCGTCCCGCTGGTGATGATGGTGCAGGATAAGATCCGGCTGGGGCTGACACCGGAACTGCTGCGGGTGGCGACCGGCGGCGGGACCTATGCAATCCGCACAAACGACGCGGGTATCGAGGGGGTGGTCCTTGCCCGCCAGCTTGTGCCCACCGCGCGGGATGGCACTGTCTGGCCCTATCTCACGCCCTCTTCGCAGAGCCGTTACGTGCGGGCGGCTGACCTGATCGGGGGGCGCATGCCGCCTGGTCGCATGGCGGGGCATCTGGTCCTTGTGGGCACCTCCGCCATCGGGCTGGAAGATTTCCGCGCGACACCGCTGGGCATCCCGATGGCCGGGGTGGAAATCCACGCACAGGTGCTCGAAAACATCATGGCGCAGACGCTGCTCAGCCGGCCGAATTATGCCATCGCCGTTGAACTGGTCCTGACACTTGTGCTCTGCACGCTGGTGATCATTTTTGCCCCAAGCCTTTCTGCCCGGCTGCTGATTTCGTCTTCTGTTGTGCTGCTCTCAGGATATGTGGCCTGGTCCTATTTCATGTTCCACGAGCACCGCGTGCTGATTGATCCGACCTTTCCGGTGCTGGCAACGGCGACCGCGATCATGCTGATCTCGACGGTGAACTACCTGCGCGAGGAACGGCAAAGGCGCGAAATCCGCAGCGCGTTCGGGCAGTATGTCTCGCCGGACCTGGTGGATCAGCTGAGCCGCAACCAGGGCAAACTCACTCTGGGCGGGGAATCCCGGCAGCTAACGCTGCTGTTCAGCGATGTCCGTGGCTTCACCGCCATTGCCGAAGAATACCGCGATGACCCGCAGGCGCTGACCGTTCTGATGAACCGGTTCCTGACGATCCTGTCCGAGGCGATCATGGACAACCAGGGAACCATCGACAAATTCATGGGTGACGCCGTGATGGCGTTCTGGAACGCGCCGCTGGACCACCAGGAACACGCCCATGCCGCCTGCCATGCCGCCCTGCGCATGATCTCTGATGTGGAGGCCTTCAATGCAAAGCGTCTGCGTTCCGGCACACGGACCACGGGCCGCGACGGACACCGGGTACACCCGCTGAAGGTTGGGATCGGCATCAACACCGGCCAGTGCGTTGTGGGCAACATGGGCAGCGACACACGCTTTGACTACACTGCACTGGGCGATCCGGTGAATGTCGCCTCGCGGCTTGAGGGTCAGTCCCGCTACTACGGGTGCGCCATTATTCTCGGACAGGCGACCGCCGCGCGTGTGTCGCAGGACATGGCCGTCATGGAACTGGACAGGATCCGCGTTGTTGGTAAAGAGGTGCCGGAGACGGTCTTTTCCCTCTTCGGTCATGATGGTCTGCGCTCACAATCCGCCTTTCAGGGGCTCATCCTCAGAAATGCTGAGATGCTGGATGCCTACCGGGCGCAGGACTGGGACGGGGCCGATGCTGCACTCTCTTCCCTGCCGGCAATGGCGGCCGAAGCAGGTCAGGACCTCGACGCCTATGTTACGCTCTATGCCACGCGCATCGCTCAGCTGCGTTCTGACCCGCCGGCCGGCGACTGGGATGGGGTCTATGCCTCAACCGGAAAATAGTAGGTCACCGCTCCCGCAAGGCCTCTGAGCGGGCGCGCAGAATAGGCCGCGCAAGATAGGAGAGCACGGTTTTCTCGCCGGTCTGGATATCCACCGACGCGATCATTCCCGGCGTGATGGGCAATGGATTGTCGTCCGTGCCCAGCCAGGATTTGTCCGTCCGGACAATCACACGGAAAAACTCTGTCCCGCCCTCGGCGGTGATCGTATCGGCCCCGATCCGCAGAACTTCCCCCGCAAGCGCCCCGTACACCAGGTAATCGTAGGCAGAGATTTTGACCGATGCGGGTTCGCCGGTGCGCACAAAGGCAATATCGCGGGGCCCAAGGTCCGCCTCGATCAGAAGGCTGTCATCGGAGGGCACAATTTCGATCAGCGCAGCGCCCGGCTGCACCACCGCGCCGATGGTTGTCGTGTTGACCCGGTTGATTGTGCCGCGCACCGGCGCACGCAACTGCGCACGGGTCACCCGGTCATTGGCGCTGCGCAGGGTTTCCTGAACCACGGCAAGCTCCAGCTGCAGCCGTGCCAGCCGTTGACGGGCGGTCAGTACATAAGCAGAGCGGGCCGCGTTGATCTGGTTTTCGGCCTCACCTATGGCCGCCTGCAGACGCGGTTCACTGGCTTCGCTGACGGCAATGTCACCGCTCAGCTCAGCAAACCTGGACTGCAGGCGCAGCAGTTCGATCTGCGGCACCAGCCCCCGGTCAAACATGTCCTGCGTCAGTGCGATCTCTTCGGACAGTGGCGCGATGACCGCCCGGGTGCGGGCCCTGATCGCACGCATTTCGTCCAGCTCGCTGCGGCGCTGGGTCAGCTGGGCCTGCAGCACTTCCAATTCGCGTGTCAGCTGCTCGCGGCGGCTGTCAAACAGACGCCCCTCGGCTGCCGTCGCCAGCGGCGCACGCGCCTCCAGTGCGACCGGAAAATCAGGCGCCGACGCCAGCGCGGCCTCAGCCTCCAGCCGGATGGATTCCGCCAGAATGGCGGCCTCACGTTCCAGCAGCTGGCCCCGTTCGGCGTCTGACCGGATGTCGTCGATCTGCATCAGCACATCACCGGCCTCGACCAGATCCCCCTCGCGCACGGCGATATCGCGCACAATGCCGCCCTCAGCACTCTGCACGACCTGCACCTGCTGCGAGGGGATCACCCGACCGACCGCGCGCGCCGTTTCCTCGATCCGGTACGTGGCAGCCCAGGCGACAAACAACCCGATGCCGAGCGCCACAACCAGCAACAGACGCAGCGGTCCGCGGTCCCGCCCCGCTCCGGACACGGACCGGACATCGTTTACGAAAACATCCTCGTCCCGGTTACCGAACACCGCTGGTCTCCTGCTCTTTTGCAGCACCCATGTCCTTCAGACATGTCATCACATCGCCAGGTGCGCCATCCAGAACAACACGGCCCGCATCCATCACAATCAGACGGCCCGCCAGCGCGGCCAGGGACTGTCTGTGCGTGGAGATCAGCAAACCCATTCCGCTGCGGTTCAGCTCTTTCAGACGTTCGGTGATCTGCTGCTGCATACGGTGGTCCATCGCATTGGTCGGCTCATCAAGGAACAGCACACGCGGGCGGCGCAGCAACAGACGGGCAAGAGCAATCCCCTGGCGCTGACCACCGGAAAGGCGTGCGCCCCGTTCGCCGACAAAGAGGTCCAGCCCTTCCGGCAGACCGGCCACAAATTCATCCATCGCCGCAAAGTAGAGCGCGCGGCTGATATCTGCGTCCGTTGCATCGGGGGCGCCGATAACCAGATTTTCACGCAGCGTTCCGGTAAAAAGCTCCGGTGACTGCGGCAGATAACCAACGCCACGCCGCAGCTCGGCGGTATCGTACTGATCCAGTGCGATGCCATCGACGAGAACGGTACCGGATGACGGCCGGATCAGCCCCGCCAGCACCTTGCCGGTTGTCGTTTTGCCGGACCCTACCCGCCCCAGCAAGGCAATGCTTTCTCCCGGTGCCATGTCGAATGTGAGCCCTGAGAGAGCCGTATTCTGCGCACCGGGATAGGTAAATGTTACGTCATCCAATGACAGCGCGCCGCGTCTGACGACCGCATCCGATCTGACAGCCCCTGCTTCCTCCGTCTCAAGCTTCATGAACCTGTTCAGGGCCCCGAGCGCACGAAAGGCATATTGCGCCCGGAAAATTGTCTGCGCGATTGTTCCCAGCGGTGCCAACACACGACCCGCGAGGATATTAGCCGCGATCAGCCCGCCAATGGAAATCCGCCCTTCGGCGACCAGAAAAACACCCCAGACAATGATCAGAACGCTCACAGCCTGCTGGACCAGCATGGTGCCGTTTGCCGCGACGTTGGACCAGAAACGGGTCCGCCCGTTCACGCGCGAGGAGGCCGTGACGGCGGCCTCCCATTCACGCTGCATCAGCGGCTCTGCGTTCAGGCTTTTGACGGTTTCAATGCCGCCGAGGGATTCCACCAGCACGACATGCCGTTTTGTTGCCATCTGTTGGGCGCGCGCCGCAGCCCTGCCAAGCGGTAGCTGTGCGAGAAGTGCCAGAACCAGCACAACCGGCACAGCACACAAAGGAACCAGCGCGACCGGGCCGACGATGAAATAGAGCGCTGCAATAAAGATCCCGATAAAGGCCAGATCAATCACCGCCACAAAGGTTGCGGAGGCGAAAAACTCCCGTACGACCTCAAAATCACGGATGGTGCTGACAATACCGGCCGCCCCGCCGGGACGTTCCAGAAGCCTTGCCTGCATGGCCTGGCGAAAGAGAGCCGCTGCGACTTTAAGGTCGACCCGGCGGCTGATCGCTTCGAGGATGTTTGTGCGGACCGTACGCATCACAAGATCGAGTGCCAGCGCTATGCCAACGCCGACCGCAAGCGTCCAGAGTGTCACATAGGCGAGATTCGGGATCACTTTGTCATAGACGTTCATCACAAAAAGCGGCAGCGCCAGTGTGAGAAGATTGAGCAGAAAGGCGGCAAGCAGAACCTGCATCCAGCCGGACCAGCTGGCCCGGACAGGTACCCAGAACCAGTGGCCCTTTGCTGGCGTTTCAGCCGCAGCCTCCGGCGACAACCGGCCGGTTGCGGCATCATCCGCCGGCGTCACCAGCAGAACGCCCGGGAGCAGGGACCGGCGCAGATCGCGGAGCTTCTGTTCTGCCTCCAGCCCGCCCGCCACCGGATCGACAGTCTGCACGATGCCGCGGTCGGGCAATCCGGTGACCACCAGCGGATCGCCTGATTTGCGGAAGACAACACAGGGAAGCGACGCCGGATCAATGCGCCGGATGTCCCGCGGGATCAGGCGGCTGCGCAGACCGATGGTTTTCAGCGCACGGGACAACATTTCCGGATTGTCCGGATCAGCGTTTTCCGGCAGACGCGCAGAGACGGCGGCTGCAGTAAAGGTCCGTCCGAAATGTCCGGCCATCCAGGCCACGAGCCGCAGCCGGTCCGGCACAGGCTCGTTCCCCGCCGGCACAGCCTTGGGGGCGGTGCCGTCTTCGGGCGTCACTTCAGCGGCTCTATTTTGACGTTAAAGACATTCTCCGGGGCGGTTTTCGCCCGATCGCGGAAAACAGGCTCCAGGGCCAGTTCGCTCGCCGGCAGATCAAAGTATCCCGCCAGCAGGCTTTGAGTGGCGAGCGCACGATAGGTGCTGAACACCAGACCGGACTGCGCGCCGACGGTTTCAAATTCAACAGTAAAGCGCGCGCGTTCTACCTCCAGCAGATCCAGCAGCGTGCGTTTGGCCGCTCTGAACTCATCGCCGTAAACCTCTACGATTGAACGGTTAATGCGCAACTGGTCAGAGAGCTGCGCCGCACGCTGGCGGTCTGTCACATAGGTATTCCACGTTCTGGCCGCCAGTTCACGCACGTCCCGCACGGCGACCTCCTGAGCGGCAATGGCCCGGCTGTTCATCGCGGCAAGCGCGTTGCGCTCTGCCTTCCTGCCGCCCTGATAGATGGTCCAGCGCAGGCCAAGGCCGATGCTTTCATCCGTCCGGTTGCCCCGCACACCGTTGCGGTTGATATCGCGCACGACCCCGGCCCCGAGAGTGAAGCGTGGGTATCTGTCGGCCAGTGCAACTTCTGTTTCTGACCGTGTCTGGTCGATCTGCGATCTTGCAAAAAGCAGACGGTAGCTGTTGTCCAGTGCGTTCTGTGTGAGGGCCTCCAGAGACTGCGGTGCTGTTGCTGCACTGACGGTCATGTTGCCGGACGGTGGCCGGCCGATGACACGCTCATAGCGGGCACCGGCGTCACGCAACGCACGTTCAACTTCGAGCTGCGCCAGCTTCGCAGAACGGATCCGGTCTTCGATGGTAAGCTGATCGCTGAACGGCAGCCTCCCCCTCGACCAGGTCCGTCACCTGGCGTCCGATCTCCTCGTGCTTGGTGACATTGCTGCGCGCCACCTCAAGCAGCCGGCGGTGCCGGACAACGTCAATGTAGGCTTCAGTGGCATTGAGCGCCATGGTCTCGGATGCATCGAGCAGACGGAAAATGCTCCCATCCACCCGGGCTGCATTCGCGTAGACCAGGTTAGACCGGCGGAAGCCATCGAACAGCACGATTTCGGCACGAACGCCCAGCTGATGCCGCGGTTTCGTCTCGCGGTTATCCGCCTCGGACAGTGAATTCACGTCGTCGACGCGCTGGTATCCCGTTTCCCCGGTGATGGTGACCGTCGGCAGATATTCACCGCGCAACTGCATCAGCTCGAAAGCTGCGGTTCGCATTTCCGCGTCGCTGGCCCGTACGGATGGGTTGGTCGTAACAGCAAAACGAACGGCATCGCGCAGGGTCTCCGCAGACGCGTTCCCCGCCAGAACCAGCGCCAGAAAACCGGCACAGCACACCCAGCTTAGCTTCTTCAACCAATTTCCCCCGAAGGGCAGAAATGCCCGGACACTAAAACAATGCCCTAACGTTAACCAACTGCCTGAAAAAAGCAATCTGCTGAAAATTCTGCTACTTAAGGTGGAAATCCGGACGCATCAGTCCGGACAAATCAGCCAGCACCCATCGTGAGCCAGATCCAGATCATGGCGATATAGGTCAGTTGATGCAGAGCTTGGTCCACACCGGATGCCCGCCAGTATCCGGCATCAGCCGGTGTCAGGTTCTGGTCAGAGGTATGACGCCCCTTCCACCAGTCGATGTGAAAATGTACAGCCCATTCGGCAAGCACCAGCGGCACAATGAAAGCAACCGGCGCGCCGATCAGCAGAAAAGCGATGAAGGATCCGGTGGCATGAACGCCCGCATGCAGAAACCGCCCCAGGTGCGCGTACTGGTCGCGCCCGTCCAGCATCATCCGCGTCTGGAGGAAGTAATCACCCAGCATGTGTTTGATCTGCAGCAAACACAGCAGCACCAGTAACACACCGTACGTTTCGCCCAAGACACGTCCTTCCACACACCAGATCGTTAACGGAGGTTAAATCCAGCGGACCCGACCTGTCTATCCGCCGTACACGCAATTTTACCTGTAACCGCTAATTTATCGTTATGGTGTGCCCGCCATGCACGTTTTAGGGGAAAACCGGCAAATGGCTCCCACCCGCCGGTTTCGGTCAGTCGCGGTAGAGAAGCGAATGGCCGTTCGAGAAAAGATGGACCTTTTCCGGCACTGCCGTCATGTGCAGCACCTTGCCCCGCACATCCGAATGGATACCCGGCAGTTTGCCAATAACGGCAGCCGCCTCCGGTCCCGCTTTGGCGAAATAGAGCTGTGTCACCTCGCCCAGGGCTTCGACAATTTCAACCGTGCCGGAGAACGCATAATTGTCATCATCTGTCGGCACCATATCCTCGGGCCGGATACCAACGTTCACCTTCATGCCCTTGTCGCTGTCGCGTGTGGGAATTGCCGCTGCAATCGTACCCTGCCCTGCATCAAGACGCACCTGCGTGGTTGCACCGGTTTCCACAATTTCACCCGACAACAGGTTCATGGCCGGCGAGCCGATAAACTGTGCCACAAATTCATTTTCCGGCTTCTCGTAGAGCTCCAGTGGCGTCCCGACCTGGGCAATACCTTTGTTGGCAAGCACCACAATCCGGCTCGCCAGGGTCATCGCCTCGACCTGATCGTGCGTCACGTAGATCATGGTCGAGTTCGGCATGCTTTCCTTGAGCTGCGCAATCTCAATCCGCGTGGCGACACGCAGGGACGCATCGAGGTTGGAAAGCGGTTCATCAAAGAGATAAACCTTCGGATCGCGAACAATCGAGCGTCCGATGGCCACCCTCTGTCTTTGCCCCCCGACAGTGCTTTGGGCAGTCGGTCCAGGTACTGGTCGAGCTGCAGCACTTTGGCCGCGCGGCTGACTGCCTCGTCGATCTCCTGCGGCGACTTCTTGGCGAGCTTGAGCGCAAAGGCCATGTTCTCGCGCACCGTCATGTGCGGGTAAAGCGCGTAGGACTGGAACACCATCGCGATCCCCCGCTGCGCCGGCGGCACATCGTTCATCCGGTCACCATCGATCAGCAGCTCTCCCGAGGTGATCTTCTCAAGCCCCGCGATCATGCGCAACAGGGTTGACTTACCGCAGCCGGACGGGCCAACGAACACGATCAGTTCACCGGTCTGAATATCCAGATTGATGTTCTTGAGTACCTCGACGGTCCCACCGTAGGCTTTGCCCACATCCGTCAGATTAAGATTTGCCATTGCTGTCCCTCCCGTTTCAGGCCTGCGCGTCCGACGCGATTGCAAACAGCGCCTGGTGCGGCGGCAAAATGATACCGTCCGCTGTCTCTGTGATTGAAAATGGTGCTCCGCGGTCCACGCTCCAGCTGCCCGTCGGCAGTGTCACGGGCTGTTCCTCGTCCGACAGATTAAAGCAGCAGAAGATGCGCGCGCCCTCATGTGTCCTCAGGAAACTCAGACGATTCTCGTCTGCATCGATCAGTTCGATGCTACCTTTCAGGATTGCAGGATGCGCTTTGCGGAATGCGAGCATGTCTTTGTAGAACTGCAGCGTAGATCCCTGGTCTGTCGCCTGTTCCTGTGCTGCTCGCTGCACGTGTTCCATCGCGACCGGCAACCACGGTTTTTCGTCCGAAAAGCCGCCGTTGCGGTTGTCGCGCGTCCAAGGGAATGGTGTGCGCGCCCCGTCGCGTCCTTTGAATTTGGGCCAGAAACGTTTGCCGTAAGGATCCTGCAGATCCTCGTAGGCCACATATGCCTCTGTCAGGCCAAGTTCCTCACCCTGATACAGACATACAGACCCCTTCAGGCTCATCAGCAGACCGGCATAAAGGCGCAGACGTGCCTCATCCATGTTCCAGCGTGTCGCGTGGCGCACAACGTCGTGGTTTGAATAGGCCCAGCAGGCCCAGCCTTCGGTCACGATACGGTTGAACCGTTCCAGAATGTCGCCGACATGCTCTCCGGTCGGATAGGCGTTGGCCAGAAACGCGAAGTCATAACACATGTGCAGCAGGTCATCGCCAGCGGTATAAGCCGCCTGAACTTCCATCCCGCGCTGGCTCTCGCCGACCTCCCCCACGGCCGTTGAGCCGGGGTATTCATCCAGCAGCGCCCGGAACCGCCGCAGGAAATCGAGGTTCTCGGGCTGCGACTTGTCGTAGAGATGGTCCTGGAAGTTATACGGGTTTACAGACGGTGCCGTATTGTCGTTACGCTCTTCCTCGGGCAGCGGCGGGTTATCCCGCAGCTCCCGGTCATGCACATAAAAGTTCACGGTATCGAGCCGGAAACCATCGACGCCCCGTTCCAGCCAGAAACGCGTGATATCCAGCAGTTCGTCCTGAACGTCCGGGTTGTGGAAGTTCAGATCCGGCTGTTCGGACAGAAAATTGTGCAGGTAATACTGCATCCGTTCGCCGTCCCATTCCCAGGCGGAGCCGCCAAAGATCGACAGCCAGTTGTTGGGCGGAGAGCCATCAGGTTTCGGATCGGCCCAGACATACCAGTCCGATTTCGCATTGTCGCGGGACGTGCGGCTCTCACGGAACCAGGGATGCTGGTCACTGGTGTGGCTGAGCACCAGGTCAATGATCACCCGAACACCCAGCTGGTGCGCCCGTTCGATCAGCGCATCAAAGTCCCCCAGCGTGCCGAACATCGGATCCACATCGCGGTAATCGGACACGTCATATCCGAAATCCAGCATCGGAGAGCGGAAGAATGGCGAAATCCAGATCGCATCCACACCTAGCTCCGCCACATAGGGCAACCGGTGGATGATGCCCGACAGATCGCCGATACCATCGCCGTTGCTGTCCTGAAAGCTGCGCGGATAGATCTGGTAGATCGCAGCCCCACGCCACCAGTCGGTGTCATCAGAGAGCGCGTTTGCAGGCATGGCCACAGTGTCCATCTTACTCATTTAAAGAGACTTTCATTACTTGACGGAGCCGGCCAGAAGACCGCGCACCAGATAGCGTTGCATCGTGAAGAAAACGGCCAGAGGCACGGCGATAGAGATAAACGCCGCCCCGGCAAGGATACCCCAGTCACCGCCTCTTGAGCCCAGCAGGTCATCGGCAATTTTTACCGTCATAACCCAGGATTCAGAGTTGGACGGCAGGAATACCTTGGCCACCAGAAGGTCGTTCCACACCCAAAGGAATTGGAAGATGGCAAAGGAGGCCAGCGCCGGGAAGCTCAGGGGCAGCACGATCTTGGTGAAGACCTGGAAATCCGTGGCCCCGTCGACCTTGGCGGATTCGATGATATCCCGCGGCAGCCCCACCATGTAGTTGCGCAAAAGGTAAATCGCGAGCGGCAGCCCGAAGCCGGTGTGTGCCAGCCAGATGCCCAGAAAGCTCTGCCCGATGCCAACCTTGTTGTGCAGCTGCAGCAGCGGCACGAGCGCCAGCTGCAGAGGCACAACGAGCAGCCCAACCACCATCGCAATCAGGAAACCGCGCCCCCGGAAGTCCATCCACGCAAGCGCATAGGCCGCAAAAGCCGCAATCAGGATCGGAATGATGGTCGCGGGGATCGTCACCGTGAACGTGTTGATAAAGGCGACGTCCATCCCATTGGAAAAGAGAATGGTGCGGTAATTGTTGAGGGAAAAGTCGGGCGGTGTCGCACTCGAGTAATAAACGTTCGGATCGCGTTTGATTTCTTTTGGGTTCTTGTAGATGAAGTCGCCGTTGGATTGCACAACAAGTGTGCGGTCGCGCCGCAGATCGGCTGTTTCGCCCGGCTCATATGCCGTGGGTGCTGACCGCATGCCGCCAAAGCGCAGAACTTCGCCCTCGCCGCCCGAGAAGATGTTCCCCTCAATGACAAAGAAATCGCCGTCTTTGCGGGCTTCTTCGGCCGGAATACTGGCCTGGAAGTTCTGCTCTACGGCAAAGGGCGACAGCCACCAGCCGGACGCCGAAATCTGATCCCGGTCACGGAAGGATGAAACCAGCAGACCGACAGTCGGGATAAGCCAGAGCACCACGAGCAGCACAACAGAGATCTGAACCGCCCAGGTGAGAGATGATTTTGTTCCTGCAATATTGTCCATTGTTGCCTCTCCTCTCAGCGCATCTCAGCGCGGGCCTGGCGGATGTTCCAGATCATCACGGGCAGGACGATTATCATGATCACGAAGGCCACCGCCGTGGCGCGGCCATCGTCGCGGAACATGTAGGACATCATGTAGCTGGGCAGGATTTCAGTGCCGAAGTTGCCGCCGGTCATCGTGTAGACAATGTCGAAAACCTTGAGCACGAGAATGGTGATCGTCGTCCAGACAACCACGATTGTTCCCATGATCTGCGGCACCTTGATTTTGAAGAAGACCTGGAAAGGGTTCGCGCCGTCGATGATAGCGGCCTCGACCGTTTCCTCGGGAATGCCGCGCAGCGCCGCAGACAGGATCACCATGGCGAAGCCCGTCTGAATCCAGATCAGGATAAACATCAGGAAAAAGTTGTTCCAGAAACGGACCTGAAGCACATCCAGCGGCTCGTCAGCACCGAAAAAGTCCCGCAGCGCATTGATCAGACCGATATCTGCGTTGTTGGCATAAACGAATTTCCAGATCAGCGACGCGCCCACAAAAGAGATCGCCATGGGCATGAAAATCAGTGACTTGGCGATGTTGCCCCACTTCAGCCGGTCGGTCAGCTGTGCGACCAGAAGACCGAGGAAGGTGGCCGAGGCCGGCACGAAGAGCACCCAGAGGAAATTGTTGAACAGCGCAATCTGAAAGCCATCGTCGGAGAACATAACGGCGTAGTTGCCAAATCCGATGAACTCTTCGCCGGAACGGTTGTAAAGCGACCGCCAGAAAGAGCCTACAACCGGATAGACCAGATAGAGACCCAGGGCAGCCATCGCCGGAAACAGAAAGAGCCAGGGACGCACAAGGTTTGCACGATTGATATTCTGCCCGGGGTTTTCCGCACGTGGCGGGAAAATCACCTTGTCCAGAATAAGATTGGACAGAAAAAAGTACCCGACGCAGCCGCCGACACCAATGAAAATTGTCAGAATACCCTGAACCAGCGGCGACATAGCATCCCTCCCAAGACGGAATGTACCCTGTTGAAAATGCCCCGGCGCATCATGCGCCGGGGATGTTGGCGTCAGCCGGAATTACTGGATTGCGTCCCAGCGTTCCTGGATGCCTTTGGCCACATCTTCGGCGCTTGCACCGGTGGTGTAATCCACCATGCCTGTCCAGAATGCGCCCGCGCCGATTTCGCCCGGCATCAGGTCAGATGCATCGAAGCGGAACGTGGTTGCGTTCAGCAGGATTTCACCCTGCGCACGCAGGCTGTCGCTTGCGTATGTGGCAGGGTTCACGCCCTTGTGCGGCGTCAGGAAACCACCCTGTGCCATCCAGAGTTCATGGCTGACGGGCAGCTGCAGGAACTCGATCATGGCGTTGGTTGCCTCAGACGGATTGGTGATCGCAAAGAGCGCACCAGCGCCGAGAACCGGCTTGCCCAGATCCTTTTCTTCGTAGGCCGGGAAGTAGAAGAAATCCACGTCCTCACCCACTTCGGTTCCTTCCGGGAAGAAGGCCGGGATGAAGGATGCCTGACGGTGCATGTAGCAGCTGGGCGGGATCGCAAAGAGACCAGCCGGGCTGTCGCGGAAGTCAGTGTTGGCAACTGCCGAAGCACCGCCGTCCACGTAGTCATCGTTCAGCGCAAAGTAGCCGAACTCTTCCATCGCCGCGATGATCGCAGGATCGTCGAACTTCATCTCGTTGGACACCCACTGGTCATAGACCGCCGGCGGCTGCGTGCGCAGCATCATTTCCTCGACCCAGTCGGTTGCCGGCCAGCCGGTCGCCGCACCGGAACCCAGACCGATACACCACGGTGTACCTCCGTCCTCGACGATCAGGTCGGTCAGCTCCTTGAGCTCTTCCATTGTCTCCGGGATGTCGTACCCCGCCTCGTCAAAGGCGATCGGCGAGTACCAGACGAGCGACTTCACGTCGACGCGGTAGAACAGGCCGTACGTCTGATCATTGCCGTCCGCATCCGCGTAGGTGCCCAGGTCAACCCAGGACTGGCCCGCGGCGTAGTTATCCGCGATCCATTCGGCGGAACCTTCAGGCAGCGGGCTCAGCAGGCCCTGGCTTGCCAGGTCAGCGGCAAGACCCGGCTGCGGGAATGCGGCAAGGTTAGGGGCCGATCCGGAGCGGGCCGAGATCACAATGTCCTGCTCGAAGCTGTCAGAGCCTGAGTAGTTCACGGTCGCGCCTGTGGCGGACTCAAAGTATGAGAAGACCGCGTCGACTTTTTCTTTTTCGTTACCGGTCCATGCGCCGGTGATCTCGACGGTTTGCCCGGACAGATCGTATTTTTCAGCAAACGCGGTGTAGCTGTCCCACGTGAAATCGCCTTCGCCCACTGCGAACGGCTGATGCCCGTCCGCATGCGCCATTCCTGCGAAAAGAGCCAGCGCTGCTGCGCCGGCGTAATAGCGTGCCGTCATGATTTTCTCCCGTTGCAGCGCCCTTCAGGCGGCGCCTTAGTGCTCATTATTTAAGCGCTCAGAATCACCTCAAAGCGCTTTGAATAACGAAAACGTGCAGCAACTGGTCCGGTCTGTCAACTCAGGGATGAAAAAACAGAAGGTTTTGAATCGCGATTGAGTTTAGGCGCTAACATATGTTGGATTCTTCTTTGACGTGGCCCGGCTCTCTGCCTAGGGTCGGTCGGAAATTGAGTCCAGAAGCGGGATACCGGGGATGAATCTCAAGGAACTGTCAGAGCGGCTCGATCTGTCGCCGACCACGGTCAGCCGTGCGCTGAACGGATACCCGGAGGTAAACGAAGCGACGCGGCGCCGGGTGACAGAGGCTGCCAAACGCTACAACTACCGCCCCAGTGCACGCGCCCTGTCGCTTGCTACGGGCCGGTCGATGTCCATCGGGCACATCGTTCCGTTCTCAAAGCAGAACGAGATCGTGAACATCGTTTTTGCGGATTTTATTGCCGGCGCCGGCGAAGTTTATTCCCTTAATGGCTACGACATGACCCTGTCGGTTGTGCGGGACGAGGATGAGTTTGAAACCTACCGCAGGCTTGCGGAGACCGGCAGCGTGGACGGCATGATCGTTCAGTCGCCGGTGTGCGATGACCCGCGCATTCCGCATCTGGCGCAGCTGAATGTGCCATTTCTGGTGCATGGCCGGGCCTCAGATATCGAGACCCCCTATTCATGGATGGACGTGAACAACACACGTGCGCTGGACGTACTGACAGAGCATCTGCTGGATCTTGGCCACCGCCGCATCGGTTTCATCAACGGACAGGAAAAGATGGACTTCGCACAACGCCGCCGCAAAGGGTACCTGCGCGCGCTTGAAAAAGCCGGCATCCGCCCGGACCCGGAGCTGATGCACTCCGGTGAGATGAGCGAGCAGAACGGGCATGCATCCGCAAGTGCGATGCTGGATCTTGACGCACCGCCCACGGCCTTTGTCACCTCTTCTGTCGTACCCGCCCTCGGGATCAGACGGGCGGTCACCGCACGGGGTCTGCAGCTTGGGCGTGACATTTCAGTCGCCTGTTTTGACGACGATATTTCCTATCTCACCAACGGTGGTGACCGGCCAGAATTTACTGCGGTGCGGTCTTCTGTGCGGGATGCGGGCCGCCGCTGCGCCCAGATGCTGATTGACCAGATACGTGCGCCTGACGCACCACCGACCCACGACCTGTGGGAAGCAGAACTGGTCATTGGCCAGTCGACCGGCCCCTGCCCCGAAAGGCACAGTTCATGAAATTCAGCCGTTCCGATTTTCCGCCCGGTTTCCGGTTTGCGGCGGCCACATCGAGCTATCAGATTGAAGGCCACGGATTTGGCGGTGCCGGCCGGACGCACTGGGACACCTTTGCTGCGACACCGGGGAATGTTGTCCGCGCGGAACATGGCATGACAGCCTGCGACCACTACCACCGCTGGGAAGAAGATCTGGACCTGATGCAGGCGATGGGTCTTGACGCCTATCGGTTTTCGACCAGCTGGGCCCGTGTGATGCCTGAGGGCCGGGGCCCGGTGAACGCTGAAGGCCTCGATTTCTACGACCGGCTTGTGGACGGGATGCTGGACCGTGGTCTGGCGCCTATGGCAACGCTCTATCACTGGGAACTGCCTGCGGCGCTGGCTGATCTGGGCGGATGGCGCAATCCCGATATCAGCCACTGGCTGGCTGATTTCGCGACTGTCGTCATGGAGCGGATCGGCGATCGGGTGTTCAGTGTCGCCCCGATCAATGAACCCTGGTGCGTCGCCTGGCTGTCGCATTTTCTGGGACTGCAGGCACCCGGTCTGCGGGACATCAGCGCGGCTGCCCATGCGATGCACCATGTGCTGACCGCGCACGGACGCTGCGTGCAGGCCATGCGCGCGCTTAATGTGAAAAACATCGGCGCCGTGTGCAACTTCGAGCATGTGCATGCCGCTGATGACAGCCTGGAGGCACAGCGTGCTGCCGCGACCTATGAGGCGACCTATAACCGGTTTTTCGTGGGCGGTCTGTTTCGCGGAAGCTACCCGGATGAGGTCATGGAAGGCATCGAGCCCTACATGCCAAAAGGCTGGCAGGACGATTTTGACCTGATCGGGCAACCGCTCGACTGGTTTGGGATAAACTATTACACCTGCAAGAGAATTGCTCCCGACAGCGGCGCCTGGCCCTCGCTGCAGGAGGTGCCGGGGCCGCTGCCAAAAACCCAGATGGGCTGGGAGATCGAACCTGATGGACTGGAATATATCCTGACCTGGTTGCAGCAGAATTACACCGGCGCACTGCCCGTTTACATTACGGAAAACGGTATGGCGAACGCCGATACCCTGGGCCGCCCGGATACCGAACGGATGGATTATCTGGACAGCCACCTGGCCGCTGCCCGCAGGGCCATTGACCGGGGCGTTCCGCTGGCCGGGTACACATTCTGGTCACTCATGGACAATTATGAATGGTCGCTTGGGTACGAAAAACGTTTTGGCATGGTGCATGTGGATTTTGAAACGCTGGAACGCACGCCCAAGGCGTCTTACCACGCCGTGGCCGAAGCACTGCGCCGCTGATCAGGGTGTAAACCATGCCGGTACGCCAAAGGGCGGTGTGTCGACGGATGCGCCGGTAAGGCTTTCCAGAAACGCCACGATTTCACGGATCTGCTGATCTTCAAGGGTCACCTTCGCTTCGGGAACAACTGCCGCCTGACGCGCCATCTCGAGGCGATCGTTTTGGATGACGAAATCCACAGGCGCCAGCCATGGGATCGCCGGCAGGGCTGCATCGTCGCGGGTCCAGCGGGCGCGCGCGGCCTGTGGGTCAATATGGTGCCGTATCGCCGCTTCCAGCGTCGGCCAGGCGCCGTTGTGACCATAAGGAGCGGTCAGCGCGACGTTGCGCAGCATCGGCGTGCGAAACGCATACGCGTCTTCCAGCCGGTTGCTTTCGCCCATCCGGCCCACGTCACGGGCGTAAGGGTCAAAAACCCGGGTCCGGCCCGGCCCGAAGGCGGGCAGCCCCAGGGCGTGGAACGCCTGATCAGACATCAGCGCTCCGGAATGACAGGTACTGCATCCGGCCTCGCCATAAAACAGCACCATGCCGGCCTGCTGGCCGGGCGTCAGTGCCTCGGTGTCTCCTGCCAGGTACCTGTCAAAGGGACTGTCATAGCTGGTCCACTCAAGGGCCATGAACGCCGCCAGCGCATTGGCGATCTCTACGATGGTGACGTCTTCAGGGGCATCAATATGATCGAAGGCCGCCACGAAACGCGCACCGTAGTCGTCTTTGGTGCGGACGCGTTTGGCCAGGATCGGCCATGCGTAATCAATCCGGTCATGCACGGCCCCGATGACCTCGTTTTCGCCAGGATTGCCGGCCATTTCGAACTGTGCCACCAGCGGAAACACCGCCTGAGCGGCGAGCAGCGAATTAAACCCGGTGGGCAGCCATTCCTCGGCCGGGGAATTGAAACCGTTGCCATAGATGTCCGAAATGCTGAGACGGCCATCGTGGAACATCACCGTCAGATCGCGCGCACCGAGGTTCCACAGGCCAGGCGCGTTGCGGGGGATACGCTTGCGAACGCGGTCCGCGCCGGTGCCCGGGGTGCGGTCAGGCCCCAGTCCCTGGCCGCCCTCGCCGATACCAAGGCTCAGTCCGTCGCCCGTCCCTAGGTCAGGATGATGACAATGCGCGCAGGAGATATTGCGGTTGCCGGAAAGCACCGTATCGTAAAAGAGAGAATGACCAAGCGCTGCCTGTTCCGGATCGAACCGGATGAAGTCAGCCTCGGTCAACGGTGGCGGCAGATCGCCTGCAAAGGCCGCTGAAGCAAACAGGGAGAACACCAGACCATGCGCGCAATGCTTTTTGCCCTGAGCCTTCTGGCCACACCCGTGCTGGCCGAGATCGAAGGCGCGCGGGATATGATGGAGGAAGGCCGCTTTGAGGAGGCTTACGAGGCACTCTGGCCCGCGGCGCGCTCCGGCAATGCGGATGCCGAGGAGCTGATCGGCGTCATGTATGCGATGGGCCTTGGCGTACCACGCGACGACCAGCGGGCCTTTGAGTGGTACCTGCGGTCCGCGATGAAAGGGCACCCCGGCGCGCAGTCCGGCATCGGCTGGTACTACGAGATCGGTCGTGGCATGCCGGCGCCTGATCTGGTCCGCGCCTACATGTGGTACACGCTCAGCGCGATCGGCGGTGACCCCGACGCAGCGATCAGTCTTGAAGAAGTCGTGAAAAAGATGACGTCGGAAGAGATTGAGAAGGCGCATATTCTCGTGGCAGATTACAAGGTCTGGATGTACCCGTTCCGGTAAGGCAGGTGAGGCGGCCCGTGACCGCCCCGACCGTTATCAGTTCAGGTCAGCGTCGCGCGCTGCGTTCACGTCGGCTTCCGCCTCTGCGACAGCTGCGGTCAGCGCGTCAAAGATCTCTTCGCCGCGTCCAACGTTGCCTTTGAACCAGTCAAACACCGGTGCCGCGCCTTCTTTGAAGGCTGCCTTCTGCTCAGGTGTCGGCACATAGAGGTCACCGCCTTCGGCCACGAACTGCTCGTAAGCTGCGATAGATTTACGCTTCGGGCTGGCGAATGTTGCCTGCTGCAGTGCGTAGAAACCATCCACAACGACGCGGCGCATGTCTTCGGGCATGGAGGCGAACTTTTCGTTGTTCATCCACCACAGCGCACCCATGTAGGCATGGCCGTCCAGGGTGACATACTTCAGACCCGCATCCGGGAATTTCATGCCCATGATGTCGGTGATGCCGTTCTTGGATCCCTCAACAACGCCTGTCTGGAACGAGGTGAAGAGCTCAGGCCACGGGATCGGCGTCGGAGCAGCTCCCAGCGCCTTGACCAGTTCCTGCGGCAGGTCGGCCACAACAGTACGGATCTTCAGACCTTCCATGTCCGCTGGCTCCGCCACGCGGCGCTTGGTGTTGGCAAAGTTGCGCCAGCCACCGGTGTTGCCGATGGTCATCAGACGGATTGCACCACCGGAGTCTTCCAGCGCCATTTCACGCATTTTGCGGGTGAAATCACCCGACAGCACGTGCTCGGCAATGCGATCGTCCGCCATCAGATAGGGCAGATCGAGAACCTGCACATACGGGAAAATGCCCGAGGCACCGCCGGAGGTGGACACGTAGACGTCGATGGTGCCGTCGGCGACACCCTGCAGACACTCAGCACCGTTGCCGCAAAGCTGCGTTCCGATGAAAAGCTCAACTTCGATGGCGCCGTTGGAGGCTGCCTCGACGTAGTTTTTGAACACCACCAGACCGTCATAGTCTTCGTCGTTCTCATTGGAGTTTGCAGTCGCACGGATCTGGAAGTCCGCGGCTGCAGCTGTCATCGCCGACCCGGCCAGCATGGCCGCTACTGTCAGCGATTTCAGGGTTGTTCTGATCATGTAATATCCTCCCATTGGATTTTGATTTTGCTCAGTTCGCGAAGCCCGTCAGACGCGGGATCGTCATGGAAAGCGGCTCGAAATATGTGATCAGGAAGATCACAACGATTTCAACAGCCAGGAAAGGCAGAATTGCCTTGGAAATCGCCTCTACCCGTTCACCGGAAACAGATGAGGCCACAAAAAGCACCAGCCCCATCGGTGGTGTTGCCAGACCGACGGTCAGGTTCACGCTCATGATGATAGCAAAGTGGATCGGATCCACGCCCAGCTCAACAAAAATCGGGCCCAGAATAGGTCCCAGAATGATGATCGCCGGGCCTGCATCGAGGAACATGCCCACAACAAAAAGCAGCAGGTTGATCAGCAGCAGCAGGATCAGCGGGTTGGATGTCAGCGACAGCACAAACTCGGCCATCGCCTCGGGCGCATGGCTCAGGCTGACAACCGTTTTGAACGCCATCGCAGCCCCGACCAGCAGCAGCACCACCGCCGATGTCAGGCCTGAGCGGCCCAGCACCTCGGGCAGATCGCTGAGTTTGAGGGTCCGCATGACAAAGAGGCCGATAAAGAGCGCGTAGGCCACCGCAACTGCCGCCGCTTCGGTCGGTGTGAAGACACCGGCGAGGATACCGCCGAGGATAATGACAGGCGTCATAAGCGGGAAAAAGGCTTTGAGGCTCGCCTGCCCGCGTTCACCCCAGCTGTGTTTCTTGGTAGCAACCGGGAAGTCGTACTTATCCGCCTGAAGTTTGACCATGAGCATCAGGCCAAGGCCGACCATGATCCCGGGGACAATGCCCGCCAGGAACAGCGCCGCAACACTCTCGCCCATTACATAGGCATAGATGATCATGATCCCCGACGGCGGAATAATCGGACCGATGACCGAGCTTGCGGCGGTGATCGCGGCGGCGAATTTGCGCGTGTACCCCTGTTTTTCCATCGCGGGGATCAACATGGAACCAAGCGCCGAGGTATCGGCAACCGCAGAACCTGACAGACCGGCGAAAAGCATGGAGCTGAGGATGTTCACATGCGCCAGCCCACCCCGGAAGTGACCCATCATCGCCTGGCTGAATTCCACCAGACGCATGGTGATGCCACCACGGTTCATCAGCTCTCCGGCGAGCATGAAGAACGGGATCGCCATCAGTGGAAAACTGTCCATCCCGTTGTAAACATTGCGGTACAGCAGCGTGATGTCTTTTTCCTGGCCGTTCAGATACAGCAGGATGCCGGGCGCCGCGAGAAGTCCGAACACAACCGGCAGGCCGATCATCAGTAAGACGAGAAAGAGCGGGAGGAACCAGACCAGCATTATTCAGCTCCCACCTGTTCTTCAAGCGACACAGGAGGCAGCTGATCGCCGCCCCCCAGCATCCGCACCAGCGCACGCAGGATCAGTTCGACGTTCACGGAGATCAGCAGCACCACCCCAACCAGCAAAGACGCCATCATCCAGCTGCGGGGGACGCGGAACCAGTTCTCGAAACTCATGTCGGTGGGCAGGTAGAGCGACGCGGTGGCAAAGCGCCCCGCGAAACCGGTCACTTCGGACCAGCCAATCTGCACAGCGACAATCAGCACCAGCAGGCTCATGAACAGCAACAGGAGCGACAAGAGTGCACCGACCGCTTTGGGCAGCAGCCGGACCAGCGTATCAATCGAGACAAACCCACCGCGGCGAAATGCGGTGGGGGCCATCAGACCTGTCATCCACAGCATGCAGAACCGCGCGGCCTCATCGGGCCAGGGCAGCGCATTGTTGAGTGCGTAACGATAAAACACCTGGATCAGAATCGCCGCCACCATGACGGCGACAGCGACAATGCCAATAGCCCGGCCAACCGCCAGAACGGCCTCGTTGACCAGCCGGAGCGGTGTCATTACCGCCAGCAGTGCACCCATAAGGCGCCTCCTCCCTGTTGCCCGGGTTTTCCCCGGATCAGATTGCGGGTTTTCCCCGCGGTACCATTGGCGCGTCTTCAGACGTCTTTGTCAAACTGTCCGAAGCCTCCCTGGCAAAAAATCAGCGCGTCCCCCTCCCGGAGCGCGGCCGCATGGACCCGGGCAACGACGATCGAATGGTCGCCCGCATCATGGATATCCTGTGTTTCGCATTCAAACCGCGCCAGGCAATCACCCAGAAGCGGCACCCCCTGCCGGTTCACCGCAACGTCCAGACCGTCAAACGCCGTGCCGGACTTTGCGAATCCCATCGCGATATGGGCGTGTTCTGCGCCCATGACATGAATGGCAAAGTGCTTTGCCCCGATGAAGTGCTCATAGCGCCCGGATGACTTGGCCGGACACCACAGGATCAGGGCAGGATCAAGCGAGACGCTGGAGAAGGAATTGACGGTCATGCCGATGGGGCCATCGTCCGTCATCGCCGTGATCACGGTCACGCCCGTTGCAAAGCGCCCGAAAGCATTACGCAGATCCCGCGCCGTTGCTGCGTCAGGCACAAACTGCTGCATCTGCGTCATCTGAAGCGATCCGTCAGCCATCATGGCACCTCATATCCGTTGGCCGCCTCATAAAGCTCAAACCAGGTCTGGCGGTCCATTTCAACTTTGAACGCATCACTGAATGTGGCGATGCGCGACAGTGTGTTTGTTCCCATGACCGGCAGGATGCCCGCCGGGTGGGCCAGCAGCCAGGCCACCGCAACGGCTGCACGGTCAACGCCCTGCGCTGCCGCAACCGCATCCATCCGCGTCGCCAGATCGCCGGCTTCCGTCATCAGGCTGCCGCCGCCCAGCGGCGACCACGCCATCGGTTTAATGCCGTGCATCTGCAGATGCGCAAGATCACCATTTGTGTAGCTGTCCCGCGCGCCGAGGCTCAGCTCGATCTGGTTTGTGACCAGCTTGTTGGTCATTGCCGACTGCAGCAGGTCCCAGTCCCAGGGCCGGAAATTCGAAACACCAGCATTCCGGATTTTGCCGCTGGCGATCAGCGCATCCAGTGCGCCGCCTGTCTCGGACGCATCCATCATCGGATCAGGCCGGTGGATGAGCAGCAGATCGATGTGGTCAATACCCATATACGCGAGCGACGCTTCCACCGATGCGGTGATATGCGCCGCCGATGTGTCGTAGTATTTCACACGCCGGTCCGAATATTTGCCAATCGGCGCGACGATATCGCATTTGGTTACAATCTCGAGCTGATCTCGCAGACCGGGACTTTGCTTCAGGCAGGCACCAAGCACTTCTTCTGCCACATAGCCGCCGTAGATGTCGGCCTGGTCCATGGTTGTGATCCCCTGCTCCAGGCAGGCATCGATCTTGGCACGCACGTGCGCGGGCGAGGTGTCGCTGTCATCCGCGATCCGCCACATACCGTACACGATACGGCTCATGTCGAGACTGTCGGACAGTTTTATACGGGGCATTTTCATCGGCGTTCTCCCGCGGCCAGCGGTGTATCCGGTGCGCTTGCCGGCACACGGCCATAGGCTTCCGGCAACGAGCATGTTTTGAGATGCGGCATAACCAGACGGCCAAAGTGCTCCGCCTCTTCGATGTGCGGATAACCAGAGAAGATAAAGGCGCGCATGCCCATTTTCTGGTAGTTTTCAATCTCGCTCAGCACCTGATCGGCTGATCCGACAAGAGCTGCACCGCAGCCCGAGCGGGCCCGGCCGACGCCTGTCCACAGATGTGGCTCAATGTATCCGAACTCATCCGCGATATCGCGGTTCGCGGATTGGTGCGAGACGCCCAGAGACGTCGAGATCCAGCGCGCGTTCGCGGATTTTGCGCCCATATTCATCGTCCAGCCTGGATACGATGTAGTCGGCGTATTCCTTGGCTTCGGCCTCGGTATCCCGCACAATCATGTGCACGCGCAGACCATAATCCAGCGTGCGCCCCTTTTCCGCAGCGCGCGCATTCACGGCCGTCATCCGCTCCGCCAGCTGATCTTTGGGCTCGGGCCACATCAGATAGACGTCACAGTGCTCCGCACAAAGGTCGAGCGCATCCGGCGAGTACCCCCCGAAATAAAGCAGCGGGCCACCTGTCTGATAAGGGCGCACCGGGTCGGTTGTGAGGCCGGAGAAGTTATAGACCTCGCCCGAATGGTTGATCTCATCGCGGCTCCAGGCCTGCTTGAGGATCTCGACCACCTCGCGTGAACGCTGATACCGGTAGGGGCTTGGCTCTTTCTGACCCGGGAAATCCGAACTGATGATATTCACCGTCAGACGGCCTTTGAGCATATGATCCAGTGTCGCAATGGTACGCGCCAGCATGATGGGCTGCATCTCGCCACAGCGCACAGCGGCCAGCAGGTTGATCTTTTCGGTGATCGGCGCACAGCCTGCCACGAAACTCAGCGTATCCTGCCCGACCTGATAGGACGACGGGCACAGAATATTGCGGAAGCCCTGCGCTTCGGCCGTTTTCACGATGTCCGAACAATGCGCCCAGCTTGAGCGCAGATCGCCGTCGGGCACGCCCAGAAACTGGTAATCGTCAGAGCAGAGTGCTGAAAACCATGACACCTCAGCGGCATCAAGATCGGCAGATGTGACCGGCACAATCGTCATTGGTGTTCCCTGTAAAAGACCTTCGGTTTCTTCTTGCATAGCATCCGTTTCATGGTAGATCAATCGTGTATCAATTCTGATGGTCGCCGCATAAACCCATGCCCCCCGCGCCGGAAAATCCAGGGCCTCTGCCCCGATATGTACAGCTCGCTGAGCTGCTTATCCGTGACATTGACACGGGCCGGCTGATGGATGGCGAACGCCTGCCGCCCGAACGCAGGATGGCGGCCGATCTGCGCACATCCGTGGGCACACTGCGCAAAGCGCTGCGCGTGATGGAAGAAAAGGGTCTGCTGCGCCGGGTTCAGGGCTCAGGCAACTATATCCAGCGCAAAAGCGGGCCCGGCGGCACCTACGCGATGTTCCGCCTTGAACTGCTCGATGGCGGTGGCCTGCCGCGTGCAGTCGTTATGGACGTCACGACGCTTGAAAAACCGTCCGACCTGCCGGACTTCGGGACGTCCGCGCGCGCCACCCGGATACGGCGCGAACGTTTTCTCAATGATACAGCAATTGCGGTCGAGGAGATCTGGCTCGACGCCGGCATGGGGGAACTGAGCCGCGACATGCTCTCCGATTCGCTCTACCAGACCTACCTCAGGCGACTGGGGTTCTGGGTCACCCGCGCCGAAGACAGAGTCACCATCGGCTCACTTCCGGACTGGACACCGGAGAGATTCGGGCGCAAAGGCGCGCCCTGCGGATACATCGAACGCTACTCCTGGGCCGACCGGCCGGGAGCCATCGAATTTTCACGCACCTGGTTCGACCCCACGCGGGCCAGCTATGTGCAGCGCCTGAGATAGGAAGACGACCAAATGAGCACTCCCACCCGTTACGGCATCATCGGCTGCGGCATGATGGGCCAGGAGCACATCCGCAACATCGCGCTGCTGCCGGATACGGAAGTCAGTGTGATTTTTGAGCCCGATGCCGGAATGCGCGAAGAGGCTGCGAAACTGGCGCCCGGCGTTCAGTTCGCGGAATCAGTTGCGGAACTGCTGACACAGGACACACCTGACTGTCTGGTGATCGCCAGCCCGAACCACTGCCACGCCGCACAGATCAGCGAGATTGCAGCCATCCGCCCCCTGCCCCTGCTGGTTGAGAAGCCGCTTCTGGCAGACCCGGATGACATCGCGCCCCTGCAGAAGGTGGTTGCGGACTATCCCGCGCCGGTCTGGGTCGCGATGGAATACCGTTATATGCCGCCGATTTCCGCCCTGTTGCTGGCGGCACCACAGGTGACCGGGGGCATCCATATGCTTAGCATCCGCGAGCACCGCTTTCCGTTTCTGGAAAAGGTCGGTGACTGGAACAGGTTCAACGCAAATACCGGCGGTACCTTTGTTGAAAAATGCTGTCATTTCTTTGACCTGATGCGCCTTGCGACCGGATCGGAGCCGGTGCGCGTGATGGCGAGTGCTGCGCAGTCGGTCAATCATCTCGACGAAACCTATGATGGGAAAACGCCTGATATCATCGACAACGGCTATGTGATTGTTGACTTTGCGTCGGGCGCCCGCGCTATGCTGGAGCTGTGTATGTTCGCAGAGGGCGCACGCTATCAGGAAGAGATTTCAGCCGTCGGCCCCGAAGGCCGCGTCGAGGCCTTTGTCCCCGGACCAGGCCGCTTCTGGCCGGAGGATCTGGGTCCGGCCCCCACCCCGCTGCTGGAAGTCAGCCCGCGCCATCCCAAACGGCCTGAAATCCGTGAGGTTCCGGTTGACCCTGAGTTGCTGGCTGCCGGCGATCACAATGGGTCCACCTACTATCAGCACCGCGGTTTTCTTGAACTGCTGCGCGGAGAACGCGACGCGCCAGATGTATCCTTTGCCGACGGGCTGATGGCCGTGCGCATGGGGCTGGCCGCCCAGAAATCAGCCGAGACAGGCCAGGCCGTTTCCATCGACCCTGTCTGAGCCGGGATCAGGGGGCTATCAGCGTAACGCCCGGTATGCGCCCGATCTCGAACACGTCCTCTTCATAGGCGGCGGTCATATCGGCGATCAGGTCTGCGTGCCATCCGGGCATGTCAATGACCTCATCTATTTCGTCCTCGCGCGCGAATTTTTCGAGAAAGACGACCATGACACGACGCATCTGAATTTCGGTCAGTTCCGGACGGGTGCTGATGTAGTCGCGGAACTGTTGCTGACCCTCCGGCTCCATGATTTCCTCGAACAGATCAAAAGCGCCGGTGACAGCATCGCCGTGATTCAGCCCGGCTATTTCACGGATCACCTGCCCCCAGATAATCGGAGCATCCTCGTTACACCAAACTAAAATCTCCGCCCCGCGCGCGGCTTCCTTCATGCGCAGCAGTGTATCTGACCACCGGATCACGCGGGGATCATAGCCATCCGTAAAATCGGCCGCGTCCCCGCCCGGTCCCGCATGAAATAGTGCGGGCAGCAACGTCGCCGGATTGCGCAGCGCCATATGAAATTCCAGCTCATCCTGCGCGAAGATGTCGGACAGAGCTGCGACACGCGCTGCGGCTTTCGGATAAAGAATGCCGTCACAGAGCGCCGTGGCGGTCTCTCCGAAGATATGAGGATGAGACAACAGGATGCGCTCGGCTCTGTCCCCTTCCAGTATAGCGTCCAGCAGGAGGCCCCGGGCATCAGGTGCGGCAGGTGCCTGTTCCATCGCGTCAAGCATGCCCGTCAGCAGTTTGCGGTAGCGCCCGGGTCCGGGCACGGCAACCCCGTCAGGGACCAGACTGCCTTTGTTGCGCAGGAGACATTTCATGACGCGGTCTTCCTGGGTGAAGTGCGCGCCCGTGTGGAAAACCAGGTGCATTGGCGTCCGGGATCCATAGAGTTTCAGTGTTCCGAGGCTAACCCGACCCTGCCGCGCATTCAAACCTTATCGACCGGAGAAATTTCTCGTATTTCCCCTCTTGCACCAAAGCCACAAACTGACTAAACGACCGCGCAGTGCCCCTATAGCTCAGCTGGTAGAGCAACTGATTTGTAATCAGTAGGTCCGCGGTTCGAGTCCGTGTGGGGGCACCATTTCCAACCTCCAACAGCAATCGAATTCTGTTACCGCATCCCGGACGTTCGTACTGTGCTGCCTTTGTCGCGCTTACCCAACTATCCCGCGTGGCTATACACGAAACGGAATCCCGTCTGCCCGACCCGTCAGACCAGCTTACGCTGCTTTTGCTGCAGAAATGTCTGTGGCCGGTTGTTCTGGCCGGAACTGCCGCAACCATTGGGCCGCGTATTCTGCTCTGTGCCCGGTGAAGGAACTGCCTGAGCCGGTATCGGCGCCCGAAGGCTCTGCATCCAGCAACAGTTGCAGACGGTGGGCCCAGGCTTCCGGCGAAAGCGTCTTCTCCAGCCGGATGAGCGGGCTTTCCTGGTCCGCCAGCCCGTCAACGTCGGACGCAAGGACGCGGCGCCTAGCGGCCTGAGCTTCCTGCGCGACAATACCAAAAGCCTCCCACCGTGACGGCATCGCAACGATTTGGGTCTCGCCAAGGGCGGTAGCCGGATCGCCGCAATGCCCCCTGAAAGAAATCCGTGGATCGCCCTGCGCCAGCTTTTCAAGGACAGGCCTTTCACCGCCCTCTCCAAAAATGACCAGCCGGACATCGTCACCCCGCACGAGACGGAACGCTTCGATCAGAACGTCAAAGCCCTTTTGCGGCTCAAGACGCCCGAATGCACCGACCACCCGACCGCCAGGATCGGGAGCCTCAAGCGCTCCGAATTCCGACAAATCGACCTGGGGGCGCAGCACGCTCAGCGCATCGTTACGCACGAGACCGCGCTGGAGCAGCCAGTCTGCCTGGCCCCTGCTGACGGAAATCACACCATCAAACAGCGCATATGACGTGCGCAGCATGGTGTAAAACCTTGCCTTGTGCCGTACATTCAGCGCGGTAAAAGCACGCGTGTAACTGTGTTCAGTATGAAGCAGGTGCGCGCCCGGGTTGAGCGCCCGCAAGCTCATCACGGCTGGCAAAGTCCGCCAGCTGAGCGCAAGATGCGACACAATTACATCAGCGTTCTGCCGCCCCAGAGAAAGGGTTGACTTGCTGACCACCCGGACGGTCTGGTGTACATGGCCGTGCAGTTCAGGCAGCGTCAGCAGATGATCCAGCATCCGCATGACGCCGCCGGGTGTGGTATCGTCGACCAGATGAACGATGCGAAGAGTTGTCATTGAAGTGTCCTTTCTCCGGTACGGGCACGTTCCGCGAGGAACTTTGCAACACAGGCAACAGGTTTGTGGCCTGCAAGCCTGAGGATCGCGGCGGCACCAAGGGTTGTGAGCGTTTTTGCAGGCTCATGAACAAGCGGGTGACGTGAGCAGTTCCACGACTGAAGGGCCATGTCCCATGCGGTATCGCCATCGAACGAACTGACGGCGCGCCGTGCGAGATACCTGAACTGGTAAGCGCGGGCCGCGTTTTCGTAGCGTGCGAAAAACGCCGGATTGCGTGGCCTGAGCCTGGCGATCATCCGTTCCCAGGAGGCCAGTTGTCTGTCTGTGGCCGCAGAAAGCCCTCCGGGCGCAATGCGGTACCTGGTCAGCAGGCCAGGCACCCCCTCAAACTGCCAGTCTGTTGTCAGCATCATGCGCATCCAGCATTCGATATCTTCCGATTGCCGGAATGTTTCATCAAACACCCAGTCATGGGTTTTCTCAAATCCCGGACGCCAGGCGATGTCCTCCAGCGCTTCGCGTCGCACAACGGCTGCAGAGCCATTCCCTACCGGATTCCGCAGCAGAATATGCGCCATTGAAACGCCTTTGAGTTTTGGTTTCTGCGAGACCCCCGCAGGGCGCGAGCGGATGTCGATCAGCTCCGATCCTGAATAGCTCAGACCAACATCAGGTGACCGGTCGAGGTGGCGCACGTGTGTTGCGAGCTTCTCAGGCATCCACAGATCGTCAGCATCACAAAACCCGATGTATTTCCCACGGGCTGCCGCAATACCTGCGTTGCGTGCCCCGGCAAGGCCGCGATTGGATTGCGAAACAAGCCGGACGCGCGGGCCCGTTGCAAAGGCGTTTGCTACGTCCAGTGTGTCGTCTGCAGACCCATCATTAACGATGATGATCTCATAATCCCTGAAGGACTGAGAGAGCAGCGAGGCCATTGTTTCAGGGAGCGTCTGAGCAGCATTAAACGCAGGTACGATGATTGAGGCTACAGGCATGGGAAATTCCTTCTCTCAGCTGGAAAAAAGTGTCTGGCGCAGCGACCGGGGCAGAACCGGTGCCGCAAGGGCGGCCAGCGTGGTCATGCCGCCGCGCCGCAGAGGATGCAGAAAGGCTGATGCGTCACAGGACAGGCCGGCGCGTGTGAACTGAAGCGCCTCAAAGCGCCCGGCACTCACTCTGAGCGCGCGGCGGGCCAGATAGCGCAGATAGATGGCATTCTGCGCGGGCGTCGGCTCGAAACCGAACCGGCGGGCACAGGCAATCGCCTGCTCGCGCCCTGCCCGCATCGCATCAAGGTTGGAGGACAGCCCGCTCGGGTTGGTGCGGTACCAGACATGAAGCCTGTCCACCGCATCGATGCGGTAGCCCAGGCCTGCAAACCTGATCAGAAACTCCAGATCCTCGTTATGTACCATGCGGCGGTCAAAGCCTCCTGCACTGTGAAATGCAGCTTTCTGAAGTGTCAGGTTGGACAGGGTGCAGACCGGGTTTTCCCCAAGCAGGTCCAGAACTGTGAGTGGCTGGTCACGCACCGCAGACTGCGTGGCTCCTGGCGCGGGGGCATCGGTGAAAAACGCGATACGTCCGTAAAGCGCCTCTGCCGCCCCCGCCGCAAAAGTCCGGTCGAGATCAGACAGACGGTCCGGGGTCCAGAGATCATCAGCATCGCAGAAGGACAGGTAGTCCCCGCGCGCCAGCGAGGCGCCATAATTCCGGGCGTCGCTGGGACCGGCACCGGTGTTTTGAACCAGCCTGAAACGGGAATCTGCTGCGGCGTGCCGGGCAATGATCTCAGCGCTTTCATCTGTCGATGCATCGTCGACACAGATCGCTTCCCAATTGGTGAAACTCTGGGCACTGAGGCTCGCCAGTGTGGCTGGCAGGGTTTCGGCTGAGTTGTGAAATGGCAGAATGACGGAAAAACGTGGCATATCAGGAAATCCTCTTCAGGATCAGTGTCTGGCGGGGAAGCAGCCAGAGGCTGGCGCCGAGCATGATGGTGGTGGAAACGGCCAGATACCCCTGAGCGACGGCCATCAGACCGAATGGCGCGAGGATCGCAACATTCACGGTGAGGCAGACAGCCAGCGCACCGCTTACAAGCAATTCCTGTACCGGCCGGTTTTCGGCACGCAGCCATCCGGCAGTTGCCGACCAGACAACTGTGGGCAATGCAGCAAGACACAGGACGGACACCACAGGTGCCGCAGACTGCCAGTCAGCCCCCAGAAGCAGGGGAACATATACTGGAGCAAGCGCCGCCTGCAGAACAACCAGTGGAGCGACCAGCAGGATGCAGTGACCCAGACCGTGCCTCAGCGCGCCCAGCCGGTCCTGCGCGGCGCAAAGATGCGGGAAAAGGACAACAGAAAAGGCCTGCGTGAATGATGTGGCGAGCCCCAGACCGGCATTGAAGGCCATAAAGTAGAAACCCAGCGCCTCTGCCCCGAGCAACGCTCCGACCACCAGTTTATCCGCCTGCATCCGCCCGACCTTGACCAGTTCGGTGCCAAGCACAGCCCAACCATAGGACCAGAAGGGCCGCAGGGGCGCGCAGCCTTTTTCCGGCCGGGCCTGCCATGGGCGCAGGCGGCGCATAAGGATGAGCCAGATTGGCGCGGCAAGCACCCGCGGCAGGACCATTGCAGCGGGCGACGGCCAGAGGAGTGCGAGGCACGCCGTCATCAGATTGGCTCCTGTCACCTGGGCACCTGCAATCGCGGCCGTCTGATGCAGCTTGCCTTCCCGCATTGCCAGCGCTGCCTGTACCAGTCCGCCGGGCATGAACAGATATTCCAGCGACAGGATGCCCAGCAGACAGGAGGTTGTTGTGTAACCGCCCGCGAAAAGGACCAGTGCGATCAGGGCCTGCAGGGAAAAGAGGCCGAAACACCAGGCCCGGAAAATGCGCCGCGCCGTGTTGCAGGTCTCTTCCAGTTCGTTGTCCGGGGCTGCAATGATCCGCTGCCCGACACCATTTTCGGTCAGAGCCTTAAGGATGTCGCCTGTGGCCAGCGCCGCAGCAGCGATCCCGATGGCGCCCGCGTCAAGTGTACGCGCCACAACAACAACCACGAGCAGCCGGGACACCTTTCCCGCCGCTTCACTCACGGCATAGGACAGCATCTGGGCGGCAAAACCGTTGTTCTTTGTAAAATCCGTTACTCTCACGTCAGCAATCCGTCTGAATTCGGTTGCCACGGTCTTACAGGGAGCAGCAGCGGCCTGTCCCGCTCCCTCCCGGAGAGGGTCCGGGGCCGTTTGATCGCAGACCTATCCGAAAGGATGCCTAACCATCCCGATGCCAGTCTTATGCGTTTTGCCGCGTCCCTGTAGTCATGCCCCAAGATTTATGAATGGAGTAATCATGGCGTATTTTATCAGAAAAACACTTGTTTGCGCGGCAGCGGGCATCGCGCTGACGGCCTGCACCAGCATGAAAAAACCGGACAATCTGGAACCGGTAGAACGGGGTGGTGGGTACCAGTCCCAATACCGCGACATTGCGGTCAGCCGGAACGAAATGTCCTTTCTGCAGTCGCCCACCATGAACAGCGCGTCCTGCCTGCCGGAGGCGGGCGGCGCTGAACGCATGCAGATCGGTAAATGGTCCGCCGGATCGCTGGCGCCGCTGCTGGGTGAAAAACTGTCCCGCAACGATCTGGTACAGGTCACCATTGACGGGGACGAAGCGCTCAGCGGCGACGTGGTGGTTTCCCGCGACGGCAGTCTGAAGCTGCCCTACCTGCAGGCGGTGATGGCGCAGGGCCGGTCCATTGAGGAGGTTGAAAACCGGCTGAGCAATGCGCTGGTGGCCGCAGAGTTCTACAACCGCCCTCCCCGTCTGACCGTGCGGGTCAAGGATTTCGCTTCGGTTGTTGTGGGTGTCAAAGGCGCGGTGTTTGAACCGCATGCTGTCGAGGTTGGCGGTATACCCGGTGATGCGCTGGATACCACACGTCAGCGGGCAGTCGGCTCATCCACCGAAGGGCGCAACCTCGCGGCAGCCCTGCGCGCGGCTGGCGGCGTGCGGCCTGACGCAGACCTGTCCGCTGTTGAGCTGCATCGCGGCGGCCGCACGTACCGGTTGGATCTGCGGGGCATCTTTGACGGCACCGACCCGACCGATATTATGATGCTCACAGGCGACGAAATCGTCGTGAAAAGCCGGCACTGTTTTCAGGATGACCTGATGCGCCCAGGCCCGATCAGCCCGCCGGGTGTTTCTCTCTTCCTATCGAACCTGACCAAACCCGCGACAAACAACGCAGGATCTGCGATCGGGCGCGATGTACGCGAGATGCCCTATGGCACGCGCTATATGCAGGCTCTGGTGGACGCCAACTGCGTCGGGGGCACCAAGACGACCAATGCCAACCGCAAAGCGGTTCTGTTCTCGCGCAATCCGATCACCGGTGTGTCGGCCGTAATCGAACGGGACATCGAAGATCTGCTGCGCCGGGGTAACCGGGACGACTTTGACCCCTACCTTCTGCCGGGCGATGCGATTGCCTGCTACGACAGCAACGTCACCAGCATCACCGAAGTCGGACGGGCGCTGGCCATCCTGGGCACCGGACTTGTGCTGCTGGACTAAGAGCCCTCAGGATCGGGCAGCCGTTTTCGGGCGGCTGCCCACGCTCCTCTCGCACGATGCACAAGAACAGCAACCCCGTCATGCTCTGCTTTGTCGATGGCTGTCTCGATCGCGATAAGAACGCCGCGCAGTTCGTCCGCATCAAAAATCGGCGCACTCCCCGCGATGCGGTGACATTCCATTTTCAGCTCAGTCTGATCGTCATGATGCCAGGCCGCAGTGCGGAGCTGCTCCATCAGTGCATCAGTCTCTTTGATGAATGTGCCCAACAGACGGAAAAACGCAGCATCGCCGAGGTCTGTGCGCAGCTCCTGCAGCCGCGAGACTTCCTCACCCGGCCCGAAGCCAGGAGCACCGGCACCGGTCGCAACCCCCAGCGCCTTGCGAAGACTGGCGATATCAATGGGCTTGCTCACAAACGCATTCATGCCGACCGCGCGAAACCGCTCGACGGCATCCGGCAGAACGTTCGCGGAAACAGCGATGATCGGGGCCTGCGCCGAGAGCCCGCCGCCTTCGCGGATGTGGCGCGTCGCGGTCAGGCCATCCATGACAGGCATGCTGATGTCCATGAGCACCGCATCAAAGGTATTGGCCGCCGCCAGATCTACACCGGACCGGCCATCCCGCGCTACGGTCACGGCATGGCCGTCCTTTTCCAGCATTTTCTGGATGACCATCAGATTGATCTCGTTGTCTTCAACGACCAGCAGCTGCAAAGCAGCCTCGTCGTCCACGGCGCCCTCGCGGGTTTCCGACAGAACCTCGGGTTCCGCCGCCTCCAGAGGCAGCCTGATCCAGAAAACGCTGCCCTCACCGGGCTCGCTTTCAACGCCGATTTCTCCGTTCATCGAACTGACCATACGGCGCGCAATACCGAGGCCAAGGCCGGTGCCTCCGGACGTCCGGTTCAGCGCCGTGTCCAGCGTGTGAAAATCTTCGAAGACGGCATCAATGTTTTCCTCGGCAATCCCGATACCGGTATCAATGACCCTGAACTCATAAACATCTTCGCACGGCTTGTCGGTACCATCCGTGACTTCGGCCTCGATGGTCACCTGACCGCTCTGCGTGAACTTGATGGCATTCCCCACAAGGTTGAGCAGGATCTGCCGCATCCGCTGCGTATCTGCCCTGACCCAGGGATGCGCGTCGCCGACCCAGGTCCAGCGCAGCACGTTGCCGTTCTGTGCGGCATAGCTGCTCTGACTGTCGACAACATCCTGCAGCAGTTCACTGATATTGAGCGTTTCTTCCGCGGGTTTCAGCTTCCCGGCCTCGAAACGGGATATATCCAGCACCGAATTGACATGGTTCAGCATAACTTCGCCGGAGATGGCCATGTTCCGCAAAAACTGTTTCTGGTTTTTTGAGAGGCGTGTGTTTTCCAGAAGGTTCAGGTTCCCGAGCATACCGTTCAGCGGCGTCCGGATTTCATGGCTCATGACGGTAAGGAAATCCTCTTTGGCTTTCTGGCCGGCAAGCGCCTTGTCACGGGCGTCGATCAGCTCCTTCTCATCCGCAACCTGCCGCGAAATATCCCGGATAAAGCTGATGACGATTTCCTGCTCGCCGTCCTGAGCCGATTCCAGCGCCAGTTCCACAGGAAAGACCTCTCCACTGGCACGCATTGCCTGAAGCTGAACGCGCCCCTGGCCTACGACGTGTTTGTCTCCTCCCCGCTGCATGCGTTCCATGCCGGCCTCATGCGCTTCCCGCAGATCCGGCGGCACAATCAGATCCCCCACGGACCGCCCGACGGCCTGATCCTCCGGGTAGCCGAAAATGGTTTCAGCAGCCGGGTTAAACGCAACGATGGTCCCGGACATGTCCGCAACAATCACGGCGTCCAGTGACGTTTCCAGCACCGTTGTGATGCGGTGATTTGTTTCGCGCAGCGCAACGCTGCTGCGGCGTATCCGGCTGTTGACCAGCAGCAGATATACAGCCGCCATCAGCAACGCGAGCAAAAGCAACCCGGAAAAGGCTGCCAGCTGCGTCAGCGTTCTGGCGGTATCAGCGCGACGTTTGTCCGACAGTTCGGCAAAGTACCTGAGGCCGGATACGGACAGAGAGCGCACGTCCGCTTTCAGGGCCTCGGCGTTTTCAAGGATATCATCCAGTTGCCGCAGCAGCGTCGCATCATCCGCATCGATATACGGCACAGTCTCGTCCAGAAATGCCGATAGTGTGGCAAGCGGTTCCGAAAACCGGCCGGACGTACGCAGGTTCGCAAACAGGCTCGCATTCTCAAGCGTGTAAACACGGCTGTAGAAAACATCGAATTCCCGGCGTATCCCGGCCAGCCCGCCGGCGTCGGTGGCGTCCGGTTCGTGACCTGCGTGTTCTATTGTGTTGAGAAAGGACAGGTATTCGACCTCGACCTGTGTCAGCGTCCACTGGACGTTGTCAGATCGTGCGGAGCTTTGCTGTTCCAGGTCGTCAAAAACCTGCCGACCGAGAACGACAGTCATCAGCAGAACGGCCAGTAGGCCGGCCCCGATGAGCCACAGGAACCATCGCCCCGGGGCTTTGAACGTTCTGGACCCGGGCCTCATTTCAGGACCCGGGCCCGGCAGTCGGATTCGTCACGCTACTGCATGACCTCCAGCCGGTCCAGCTGCCATATGCTGCGCGAATACGCCAGTTCGGAACGGTATTCTGCATCACTGTCATAGGGATACACGATCCAAAGCGGACCTTTCTGGCGGCGTGACATCGGGTTTCCGTCCATCTCATACGCAATGATTGGAGCGCCGCCCCGGGCCGCGTCAACCGGCATTTCCACGGAATAGTCGTTAATTGCTGTGGCCCGCAGCGTGCCGCCCTCCACGCCAAGGCTGTCGAGCAGCTCTGAGAGACGCACACCGACAAACCGGTTGCTGCCTTCGGTCCAGATCGTCGTTGTCTCGAAGGCTTCGACAGGCAGCTCTTTCAGCATTTCCATGTCGAAGACAGCAGCATCGGGCGCGTTGGTCACGGTGATCTCACCGGTCACGGTCAGCACAACCTCACCTGAGGGCGCAGACAAGGGTTCTGCCATCACAGGGCCGCACACGAACATGGCAACGGCAAACAGTTTTGCAAGAAAACGGCTCATAGGGGTCTCCGGTAGTTTTCGAGTAATGTATGACTGTGTTTTCGGCGTCCGCGCAATCAAACATGCGGATAGTGACCTATCCTTAAGGATAGGCCATGCATCAGGCCACTTTGTGCAACAGACCGGATGGTGTGTCGAAGACGCCGTCCAGTTCCGGCCGGTCCTGCGCAAAGGCAACGGTCGCTTCAAGGTAGCCGCGCACTGAACCACAGTCAAAGCGCCGCCCGTCAAAGGCGTAGCCGTCAACGCCCACAGATCCGAGATCTGCAGCGATCGCATCCGTCAGCTGTATCTCCCCTCCCGCTCCGGGTGTGAGTTCATCAAGGCGATCAAAAACAGACGGTTGCAACACATAGCGCCCGACAATGCCATAGCGCGAGGGCGCTGTGCCTGCTGCCGGTTTTTCGACAAGACCGCGCAGTTTCTGCACCGCTCCCGCGCTCCGGGCAATATCGACAACGCCGTAAGACGACAGGCTTTCCTCGGCAACGGCCTGGG
Organism: Roseobacter sp. S87; assembly: GCF_055693285.1. Next base: position 1,757,933 of record NZ_JBVFTR010000004.1, read on the forward strand.
TCGCGATCATGTGCCTGTCGGTATGGGCGGCACAATCAACCATCTGGGCCAGCGCTGGTGTGTTTGCCCAGATGACATCATCCGGCAGAATAACGGCGAAGGGTGCATCCCCGACAGCATTGCGAGCCAGTGACACAGCATGCCCGAGCCCGAGCGGCTGGTCCTGACGGATGAAACAGGCCGACCCACCCGGCAGCGCCGATGCCTGCAGGGCATCAAGGATGTCCACCTTGCCCTTGTCGGCGAGAGACTGTTCCAGCGCCGGCATCGATGAAAAGTAGTTTTCCAGCGCGGATTTGCCCGATGACGTGATAAAGATGAACTCTTCAATGCCTGCCGCTTTCGCCTCGTCGACTGCATACTGAATCAGCGGCTTGTCGATGAGAGGCAGCATTTCCTTGGGAACCGATTTGGTCGCTGGCAGAAAACGGGTCCCGAGACCGGCGACCGGGAAAACAGCTTTTCGAATGGGTTTCATAATATTCTCCTTTGGTATTGTGGGTTAATAGGCGCCGCGACCGGTGAACACGGCGCGGAACGTGAGGGCCATCAGCAGCACGTCCAGCAACAGCGACCGCGAGCGAATGTAGGCAAGATCCATGGCGATCATCCGGTCGAAGCCGATGTTTGCACGCCCGGAGACCTGCCAGATGCCGGTAATCCCAGGCTTTTTCTGCAGACGCTCGAACGCATGCGCCGGATAGGCTGCAACTTCTTCGGGCAACGCGGGCCGCGGCCCGACAATGGACATATGACCGCGGAAGACGTTGATCAGCTGGGGCAGCTCATCGAGAGACGTTTTCCGCAGAAAGCGCCCGATCCGGGTCACACGCGGGTCATTTTGCGCTTTGAAACAGATACCGTCGCGGTCCGATGTGGCGAGCAGCGCTTCCCGGCGGTTTTCGGCATCGTTGTGCATCGAACGGAATTTCAGCATACGGAACGGTTTGCCATCGCGACCGATGCGGGTCTGCCGAAACAGAGCGTCTCCCTTGCTTTCTGCCCGGATCGCGGCACTCACAAGCAGCATCGGCAGCGCCAGAACCGCCAGTGCGGACCCTGAAATGGTAATGTCCATCGCACGTTTAACCATGTCTGCGCCGCTGCTCTGACGGGCGGCATCGAGGCCAGCGCGCGCCATAAAGGCGAAATTTCCGAGGATATATCTGCCAGCCATCCGGCGCGGCTCCATGGCAAAGCGCCAGACCCACTCCATCTTTGCGCGCCGCACAGCTGCCGGAGCCCGGCGGACGTTGCCCGCCAGAAAATCGAACAATGCGCCGACCCCAAGAATGAGTCGTGCGTTCAGCGCGCTGATATTGCGGTCGATCCAGAGTTCCTGCTTTGGCACACCCATCGCCACCAGAACGATATCAGCATCAGACGCATTGATCGCCCGGACGCATTCGGCTTCGTCAGTCGCCTGTTCATAGCCATCCATGGTACCGGCAATGCGCAAACCCGGCACATCCCCAACCAGACGGTGCGCTGCACGCTCTGCCGTGCCGGGTGCCGCCCCAAGCAGGAACACCGAAAGTCCCTGACGCGCTGCCAGGCGCAGAAGAAGCGGCACAAAGTCGGTGCCGTTGAGGTTGGCAGCCAGATGATGACCGCGCATTTTCGCCGCCAGTTCCACGCCGATACCGTCGGGCAGCACATAGTCGGCACGGGCAACAGCAGACCGGTACGCCTGGTCGCGGGCACGAATGTTCGCGCAGTGTGCATTCAGGAAAAAGACCGTGGCCTTTTTGCGGGACAGCAGGTGGTCTGCAGTTTCTTCGGGTTGCGCATCGGCAAGCTGGACACCCATGACTTCGCGGACACGCAGCCCGGCAGTGGAGGCCGCCTGCGCATTCTCATAAAGGTAATGCTCTGGAATAAAGTGCATTTTTACTTTCCGATCGTATTTGTTTGCGTTGAAAGGAAAGTGCAGCAGACCTTCTGTTGTGCACAGACGGGCGAATGGACAGGTGTCGAAGCATTGGGCTGAGCGGGCTATCTTGATGTGAAAACCGGTGCGCACTCAGACCGGACCATTATTCAAACGGATAGCCGACCCTGTTCCGTTGCCCTGTTATGAACGCCGGAGATATGCAGTATGCCGGGACCTATAGTTCGCGAGATCGCGCTAGGAGTTTCAGATGAGAGTTTTGATTGCAGACGACCATGAACTGGTACTGGACACTCTTGTTGCCTACGTCGAAGCGACTGGTGGCATCGAAGTGGAAACGGCACCTGACTTTCCTTCGGCGCGCAAAAAGATTGAGGAAGGGCGGCCCTTCGATCTGGTTCTGCTCGACCTGAACATGCCGGGAATGAACGGGCTCGAGGGCCTCGAAACTGCAATTTCGATGGACGGTGCCAACCGGGTTGCACTGATTACGGGAGAAGGTTCGCGGGATCTCGCTGAAAAAGCGCTGGCCGCCGGTGCAGCGGGTTTTGTTCCGAAAACGCTTCCTGCCAAATCACTGGTGAACGCAATCCGGTTCATGGCCATGGGCGAACAATATGTGCCCGCCGGGTTTATGTCCGCAGCTGAGCCTGAGAATGAGCATCCGCTGGCCAAGAAACTGACCCAGCGCGAAATGCAGGTTCTCCGGGGGCTTACGGAAGGCAAATCAAACAAGGAGATCGCACGCGATCTCGACCTTTCCGAACCCACGATCAAGCTGCACGTCAAAACACTTTACCGGAAAGTTGGTGCCAGCAACCGGACACAGGCTGCCCTGACGGCCAAAGAGGCCGGCCTTTTCTGATCTGCTCTATCCCAAGGGATAGTCTGCCCCGACCGATGCGCCATGCGTTAGCCATTGGCACCTGAGACACAGCAGCCCGGGCATCATATCACGTGATCAGTTCACGAGGTATGTTATGTTTCAGTCCGATATTCACCGTCCTAATTCCGATACCACAAACGGCCGGCTGAGCTGGCTCGCAATCTCCAGACGCCCCCTTCGGTCATTGGGCTGGCGGCGTCTCATTATCGGGGGCCGCCTGTCTGACGCCGGTCGACTCCCGCGTTATGTCGCTGTTTTTCTGCTGGGTGCCAGTGCGTTGTGGGCGCCGATTGCGGGATATCTGGCGACAGCGCCTTTGCAGTATACCTCGCATGCCTCGCTGATCCTTCCCGGGTCGGGCGCTTCAGCCTCCGTCAACCTGAACAATATCGGCCAGGCGTCTTCCTACGCCAATTCGGCGTTCTCGAATGGTTCAATCAGCCCGACCGAAACCTACAAACGTCTGATCAGCGCTGACCGGATCCTGACGGCAGCGGCAAAAGAGATGGGCGTGTCCAATGATGTATTCGGCAAGCCACGGGTCACCCTGGTGGACCAGACAAGCCTGATACACATCACGATGAAGGCCGGCACGCCGGAGTTGTCCCGCGACCACGCCGATGCCCTGCTGGCTGCGTTTTTTGATGAAATCGACGCGCTGCGCGCTGACGAAATCGCCACCCGTGAGACAAGTGGGCAGAGTGCCATCGCGGAATACACGACAGCTGTTGCCGAAATCCGGGAGACAATCACGCAGCTTCAGAAGCGCAGCGGCCTTCTGACGGCGGCTCAGTACACTGAACAGGTGGCGGCGCATGAACGCCTCAGAGAACAGCTCCTGCGGCTTGAGGCGGAAGCGAGTGAACGTGACGAAGCAGTGAACGCGCTGGAAGCCGCGCTTGGACTGCCGCCACAGACCGCCGCCACGACGCTGAAACTCTTTGCTGACCGCCAGTACCTGGCCCTGACAGAGGACATCGCCCGTCATGCAGCGCTTCTGGCGCAGGCACAGGCCAGCTTCGGGCCGCGCCACCCGAATTACATCAGCGCCAGCGACGCGTTTGAAGGCGCGCGGCAGGCGGCGCTGTCTCACGCTGCCGAGGTCACCGGCCTTGACGAAGCGTCGCTTGCTGGGCTGGACCGCGCGCCACAGGGCGAACGGGCATCATTGCTCAGCGGCCTTGTAAAAGAGCACACCGCGCGCAAAGGCCTCCGTCAGCGGGTTGCGACCCTCAGACAGCAGGTTGCCGGCGAGAAAGCACGGCTGGCGGCACTCGCACCTCTCGCCGCCGAACTGGAAGACAAGCAGCGAGACTTCAAAGTCGCCGAAGCTGTATTCGCCTCTGCTATCGCACGCTCGGAATCCACAAAAACGGATGTCTACGCCTCTTATCCGCTCGTCCAGGTGCTTGAGGATCCGTCATTGCCGGAAGCCCCCTCTTCTCCGCGCCGCAAACTGTCCATCGCAGCAGGCCTTGCCGCGACACTGCTGCTGATCGGCGGTCTTGCCATCGCCTGGATCCGGCAGTCCATCCTGTCGCGTCTGCTGGTAAAACCGGAAACCGGGGATGACGCATGACCGTCCGCCCCGAAGGACCTGCCGAAAGGATCGTCTGGTCGACGCTGACGTGGACATGGCCGTTCTATGCCATCGGAACCCTCTATGTTGTCGGACCGGTTCTGGCCTGGGTTCTGGCAGGCCTGGCAGCGCTCTCTCTCTATCTGGGGCCGGCAATACGCAGGGATCTGCGCCCGACAGGCCCGGTGCCGGGGCTGATCTGGCTCTGGTTTGCAGGCATGGCGGTCATGCTCTTTGCGCTTTGGGCCGGTCACATGGACTGGGATCTTGGCATGATGAAAACCATCAAATCATCCATTGGATGGGCCAAGGGCTGGGCATTGCTGGCGCTGTTTCCGCTGGCGGGTGCGGTTTTGCCGATCCGCCGCGAGGTTCTGATCCGCGCGCAGTGTATCGTCGGCCTCTGGACGCTGGTTCTGGCGCCTGCCCTGCTCGCCGCGCCGTACCTCGGCTTGCCGGAGCGGATATTCACCTCTCCCTTCAAAGCCGTGGGCGGGCCGGGTCCGGAATATTTCACCGTTTATCTCTACACCTTTGACCCCGCCAGCTGGACCGCACGCTGGCAGTTCTATGCCCCCTGGTCTCCCTTTGCGGCGATCCTTGGCATCCTGATGGTTTTGTTCGCGCTGGAGGAAAAACAGCGCAGATGGATGCTTATCGGTGTCTGCGCGGGCGTTCTCATGATTCTTGCCTCCAAATCGCGCATGGGTCTGGTCGGGCTGGTTGCATGCACTATGGCACCGCGGCTGCTTCCGCTGATTGCCCGGTCCTGGGCATGGTTTGCCGTTTCAACCATTACCGCCAGCGCCGCCGTCTGGGGTGCTTTCGCCTATGACATGGCGGTCGCCGCAGTCCAGGGGTTCAAAGGTGCCCGCGCCGACAGCACGCGGGTGCGCGAAACACTCCAGCGTATTGCCTGGGAACGCTGGCAGAATGACGCGGTCTGGTTCGGTCACGGCACCGTTCAGCCCGGACCTCACCTCGTCGAATACATGCCAATCGGCAGCCACCACACCTGGTACGCTCTGCTGTTCGTCAAAGGCGTCACCGGTTTCCTGGCCTTCCTCATCCCGTTTGTTGCGCACTTCATCTTTGTGACAATCGACGCGATCAACAATCCCAGAGGCCGCCTGCCCCTTGGCATTCTGCTGACCTTCCTGCTGCTCTCTTTCGGAGAGAACATCGAAATTGAAGTCTACCTGATGTGGCCCTCGCTGGTTTTGCTGGGCTGCCATCTCAGAGAAGCGGCCACCAGCGTGCATCCGCGTGAGACACAGGCACAGGGCGTCCCAGCCTGACAAGACAGGCCAGAACGCGGTCTGGAGCGGAATCTGCAGCCCCCCTTGCAAAATGGCGCGGGATAGCCCGCCCGGCCCGGACGCCCTCGTCACACAACAGTGTCTGTCGCCGCGGACATTTTGGTTGATCGAATCAACGGCGGGTACTAACTGGCACTCAGCAAGGCCATGCCGGGAGAAGACGGGTCACCGTCGCCGAAGGAGCAACCGCCCCGGAAACTCTCAGGTCCCAGGACCGGTATGGCTGAAACACTCCGGAAAGCGGCCCCCGACGGGGTCCACCGTAGGAGAAAGCCCGGCAACGGGTGAAACTCTCAGGTTCCACGCACGGAGGGGGCATGCGGCTGCGGCCGTCCGTGCGAGGATAGACATATGTCGAGAGTTGCTGTTATCGGCGCCGGTGTTACCGGCCTCACCACCGCTTACGAACTGCTGAACCAGGGCTTTGAAGTGACTGTGTTCGACCGCAACCGCTATGCGGCAATGGAAACAAGCTTTGCCAATGGCGGCCAGCTGTCGGCTTCCAATGCCGAGGTCTGGACGCAATGGGGTACAGTTCTGAAAGGCATCCGCTGGATGCTTCAGGCAGATGCGCCGTTTCTGGTGAACCCGGCCCCCACCCTGCACAAGATGCGCTGGATGGCAGAGTTTCTGTCGAACATCCCCAACTACAAAGCGAACACCATCGAAACGGTGCGGCTCGCCATCGCGGCGCGCGCCGTGCTGTTCGACATGGCGGACCGTGAAGGCATCGATTTCGACCTCGAACGCCGCGGTATTCTGCATTTCTACGACCGTCAGAAAGACCTGAAACATGCCCGGAAGGTGAATGACCTGCTCCGCGCAGGAGGGCTCGACCGCCGCGAAATCTCAGCAGAAGAAGTGCGTGCAGCGGAACCGGCTCTGCAGGGGGACATCATCGGCGGTTTCATCACGGAATCAGACAGTTCCGGGGACATCCATAAATTCACCATGGGGTTGTCGCGCGCCTGTGCCCGTCGTGGTGCCGATCTGCGGTTCGGGTCCGACGTCACACGCCTGACCACTCAGGGCGGAGCGGTCAGCGTCACTGCGGGCGGTGCCCCTGAGACCTTTGACGCAGTCGTCGTCAGCGCCGGCATTCAAAGCCGCGGGTTCGCCCGTCAGCTTGGCGACCGGGTCAATATCTACCCGGTCAAAGGGTATTCAGTCACCGTCGCACTGGAAGATGCAGAAAGTCAGGCAGCTGCCCCCTGGATCAGCCTGCTGGACGACCGCGCCAAGATCGTCGCCAGCCGTTTTGGCGCAAACCGCTTCCGGATCGCGGGCACAGCAGAGTTCAACGGTGCCAACCGGGATATCCGCGCGGACCGGATAAGGCCCCTGACCGAATGGTGCGAGCGTCATTTCCCCGGCGTTTCGACAGAAAACGTGACCCCCTGGGCCGGGCTGCGTCCCATGATGCCCTCAATGCTGCCCCGTGTTGGTCGCGGCAAAGCGCCTGGCGTGTTTTACAACACCGGGCACGGGCATCTCGGCTGGACGCTTTCGGCCGCAACAGCACGTCTGGTCGCTGCGAGCGTCTCAGAGCAAAAAGGGCCGGCAGCATCTGCGCCCGGCGTAAGTGCCAGAGCGGCCTGACCCTGCTCTGTTCTGACGGTCTGGTTCCTGCCGTGCCAATGAGACTGGTCGTATCTGTCTGCAGATGCGGCCGCTCCTAAAACCCGGTGCCGGACCACTGCGAGGAACGAGCTGCAGCGTCCGACAGCAATGCTGCAGCCGGGATCACAACTTCAGGTGCCCTGCTCAGCTCCCTGTGCTGCGGAGCACGTAGACGGGACTGGACCACGCCTGTGTCCCATCCTCCAGTGTGATCCGGAAGTAGTAAGGGTTATCCTGACCCTCACTGGGCGTAAGGCGGCGTTCCAGCGTAACACTGCGATGCACGTTTTCGGCCGGCAGGCGGAACAGACGGATGCCCCGCGGCAGGATATCCGAAGCATCGAGGACCGTGTCGCTGAACCCGATGTCCGACAACCGGAGCGTTTCGCTGATCAGGGGCGTTTCGATATGGATAAGGCCGTCGTCATGCTCATCCAGCGCAACGATGAAACCCGCATGGTTTCCCGTCGTTACGGATTGCCAGGACAGCGTATTGTCCGACCTCAGGTCGAGCGTTTTGTCCCGGTTGAAGAAATTGACCGGTGTTGCTGAGACAACCGCGGCGCCCTCAAACCGTGCGCTGCCGTCCCAGGGGACGGCCCGGAAGCGACCGCGGTATTCGGCCCCTTCCCACAGGACGCCAAGCCGGTTCCCCGGTTTCTCCGCAGCGAATGGCAGAATACATTCGACGTGTTCCAGCCCGTTGAATACATCAACCCGCCGGACCGGAGCCCCGGCATCGACGCGCAGGCTCAGCTGCACATCACCTTCCGCCAGGTGCACGATGTCACCCATCATGGCCTGCGTGCACGGCTCAGACCGCGCATCAAGGACCAGATCCGGATCTTCAAGATACAGCGTTGCAGGCGCGTCAAACGTCGCATCGACTTCCATGCGGATACGGCCGTTTGGCCCTCCGCTTGTCGCATAATGGTGACGTCTGTTGATGCAGCCGATCAACTCAGCACGGGTCAGTTCAGGCATCAGAAAACAGGTCAGCCCGCCCACTGCACCAAACCACCCGGCACCCGGATAGCTGGCACCAGGGCGTCCTTTGTGCCCGTCAGAATTGCCAATAATGCCAACACGATACCCGCTGCGAAACGCGTCCTGAACGATCCACTCAAAGGTTCCCCAGGCCGAATGCACCTCGACGGATTTCTCAAACCGGCCGTCATGGGCCTGCGTGATATCCGCATATCTGCCGCCGCAGTGGGCGAAACAGATCACATCCCATTCTTCGTGCGCCGCGAAGGCCTCAAAAAGCTCGCCCGCGGTGTGACAGTCGGTGCCGGCGTCGCTTTGATCCTCGATCAGCGCATGCGAGGACCGGCGCATTGTCCTGCCCTCCACGGGAAAAAGGACATTCCTGTCCCCGCCCAGCGCCGTGTTGCCGGACCATTCGTAGCCCGGAAGTGTCACAAAGCGGCCCGGCTCGTCAAAATGGGCCGTGACCACGTTCAGATCGCGCCAGAACGTATCCGTCATCTGAAAATCGTTGCCCTGATGTGCGCAGGCATCAAGGAATGCTCTGTCCCGGCCGAACGCGAAATAATCAGCTGCACTGTTTGTGCCCAGCGTTTCATCGGACTGGCCATGCAGGTCACCCCAGTAACTGCGCAGTTCCGGAGCTCTGCGTACGTTTGACGGGTTTGTGACAGCGACCAGCGCACCGTCTTCACCGGTCAGCGAGATTTTGAGCAGACCTTCTTTATGGGCGATCAGCCCCGGTATCTCCTTGGCAAAGGGGCCCGGCGCGATGTCGATGATCCCGGGCATTCCGTCCAGCGGCTGATCCGCCGACGGCACCAGGCGGGCAGCGGCCTGATCCGAAGGATTGCCCCAACGATCTTCACCTTTGATTTTCAGCGTGAAGGCCTCCCCCGGCACGACTGTTGACGGCACCACCGCCACCCATGTTTCGGGTGGGCCAGGCACAATAGAGATCGCCGGCTGATCCGGCAGGGTCTGGAAATTGTAGGTCGCAATCGGATCCACAAGTACACGGAACTCAAAGCGGCTTTCACAGAACGTCTGCAGGCGCATGCCCGGCCCGCCGTGATCCGTCACACCAAAGCGCACTGTGATCGTGTCACCTTCTTTCATGAAACCGCGCACGACCTTGATCTGCAGCGTTCTGTCCCATGGTCTTATGTTGCCTTTGGGATCGAACCGCGCCTGCAGGACCGCATTATTCGAGGCAACAACCTCGGTGTAGCCAGGAGCTGCCGGGTCATCAAACTGTGGATTTGTCTGATCCGTCGCAAAACGGAAACAGATCCGCAGGCTGCCACTGTCATCAACACCGAACCGCCCCGCGGTATAGGTCAGCGTGAAACTCTGATAACTGCCCGCCTCAAAGGACCCGGTTCTGTCCAGCACCGCTGTTCCCAGCAGCTCCGGGGCGATCGGATCGCGCAGCGCGCCGTTGTTTATTTCGGGTGGCGTCATCGCGGGCATCTTTTCGGACATCTGTCTTCCTTTCTGCGTGGGATCCGTTGTGGTTGCGGGTTGGCCTCGTAGCTCAGTCGTCCATGTTGGCCTGGCTGACGAACCGCGTGCGGCAGTAGGCATCAAAGCCTTCAGGCCCGCCTTCATATCCGAACCCGCTGTCTTTCACCCCGCCGAACGGCGCTTCGGCAAGCGCGGGTGAAAAATTGTTCACACCGATCCATCCAGCTTCAAGATCGTCTGCCACATTCGTGGCCACGTCGAGCGATCGGGTAAAGGCATAGGCTGCAAGCCCGTACTCCAGACTGTTGGCGCGCCGGATGACGTCATCGTAGTCTGTGAACGGCAGCACCGGTGCGACCGGGCCAAAGGGTTCCCGGGTCATGATGTGACTGTCATCGGGGATTTCGGTGACAACAGTCGGCGCCCAGAAATGCCCCCGGTTGCCGATGCTGTTCCCGCCCAGAAGCGTGCGCCCGCCCCGATCAGCCACATCAGACATGATCGCCTCCATGCTGCGCACACCACGCGCATTGGCGAGCGGGCCCATCGTGACCCCGTCCTGCATGCCATCACCGACCTTCAGCGCGTTCACCCGCTCGCAAAAACACTCTAAAAACTGTTCATAAACAGCGTCCTGAACATAGATGCGGCTGACCCCCAGACAGACCTGGCCCGCATTACGGTACTTGAAATCGGCGGTCATTCTGGCCGCTTTTTCAACGTCTGTGTCATCAAACACCAGGACCGGCGCATGCCCGCCCAGTTCCATTGTCGCGGGCTTCAGCAACTCACCGGCCAGCCGGCTGAGCTGGCGACCCACGGCAACTGAGCCCGTCAGCGACACCTTGGCAATAACCGGTGACCGGATGAGGTAATCCGAGATCATCGCCGGATCGCCCATGACCATGTTCAGCACACCCGCGGGAACACCTGCATCCTGGCACGCACGGACGATGCCCGCGGAAACGGCGGGCGATTCTTCTGACGGTTTGATGATCAGCGAGCAACCTGCCCCAAGTGCAGCCGCAATTTTTCGCCCGAACATAACCCCAGGAAAGTTCCAGGGCGCGAAAGCTGCAACCGGACCGACAGGTTCCTTAATCGTCGTCTGGCGCATGCCGCGGCCCCGCTGCGGCAAAAGCCGGCCATAGGCGCGGATGGCCTCGCCCGCGCACCAGCGGAAAACATCGACCGTCCGGTCCAGCTCTCCTCTGGATTCGGCCAGCGGTTTGCCCTGTTCCAGCGTCATCAGAACAGCAAGCTCCGGGATGCGTTCCTCGATCAGCGCAGCACACCGGTCCAGAACCTTTGCCCGATCCCAGGGCGAGGTGCGCGACCAGAGCCGAAACCCGGCATCAGCAGCGGCCAGCGCGCGGTCCAGATCATCTTTGCTGGCACAGGCAACCAGAGCGACGATGTCGCCGGTCGCCGGGTTTTCCACACCGATTGTTTCGCCCGTACTGCCAGCACACCACTGACCGTCAATAAAAAGTTCGCGGATATCCATGGCATGCCCCCCTGAAACGCGCAGACCCACTGTCACCTGCGATTCCAATTCTTATATAGTAAAGGCATACGCTGTATAGTTACTATATAGTAATGAGCATTCTGGATGACCGCTTGGATATGAACGCAGCACTGAACAGCATCGCACGCCAGCTTGAGAAAAAGCATTCGGCCAACCCCGCTCTGGCCAAACATCGCTTGCTGACCGAGGCCATTCTGGACCTGACGGAGGGCGGTATCCTGGCCCCGGGTGACCGCCTGCCTACGGAAACAGACCTTGCCGGGGCACTGCCCTTCAGCCTTGGCACCATACAGAAGGCCCTGCGTGCGCTGTCTGAACTCGGTGTCATCGACAGACGCGCGGGCCGCGGCACCCTGATCGCCGAAAGAACCACAGAGATTTTTGATCTCTGGCAATTTCGATTTGTGGACCCTGAAAACAACACGGTCTTTCCGGCCTTCAGCCGGGTGACGGATCTCGGCCTGGTCGGACCGGACGGGCCATGGAACCGGTTTCTCAACGATGGCCCCCGGTTTGTCCGGATTGAACGTGAAATCGACGTTTCCGGGCGATTCCGCGTACTCAGCCGCTTCTATCTGTCCGGCGGGCGCTACGGCGCACTGGCCGACCAGGATCCCGAAGCCCTCGAAGGAGTGCACCTGCATGCCGTGGTCCGGCGGGACTTCGGTGTATCGACCAAACACATCACCAACCGGGTGGTCTGTTCGGCCATTCCCGACCCGCTCTGCCTGAGGCTTGAGCTGCCCTCCGGCACCCGCGGTCTGTGCTGCCAGATCAGAGGGTTTTCAGCAGGCGATAAACCTCTGTGGTTTCATGAGATATATGTGCCGGCAGACGCTGACCCGCTGGAACTGAGAGACATGCGCCCCTTTCGCTGAGAGGCGGGGATCAGTACGCTGAAATCATTGCAGCAACGGGGCCTGTCTGGCGCGCGACACGCTGGCGGAGCGCCTCCAGTGTCATCGCGTCTTCCTTCACAAAGTCGATGAAATTCTGGTTGAGGTTGTTGAAGAGCAGCGTACCCAGTGCCTCACTGTCGTGACTGGCCTCCACCTCTCCGCGCGCCTGCAGTGCTCGCACGAGATCTGTGACCTGTTGTGCAAGACGGTCGTCCAGCGCGCTGTAGCGCTGGCCGTTGCGGGTTCCCGGCGCCTCAATGGACAGGGCCATTGCCGTGCGCCACATCTCCTTGGACAGATACTCCAGCGAGTGATCAAAATAACTGAAGATCAGTGTCAGCAGCGCGCTTCCGGCACCCTCTGGCGGATCGGCTACAATGGCTGCCCCTGCCTCGAGTACTTCCTCGACTTCCATGGCAACAACCGCGATCAGAATGTCGCCCTTGTTCTGGTAGTAATTATAAACCGTGCCGACTGAGACGCCGGCATCGCGCGCGATATCCTCGATTCGGACGGACCGGTAACCGCTTGCCCGGAACATGCGTACGGCAGCCCCCAGAATGCGCCCCTGGCGGTCGGCCTTCTGTTTTTCACGCAACCCGGACATTTGATATCCATGCTTCCCGGCTTATTTCACAACAAGTCTTGACTGAAATAATGAATAGCTTCAACTTTTTTCAAAAGCTGCCGTCAAAGCGCAGCACCGACATGAACATGGGAGACAGAATATGAGCCGACTGACCTTTGCCCTGCTGGGCACCACCGCGCTGACGCTGACCACTGGTGCTGCCCTTGCAGAGGGGGAAATCAACGCGCTGGTCTGGTGCGATCACACGGACCCGGGCCTGATCGAACCTTTTGAGCAGGAATTCGGCGTCAAAGTGAACCTGCGCGAATACGAGGGCACCGGGGCCGCCCTGGCGCTGCTGGAACAGTCCCGCCCCGGTGACTGGGATGTGCTTGTGATCGACGGCATTGACGTCTTCAGAGCCGTTGATGCGGGCCTTCTGGCCCCCCTGCCTGCCGAAGATCTGCCAACCGGTGACTTTTTCCCCGAGGTTGTCATGGCAGAGAACAACATCGTGGATGGCGTAACCTACGCTGTCACAGAGAAGTTCGGATACAACACGATCTCGTATAATGCGGACAAGGTTGACCCTGCCGATATGCAGAACCTGGCGACTGTCTGGTCCGAAAAATATGACGGGCGTATCAGCATCTATGACTACTACCTGCCAGTGATGGGTCTGGCTGCAATCGCGAACGGCATTGAGACCGCGGGCCTCGACAAGGGATCGCTGGACACGATCGGCAGCACGCTGGGTGAGATGCGGTCGCGGGCTGCGTCCGTCGCCGGCGTCGTTGCCGCACAGACAGCGCTGGCCACCGGTGAAGTGGACATCGTCGTCGGCGGTGGTGAATGGCTCACAGCCGTGCTCGCCGAAGAACAACCCGAGCTGACCTGGACCATTCCCGATCAGGGTGCTGTCCGCTGGGCACAGTCTATCGGCGTGCTGGAAAGCAGCGAAAACAAGGACATGGCCCTTGAGTTCGTGAAATATATCACGAGCCCCGAAGGTCAGGCGCGTCTTGCCACATCCTCCTGCTTCTGGGGCATGCCCGCCAATGCCAAAGCAGGCGATTTCCTGTCGGACGACCAGAAATCGGTGCTGCGGTGGGATGAACAGCAGGACTATCTGGCGCGGACACAGCTTTATCCCGCACCCGACACGGACCTCGACATTGAAATGCAGGACCTCTGGCTCGACACGCTCCAGCAGTGAGCCATCCGGGCGAACAACGCCGGGGCTGGAGTTTTGTCGCTCCGGCCCTGATGTGGACACTGGCCTTCTTTGTCCTGCCCTTTGTGGTGATGGGCACAATGAGCCTCGCGACCCTAGAAGGGCGCACACTTGTCTGGGGCCTGTCCCTTGCCAATTATGCTGAGCTGACGGAAAAAGCGTACCTGTGGCGCGCCATTATGGTGTCGCTGGAGATCACCGTAACCGTCACGCTGGTCTCCGTGGTGCTGGCCTATCCGCTGGCTTGGATTATCGCGTTCCGTGTGCCCGCCCGCTGGCAGCGGCTGGCACTGTTGCTGGCGATCCTGCCGTTCTGGACGTCCTATGTCGTGCGCTCATACGCCTGGCTTCTGGTGCTCGCGCGCGAGGGGGTGATCAATCAGACCATGATGACGCTCGGGTTCATCTCCGAGCCGCTGACACTCGCGAATACCCGCTTTGCAACGATCACCGGGTTTGTGCACTTCTTCGTCATGCTGCTGACGCTGACAATCTATGCCAATCTGGTGCAACTTTCGCCGAATTACCGGCGCGCAGCTATGGATCTGGGGGCTTCCGCGTTCCAGACATTCCGGCATGTGATCCTGCCGCTCACCCTGCCCGGGATCGTCACGGGTGCCTTTCTGACCTTTGTACTGTGTATCGGCGATTATGTCACGCCGCAGATCCTGGGCGGGAACACCGAACTGACCGTGCCGCAGGTGATCATGGTCCAGCTGGGCCGCCGCGCGGATTTCCCGCTGGCCTCGGCCCTGGCCATTGTGCTGATGGCGATCGTGACGCTGGTTTATCTGTTGTCTGCACGATGGCTGAGGCTGGATCGGATATGATGCGCCTGCTGCCCTGGCTTTACCTGTTGATCGCCTTTGTCTTCATCTACCTGCCGGTTGCAGCCCTGGTGCTGTTTTCCTTTCAGGACGGCCGCCTGCCTGTGCCGCCCTTTGAGGGGCCATCGCTGCGATGGTACCGCGACATTCTGAGCGACAGCGATGTGATGCAGGCCCTGGCCAATTCGCTCATGGTGGCGATGGGGTCTGCTGCTGTTGCCTGCGTCCTGGGCTTTCTGGCAGCATATGGCCTTGCGCGTCATGTTCTGCCCGGGTCCGCGCTGATGCGCGGGTTGCTGATTGCGCCACTGACTGTGAGTTACCTGATTGTGGGGCTCGGGCTGCTCATCGTCATTCAGCGTACAGGCCTCGGGCTGTCGCTCCTTACCGCTGGCATTGGCCATGTCGTGATCAATCTGCCCCTGTGTTTTGCCATCATTTACGCGTCGATGGGCGCCCAGCAGCAGAATGCAGAACGCGCCGCGCGTGACCTCGGCGCCAGTGAATTCCGGGTCGTCACGCTGGTGACGGTACCGATGCTGGCACCGGCAATTGCCGCGGCCTTTTTCCTGTCCGTCACGCTTAGCTGGGATGAGTTTATCATTTCTTTCCTGCTCACCCGCTTTGACGTCACCCTGCCCGTCGAGATTTGGTCCATGCTCAGATCCGGTCTGTCGCCGCGTCTGAATGCCATCGGCAGCTTTGTTTTCCTCGTTTCGGTCACCGTCGTCCTGATCCTCGAAATCCTTGTTTTCAGAAAGCGGCGCTCATGACAGCCCCTGTATCCCTGACCGGTCTGAACCATTGGTTTGCCGATTTTCACGCTCTGAAAGACATCGACCTCGACATCGGCGCCGGAGAATACGTCACGCTGCTCGGGCCTTCGGGCTGCGGCAAGACCACCCTGCTGTCCGTTCTGGGCGGTTTCATCATGCCGACGGCGGGTAAGGTGCTGATCGGGGGGCAGGACATGACACATGTCGCCCCTGCACGCAGGCCAACCACAACGATGTTTCAGGACTATGCGCTCTTTCCGCATATGTCATTGCGGGACAATGTGGCTTTTGGCCTGCGCATGGCCGGTCAGGCGCGTGCCACGCGGCACAAACGGGCCGCTGCGATGCTCGAACTTGTGGGGCTCGGTCATGCACCGATGGCCCGGCCACATGAGCTGTCCGGCGGGCAACGGCAGCGCGTGGCCACTGGCGCGCGCCCTGGCTGTTGAGCCGGACGTGTTACTGCTTGATGAACCGCTCGGGGCGCTCGATCTGAAACTCCGGCGCGCCATGCAGGACGAACTCAAGGCCATCCAGCGCCAGATCGGCACAACCTTTGTGCATGTGACCCATGATCAGGAGGAAGCCATGGCGATCGCAGACCGGATTGTTGTGATGAACGCAGGCCGGATCGAGGATCAGGGACCGCCCGCCCGGATCTACCGCACCCCGGCGACCCTGTTTACGGCTGATTTCATGGGTGAAATGAACCACATCCCTGCAAAGTTCGATGCCGGTTCTGCCCGCTCGGCTCTGGGCGCGCTGCCGGCAGATGGCCAGGATGGTCAGGCGGCAGTGATCTGTATCCGTCCCGAAGCGTTCCGGGACAGCCCTGGCGCGCTTGATACCGGTCCATGCACCATCAGGGATATTGCCTTCTTTGGCACACATATCCGCGCGCACCTGCAACCCGATGCAGCCCCCGACCTGACACTGGTCGCCCACCTGCCCCCCGACAGGACAGCAGCGCCCGGTGACACGATCCGGCTTTACGCCGATCATGATGCAGCCAGCGTATTCGCAGCAGAGGACTAGGACATGGACCGCATTGAGGCAAAGGACTGGTACCGTACAAAGCGTTTTGCCGATGACATCACACTGATCGACGAGCCCTTTATCCAGACATTCTACAGATGCAACATCTGGCATGTACGGGGCCGGGACCGGGATATGCTGGTGGACAGCGGCATGGGTGTTGTGTCGCTGCGGGAATGGGTGCCGCTGGTGACAGAACGCGATCTGACCGCCGTGGCCAGCCACACACATTTCGACCATATCGGCTGTCATCACGAATTTCCCGACCGGTGCGTACACCGGCTTGAGGCGGATATTATCGCGGATCCGACGCGGGTCGCGACGCTGGCAGATCCTTATGTGACCGACGACATCTTTGATGCGCTGCCGCCCCAGCCTTATGCCTCAGCTGATTATACTGTGCGGTCGGCGCCTGCCACGCGGTTGCTGGAGGACAACGATGTGATTGACCTGGGTGACCGGCATTTTGACGTCATCCATACACCGGGTCATTCACCAGGTGGAATCGCGCTCTGGGAGGCCGCAACGGCGACGCTTTTCTCCGGCGATATTGTCTATGATGGCCCGCTGATCGAAGACACTTACCATGCAGACGCGGGTGACTATTACCGGTCGATGGTCCGGCTCTATGATCTGCCTGTACGCACCGTACATGGTGGTCACTTCGGCAGTTATGACCAGGCGCGGCACCGTGAGATCATCCGCGCCTGGCTTGACGAGAAGGAAAAGGGCTGAGCGGCAGGAAAATCCGACCGCTCAACAGGTTATCAGACGAAGCTTACGCCATTTTCTGCCATCGGCAGGCTGGACACACGCAGCGCGCTGCTGGCTGCGATCGCATTAGCCAGCGCGGGTGCCGCAGGGGGTGTGCCCGGCTCACCGACGCCGGTGGGCGCTTCGGCCGATGTCACGATATGCGTCTCAATGGCGCCGATGTCGCTGATGCGCAGCGGCTCATAGTCCGGGAAGTTGAACTGATCCACCGCGCCATCGGTCAGCGTGATCTGGTCGCGCATCACATGCCCGATGCCATAGCCGATACCGCCCTCCATCTGCGCCCTGATCACGTCAGGGTTCACGGCGATGCCACAGTCAACCGCACAGGTGACCTTCTCGATCTTCACGCCGTCATCGGCATTGCCGGTAATTTCAACAACTTCAGCGACATATGTACCAAAGCTCTTGTGCACGGCGACACCCTGCGCGCGCCCAGCGGCAGCATTGCCCCACCCGGCCTTTTCAGCAGCCAGCTTCAGGACACCGGCCATGCGCTGTTGGTCTGCGTCTCCGCCTTCCAGGTATTTCAGCCGGAAAGCCACGGGGTCCTGGCCTACGGCATCGGCGGCCATATCCATCATGACCTCCATGGCATACGCCGTGTGCGTATGCCCCACCGCGCGCCACCACAACGTGCTTGTCGCCTTTTCCGTGTCCGTCAGGCCAAAGCTGGCACCCGGGATTTGGTAAGGTGTGTCCGCAGCCCCTTCGACAGAGCTGTGATCCACGCCGTCATGCACAGAGAACCCTTCGAAGGCGGTGCCCTTCATGATCGATTGTCCCGCAATCCGGTGCTCCCAGCCGACGATGTCCCCTGCGTCATCCAAGCCGACGCGAACCCGGTGCCCGAAAGCCGGGCGGTAATACCCACTGCGCAGATCGTCCTCGCGCGACCAGACCAGCTTCACAGGGCGGGACCTGTCGGTTATCACAAAGGCCAGTGCCGCCTCAACCTGGTAATCCGCCGTCGGCGTGGCACGCCGCCCGAAAGACCCACCAGCCAGCATGGTGTTGATGCTGATTTTCTCCATCGGCAGCTGGAAGATTTCCGCCATCGCCATATGCGGCCCCGTCGGAAACTGACAGCCGTCATGCAGCAGGATGCCACCATCGTCGGTTGCTTCGATGGTGCAGTTCAGCGGCTCCATCGGTGCATGCGCCAGCAGCGGGAAATAGAATGTCTTTTCAACGACCTGAGCGGCCCCGTCGATGGCCGCACGTGTTGCCGCCACATCGGTTTTATTGACGTTATAGGTGGGTTCCGCCTCAAGGGCCGCACGGATTTCCGCCTCAATCTGATCCGAACTGCGGGTCTCAGCAGCAGACGTATCCCAGGTGACATCCAGCGCATCGCGCGCCTGCATCGCAGCCCAGGTGTTTTCGGCATAAACCGCCACGCCTGCCTGGTTCGGCAGAACAGCCGCACGGATGTATCCTTTTAAGTCCTGCGCGGCCGTATCGTCAAAACCGGTGGCCAGTGCGCCGCGCTGTTCCGGCCGGGCGATCATGGCAATCATCTGGTCTGGCAGGTGCAGGTCCATCGCATACATGGCCTTGCCGTTGCCCTTGATCGCACTGTCGAGCCGCCGCACATCGGCATTGCCAATCAGGCGGAACGAGCCCGGGTCTTTCAGAGTTGGCTCCGCCGGCGCGTCGAGGGTCGCAGCATCCGCCACAAAATCACCCAGCGGCGCTGAATTTCCGGCGCCTGTGATCATGCCTTCGACGATGTCCAGCGACACCGGATCCGCGTCCCATGCTTTGGCTGCAGCGCGGATCAGAACATCCCGCGCGGCAGCACCGGCCTGGCGGTACTGCATGAACGAGTTGGCCATGGCGGTCGACCCGCCCGTGCCCTGAAACGGCCCGAACATCAGATTGTTGTAGACCTGCGGATCAGAGGGCGCGAATTCATAGCCGATCTGGTCCATGCGCAGGCCCATTTCTTCGGCAATCAGCGTGCTGAGGCCCGTTGCCGGCCCCTGCCCTTTTTCAATGTGTTTGACGATCGCGGTCACGGACCCGTCCGCGCCGATTTTGACAAAGGGGTTCAGCTGGGCACCACTGCTGCCCGCAGCCAGCGCACCGTCCGGACGCAGGCCAACCATAAGAACGGCGCCCGTTGCTGCAGCGCCTTTGAGAAACCCGCGGCGTGAAGTGTTGATGGTCATATCAGGCCTCCAGGATTTCTGCTGCGCGCTGGATACCGGCGCGGATGCGTTGATACGTGGCGCACCGGCAGGCATTGCCATACATGTAGCTGTCGATTTCATCGGCGGTGGGTTTGGGGTTTTCACTCAGCAACCCCACAGCGGACATGATCTGCCCGGACTGACAGTAGCCACACTGCACCACATCAAGTTCAACCCACGCCTGCTGGACGGCAGCCCCGATTTTGGTGTCTTCCATCGCCTCAATCGTTGTGATCTCGGCGTCTTCAACGTCTTCGACATAGGTCTGGCACGAGCGCACCGGTGTTCCGTCCAGATGGACCGTGCAGGCGCCGCAGGATGCAACGCCGCATCCGAACTTCGTGCCTGTCATTTTCAGTTCGTCACGGATCACCCACAAAAGTGGTGTCCCGGGTTCGGCATCAACCGTATGGGTTCTGCCGTTCAGCTTCAGCGAAATTGCCATGAAAAACCTCCGTGCTGTTTGTGGATGACTTGTGGCATCCCACCGCATCTCACAAGTATAGCGCGAAAATTTTTTCGGACGCCACCGAAAATGAACCGATCAGTTCAGCGGCAGAATCCCGCCATACAGCCGGGTCAGAATTCAACGCCCTTCTGCGCTTTGACGCCGTCGCGGAACGGATGCCGGACAAGGTTCATTTCGGTCACAAGGTCGGCGGCTTCGATCAGTTCCGGTTTGGCATTGCGCCCGGTCAGGCAGACATGTGTCATGTGCGGCTTTTCATTCTGCAGAAAGGCAACCACCTCGTCGATATCAAGGTAGTCATAGCGCAGCGCGATATTGATCTCATCCAGCAGGACAAAGCCGATCCCGGGATCAAGTATCTGCTCTTTGGCGATCTTCCACCCGTTCTGAGCCGCGGCAATGTCACGTTCGCGGTCCTGGGTTTCCCAGGTAAACCCTTCTCCGGATACGAAAAACCGGCACTCGTCAGCAAAACGCGTCCGCAGGAACGACTTTTCCCCGGTGTCCCAGTTGCCTTTGATGAACTGCACCACTGCACAGGGAATCTGATGCGCGATACAGCGCATGATCATCCCAAAACCCGAAGATGACTTACCTTTGCCCGGTCCGGTGTGGACCATGATCAGACCCTTTTCCTCGGTCTTGGTCTCCATCATTCTGTCGCGCGCCGCCTTGATTTTGCGCATCTTTTCGGCGTGGCGTTCGTTCTCGTCGGTCATCGGGGCTCTCCGCTGGCAGCTTTGGGCGCACTAAAGGCAGCCCCCGGACGGATGGTCAACCATTGACATCCCCTGCAGTGGCTGAACTATGCGCATTCTGATGGTTGTTCCGGGTCAGACCGGGACGCAAAAGGGAACACGGTGAAATGCCGTGGCTGCCCCCGCAACTGTAAGCGGAGAGCGCATCTGCACCAAGCCACTGGCCTGTACGGCCGGGAAGGCGCAGCGGCGCGGTGATCCGCGAGCCAGGAGACCTGCCATCGCACAATGCAATTTGGCCCGGGCGGGGTGTCCCGGAGGAGAAAGATATGACGTACCCAGCTGCTGAACGCATGCCTGTCCGCCGGTCCGGGAGGACCCCGCATGACTGAGAAAACCGAACTGCTCGTCTGCATCAAATGCAAGCGCGGCACCGAAGTTACCGACGATGGCGAACGCCCCGGCACCCGCCTGATCGAAGAACTGGAGGCGCGCGGCATGCCGGAAGGTGTGACGCTAAAGGCCGCAGAATGTCTGCAGAACTGCGACCATGGCTGTTCGGTCGCGCTGCGCGGCGGGTCTGGAAAATGGACGTATGTGTACGGAAATCTGCACGAGACGTCGCATCTGGACACGCTGCTGGAGGGTGCGGCGCTCTATCATGAGACCAAGGATGGTCTGATCCCGTGGCGCACCCGCCCGGAACATTTCAAACGCAACTGTATCGCGCGCATTCCGCCGCTGGAGGACAACAATGGCTGATCTGGCAAAACTGCCCGTCACCGTAATCACGGGCTTTCTGGGCTCGGGCAAAACCACTCTGATTTCCAACCTGATCCGAAACCCCGGCGGCAAGCGCCTCGCGGTTGTTGTGAACGAGTTCGGCGACGTGGGCGTGGACGGCGATATCCTGAAAAGCTGTGCTATTCCGGACTGCCCGGCGGAAAATATCATGGAACTGGCGAACGGCTGCATCTGCTGCACCGTGGCCGATGATTTCATTCCGACGATCGAGGCGCTGATGGCGCTGGAGCCGCGCCCCGAGCACATTCTGATTGAAACCTCCGGACTGGCGCTGCCGAAGCCCCTGCTCAAAGCGTTCGACTGGCCGGATATCCGTTCCAAGATCACCGTGGATGGCGTTATTGCTCTGGCAGATGCAGAGGCCGTCGCCGCGGGCCGGTTTGCACCGGATGTCGCGGCCGTGGATGCCCAGCGTCTGGCGGATGACAGCATTGATCACGAAACGCCGCTGTCTGAGGTCTTTGGGGACCAGATTTCCTGCGCCGATATCATTCTGCTGACCAAACCCGATCTGGCCGGACCGGAGGGTGTTGCAAAGGCACGCGCCGTGATTGAAGCCGAGAGCCCGCGCGCCATTCCCGTGGTTGAGGTCGCGGAGGGCGAAGTGGACCCCCGCGTCATTCTGGGTCTTGAGGCGGCTGCCGAAGACGACATGGATGCACGGCCCTCGCATCATGACGGGCATGATGAGCATGAGCATGACGATTTCGATTCCGTTGTGGTCGATATCCCCGAGGTGACCGATCCCGCCGACCTCGTCGCGCGGATCGAGGACCTTGCGCGCAGCCAGAACGTACTGCGGGTCAAAGGCTATGCCGCTGTTACCGGAAAACCGATGCGCCTGCTGGTCCAGGCGGTCGGCGCCCGTGTGCGTCACCAGTATGACCGACCATGGGGCGCGGATGAGCCGCGGGCCGGGCGTCTTGTGGTGATCGGCGAGCATGACGACATCAGCCTGGATGCCATCCGCGCTGTTCTGTCCCCTGCCCGTGAGGCTGCCGAGTAACAGCCCATGCATGTTGTCTTCCGCGAAAGTCACGGTCTGGAGGAGACAGAGACGCCAACCGATCTGGGCCAGACGCCCGCAGATCTGGTGGTGCTCAGCCTGTCGGATTCAGACCTGGGCGCTCTTGCGGAAGCCTGGCACCGGGGCGGCGGCCCTGATGGCCGCCTGCCCGGTCTGCGGCTGGCCAATATCGCAGCACTCAAACATCCGCTTTCGGTGGACACCTATGTGGAGCAGACACTCGCAGGCGCAAAAGGTATCCTGATCCGGCTGATCGGCGGTGTTCCCTACTGGCCTTACGGACTGCAGCAGATCGAGGCGCTGGCCCGGGAAAAAGGCATCGCGCTGGCAGTTCTGCCCGCAGATGGCCGCACCGATGACCGTCTCGACGCGGTCTCTACCCTTCCTGTCTCAACACTCCGGCGGCTGCAACACTTGTGCGATACCGGAGGCGTGGTGGCATGGCAGGCGGCCCTGGCGCAGATGGCACTGGCATCCGGTCTGTATGCAGGTCCCGTGCGCGGTACAAAAACACTGCCTGTCGTCGGCGGCTGGACACCTGAATACGGCGTGACCTGCCCGGTTCTGGCCTGCGGGGTGGAAAAGCCGCTCGTTCTGGTCGTTTTCTACCGCTCCTATCTCGTTGCCGCCGATCTGGCCCCGGTCGAGGGGCTATTTGCGGTTCTCCGGGACGAAGGTTTCAGCGTGATGGGCCTCTTTGCCCCCTCGCTCAAGGCACCGGGGGCTACGGAATGGCTGCGGCGCCAGTGCGCGCATCTGCAACCTGCAGCCATCGTGAATGCCACGTCTTTTTCAGGGCAAGGGGCGCAGGGGCGGTCTCCTCTGGATGCCGCCGAGGTCCCGGTCTTCCAGGTGGCGCTGGCCACCTCGCGGCAGGAAGCCTGGGCAGAAGCCGAGCGCGGTCTGTCGCCCGCCGACCTTGCCATGCATGTTGTGCTGCCTGAGGTGGATGGCAGGATTTTCGCAGGCGTGGCGTCGTTCAAGGAACCTCAGCCGCGCGATCCGCACCTGGAATTTTCGAGGTTCGTGCACAAGGCACACAAAGAAAGACTCCGTGCCATTGCCCGGCGCGTAAAAGGCTGGACCTCTCTTGCCGCGAAAGCTCCGCGTGACCGCCGTGTCGGCATTCTCCTGTCGACCTATCCGGGCCGCGACTGGAACCTGGCGCATGCGGTCGGGCTGGATGCGATTGCATCTGCTGACGCCGTTCTCGAAGACCTGCGCGCCGCAGGATACAACGCTGAAGGACGCGTTTCAGCAGAAGACTTTGAAACGTCTACCGAAATCTGGGACACGGCGTCTTACAATACCGCACTTGGTCGCCTGCCTACCGGTCCGCGTGCAGACCTCGAAGAAGCCTGGGGCACGCGTGAAAGCTCGATGCATATGCGTGCGTTTCGGCGCGGCAATGTTGTCGTGGGGCTGCAGCCCGAACGTGGCAATCCACAGCACCGTGGTGACGAATACCACGACCTGTCCCGGGTCCCGTGTCATGAATACGTCGGATCCTACCTCTGGCTGCGCGAACAGGTTGACGTCATCGTGCACATCGGGGCGCACGGAACGCTGGAATGGCTGCCCGGAAAGGCAGCCGCTCTGTCCGGAGACTGCTGGCCAGAGGTGCTGATCGGCGCGACCCCGGTCATCTACCCCTTTATTGTGAACGACCCCGGCGAAGCTGCCCAGGCCAAGCGGCGCATCGGCGCAGTCACCCTCGGCCATATCCCGCCACCGATGGCAAAGGCCGCCACCCCGGCCCGGCTGACCCGTCTCGAAGCACTGCTGGACGAGTTTTCCAATGCGGACGGTCTGGATCCGAAACGGCGTGACAGGCTGCAGGGCGATATCCGCGATGAGGCCCGAGCCCTGGGCGTTGAGGATGAACTGGGGCTGGATGCTGCCGGCTGCGCGGCGGACGCCATCACCCGCATCGACCGCTTCGTCTGTGACGTGAAAGACAGCCAGTTCGGCGACGGTCTGCATATCTGGGGCCGGACGCCGCCCGGAGCCGCTCACTTTGACACCGCAACCTCGGCTAGCGCAGAACGCCACAGCCTAACAGCAGCGCTGGACGGGCGACGTATTGACGGCGGGCCTTCGGGATCCCCCTGGCGCGGGCGCATGGACGTGCTACCCACCGGGCGCAACCTTTATACAGTTGATCAGCGGTCTGTACCGACGCGCGCCGCATTTGCACAGGGGCAAAAACTCGCATCCGAATTCGTGCGACGTTACCTGCAGGACGAAGGCGACTGGCCCCGCACGCTTGTGGTCGATCTCTGGGGTTCAGCCACCATGCGCACGGCGGGCGAAGAATTCGCCATGGCACTTGATCTGATGGGGGTCCGGCCGGTCTGGGACGAGAAATCGGAGCGCGTCTCGGGTATCGAAGTGGTCCCGATCACCGAACTGGACCGCCCCCGCGTTGATGTCACGCTGCGGATCTCCGGCCTGTTCCGGGACGTGTTTCAGACGCTCACGGCGCTTTACGCCCAGGCCGTCCGGGTGCTGGCCGCCCGTGACGAAGCGCCGGACTGGAATCCCTATGTCACGTCAGGCGGATCACGTATCTTCGGCCCCGCACCCGGCAGTTTCGGTGTGGCGATAGACCCGTTGATCGGCGACTATTCGGAAGCCGCGCGCAAAGCGGCGGGCGAGGCCTGGCTGGCGGCATCATCCTGGGCGATCGACGGGGCCGAGATCACGCATGAGCCCGACACCATGCGCCGCCGGGTGGCGGATGCCGGGGCCTTCCTGCATCTGCAGGATCTGCCGGAAACGGACATCCTGCTGGCCAGCGATTATGCCACACATGAAGCGGGATTTGCCGCCGCCCAGGGCGTGACCGGAGGCAACGCCCGCCTCTTCCATCTCGATGCCACGGATATGGATCACCCGCGCAGCCGCACCCTGGCCGAGGAGGTAGCAAAGGTCGTGCACGGGCGCGCAACGCAGCCTGATTGGATTGCGGGCATGCGCAGACACGGGTTTCGTGGCGCTGCCGAAATCGCCGCAACACTGGAAAACATGGCCGCTTTTGCACAACTGGCTGATGTTGTTCAGAGCCATCTTTTCGATCTCTACTATGACGCCACACTGGGCGATCCGGAGGTTAACGGATTTCTGACGGACGCAAATCCTGAAGCGCATGCCGCCATGAAAGACCGGTTCGCCGCCCTTCATGCAGCAGGGCTGTGGAAGTCGCGGCGCAATTCAATCCTTGCCGCGCTGGAGGCCGCCGAATGAGCGATGCGCCCCGGATCAGGGGCTGGTGCCCCGGCGCCTGGCGGCCGATGATGTCGGGTGACGGACTTGTTGTCCGCATCAGACCGCTGCGCAACCGTTTGTCGCGCGATCAGGTGTCTGCCCTTGCCAGCCTGGCCGTCCGGTACGGCAACGGGATCATCGATCTGACGTCGCGCGCCAATCTTCAGATCCGCGGCGTCAGCCCGGACCAGCACGATGAACTGCTGCGCCATCTGGCCAGTGCCGGGCTGCTGGATGTGGACGCCGAAACCGAAGTGCGGCGCAATATTCTGTGTTCGCCGTTCTGGCAGGATGATGACCGCACCACGTGTCTGCATGACGCGCTTCTGGCGCGGATCACGGAAATGCCCGAACTGCCCGCAAAGATGGGGATTGCAGTCGATACAGGCGCGGGCCGATTGCTGGCAGAGAACCCCGCGGATTTCCGTTTTGAAAATGATGCAGAGGGATCGCTCATCCTGCGTGCCGATGGCGCCGCGACAGGCAGCAGGATTTCGGAAACAGACGCCCCGGACGCTCTGCTGGAAATGGCGCACTGGTTTGTCCTGAGTCGTGGCCCCGAGGCCGGACGCATGAAACGGCATCTCAGAGACGTCGCTCTGCCGGAAGAATTCACCGGCACAGCCCCGGCCCCAGCGGTCTCGACACCTCAGCCAGGGCGGCACCGGGAAGGCATGCTGCTTGGGGCGGCGTTTGGCGCGCTTGAGGCCAGCGCCCTGCTGGAGCTGATGGGCCGCGCCGATGTGGCCGGCATCAGGACAACGCCCTGGCGCATGTTTCTGGCGGAGACACACCAGCCGTTTGACACAGCCCACTTTATCAGCACCCCGGGGCACCCCGCGCTGCGCATCAGTGCCTGCCCGGGCGCGCCCAGCTGCGATCAGGCGCAGGCACCCACACGCCCGCTGGCCCGCCATCTTGCGACCCTTCTGGCGGCGGATCAGAGCCTGCATGTTTCCGGATGCTCCAAGGGCTGCGCCCACCGCAACGATGCGGATATTACTGTCGTGGGAAACGCGGGCGCATTCGATCTTGTCAGAAACGGCACAGCATGGGATGAGCCGCTCCGGCGCACTCTGTCCGGGGAAGACATTGCAAAGGAAGTGGCACAACGAAATGCCCTATGAATACGAAAAGAACGGCGCGGCGATCTATCTGGAAAGCTTCGCCACGATCCGGGCTGAGGCCAGCCTCGGCCGGTTCGACAAGGACGCCGAACAGGTTGTGGTGCGCATGATCCATGCCGCCGGGATGGTCGGGCTGGAAGAGCACGTGCAGGTGTCGGACGGGATGGTGCCTGCGGCACGCGCTGCCCTTGAAAGCGGCGCGCCCATTTTTTGCGACGCCTATATGGTCAGCGAGGGTGTGACGCGCAAACGCCTTCCGGCAGAAAATGACGTGATCTGCACGCTGCGTGACCCACGGGTACCGGACATGGCGCAGGCGCTGGGCACCACCCGGTCAGCCGCAGCACTCGAGTTGTGGCGTGACCGTCTGGAAGGCGCACTCGTCGCGATCGGCAACGCGCCCACAGCGCTGTTTCACCTGCTGGAGATGCTGGAAGACCCGGCCTGCCCGCGCCCAGCCGCGATCATCGGATGCCCGGTGGGTTTCGTTGGCGCGCGTGAGAGCAAGGAAGCGCTCTGGGCGGCGCTGCCTGTCCCTTCCATCATTGTAAACGGGCGACTCGGGGGCAGCGCGATTACCGTTGCGGCCATCAACGCCATCGCGAGCCGCGCAGAATGACCGGCACCCTCTATGGCGTGGGCCTCGGGCCCGGTGATCCCGAGCTGATGAGCGTGCGCGCCGACAGGCTGGTCCGGTCCACGCGTCATATCGCCTGGTTCCGGAAAGCCGGACGCGCGGGCCGCGCGCGCAGCATCGTCGAAGGCATGTTCCGCGACGACGTGGAAACCTTTGCTATGGAATACCCGGTCACTACGGAGATTCCGCTGAGCGATCCGCGCTACAATGAAATCCTGTCGGCCTTCTATGCCGAATGCTGCGGGCAGCTCGAAGCAACTGTGCGCAGCGGCGAGGATGTCGTGGTGCTGTGTGAGGGGGATCCGTTTTTCTACGGCTCATTCATGCATGCCTACACCCGCCTCAAAGACCGCATTCCGGTCGAGGTTGTGCCCGCCATTACCGGTATGTCCGCCGCCTGGACAGCCACCGGTGCGCCGGTCACATGGGGCGATGATATCCTTTCGACGGTCATGGGCACGCTGGACGAAGACACCCTGGCTGATGCGATGAATCGGGCAGACGCCCTAGTGGTCATGAAAATCGGGCGCAACCTGCCAAAGGTGCGCCGCGCACTGGAGGCAGCGGGCAAAACAGACCGCGCGGTGCTCGTGGAATATGCCAGCATGCAAGGGCAGCGCGTCTGCCAGCTGGGGGAATATGAAGGCGAAACCCTGCCCTATTTCTCGATCATCATCGTGCATGGGCAGGGCCGGCGCCCGTGACCGGCAGTGTTGTCATCGCAGGTCTGGGACCGGGCACGGATGCCATGGTCACGCCAGAGGTGAACCAGGCGCTGGAAAGCGCGACCGATGTTGTGGGCTACATCCCTTATGTGCGCCGAATTGCGCCACGCGAGGGCCTGACCCTGCATGAAAGTGACAACCGGGTTGAGCTGGACCGAGCGCGCCACGCGCTGGAAATGGCCGTTTCGGGTAAAAAGGTGGTCGTGGTCAGCTCTGGCGATCCGGGGGTCTTTGCGATGGCCTCGGCGGTTTTTGAAGCTGTTGAGGATGGACCAGTGGAATGGCGCAACCTGAGCATTCAGGTCCTGCCTGGTATTACCGCGATGCTGGCGGCGGCAGCGGCGGCGGGCGCGCCGCTTGGCCATGATTTCTGTGCAATCAATCTCAGTGACAACCTCAAACCATGGCCGCTGATCGAAAAGCGCCTGAGGCTGGCGGCAGAGGGTGATTTCGCCATGGGGTTTTACAACCCCCGCTCAAAGGCGCGGCCTGAAGGGTTTGCGCGGGTCCTGGAGGTGCTTGGCGAGGTGTGCGAACCGGAGCGGCTCATCATTTTCGCCCGTGCGGTCAGCACGCCAGAGCAGAAAATTCGCGTGGTGCCACTGGCCGAAGCAACGCCGGACATGGCCGACATGCGTACCGTTGTGCTGGTCGGCTCCTCGCGCACCCGTCTGATCCGGCGCGACGGTGCGCCATATGTTTATACACCGAGGTCCGTGCCCGAATGAACCACCCAGTCAAGCACCTGCTGCGGGCTGACCAGTTCGCGACGTTCAGGAAGGTCCGGACGCCCGATCATCAGAACGGGCAGCCGAAGGGACCGGGCCGCCGCGATTTTGGCATAGGCCCCGGTGCCCCCCGAATTTTTGGACACCACGAGATCAATCCGATGCTGTTGAATCAGCCGCCGATCGTCCTCTTCGGTGAACGGCCCGCGCGAGACAACAACCTCCGCCCTGGGAAACGGCAGTTTCTGTGCGGGTGGATCGACGAGCCGCAGCAGATAAAAATGCTGCCGGTTGGGCGCGAAAGCCTCCAGATGCATCCGGCCCACGGCCAGCATGACCCTCGCCACCGGCCGGTCAAGCGCGCGAACAGCGCCTTTGATACTGTCGACGTGCTGCCAGTCATCCCCCGGCTGGGGCGCCCAGGCCGGACGGCTCAGGGCCGCAACCGGCACATTGACACGGGCCGCTGCCGCAATGGCGTTGCGGCTCATCTGCGCCGCGAAGGGATGTGTCGCATCCACAAGATGCGTCACCGAATTGTCGGTCAGATACCGGCTCAGGCCATCAATCCCGCCGAAACCGCCGATCCGCAATGGCAGCGGCTGGCGCGCGGGACGTTCCACGCGGCCCGCGAGGGATACGACTGCCTTGAGGCCCGCCTCCGACACAGCGCGCGCGAGACGCGTGGCCTCAGTAGTCCCCCCAAGGATCAGCAGGTTCGGTGTCATGACTGAGACCCCCTGGATAACAATCGTCGGACTGGGCGAAGATGGACCGGATGGGCTGGCACCTGCAAGCCTTGCCGCACTCCGGTCTGCAGAAATTATCATGGGACCGCCCCGGCATCTCACGCTGTTGCCGGACGTTCCGGCAAAGCGGATCGAATGGCCAGTGCCCTTTACAGACGGTCTGGACATCCTCGAAGAATTCTCCGGCAGGCCGGTCGTGGTGCTCGCCTCGGGCGATCCGTTCTGGTTCGGTGCCGGAACTGTGCTGGCGAACAGGTTTGGGCGCGAGGCCCTGCGCGTGTTCCCCGGACCCTCCACCTTTTCACGGGCTGCGGCGCGGATGGGCTGGGCGCTGGAAAAGACCGTCTGTCTGGGACTGCACGCGGCCCCGCTCACGCGGATGCGCCCCTATCTGCACAAGGGCGCGCACCTCATGGTAACCCTGAGAGATGGTGCTGCAGTTGCGCAGTTGTGCGATTACCTCGCGGACACCGGCTTCGGCGCCTCCGCGGTGACCGTGATGGAAGCTCTGGGCGGGCCCTCAGAGCGCGTCACAGAAATGCAGGCGGACACGCCTTCCGGAGGCCCGTGGTCACATCCTGTCTGCGCGGCAATCGCCCCATCCGGCAGCGGAGCCGTTGTACCATCCTGCAGCGGGCTGCCTGACGCTTTGTTTGAAACCGACGGTGTCATGACAAAGCGCGCGGTGCGGGCGATGACACTCTCCGCGCTGGCCACCTGCCCGGGTGAGGTTCTGTGGGACATCGGCGGCGGTTCGGGTTCTGTGGCTGTCGAATGGCTGCTGGCGCATAACCGTTGCGACGCTTTCACGATTGAACCCCGCGCTGACCGGATCGCTTTGATCCGGGCAAATGCTGCAGCATTGGGCGCAGATCGCCTGAACGTGATCGAAGGCACGGCTCCCGAAGCGCTTGACGGGCTGCCTGTGCCGGATGCCGTGTTCATCGGCGGTGGGCTGACGGCCGCACTCCTCGAAGCCCTGAAAGAGCTTTTGCCGTCCGGCACGCGTCTGGTGGCGAATGCGGTGACGATGGAAGCCGAAGCCCTTCTTGCGGGTCTTCACGCAGAGAAAGGTGGGGACCTGCTACGGCTGGAACTCTCGTCAGCAAAGGCACTCGGCACCAAACGCAGCTGGGATACAGCCTACCCGGTTGTTCAGTGGAGCGGCCGGTTATGATAGTCGCGGGCTTTGGATTTCGCAGCACAGTGACCGTGGCCGATCTCAGAGCTGCTCTGGGAGCAGCCGGCAGTGACCGGCCTGTCGACGCGCTTGCCACCGTGGCCGACAAAGCGACGACAGATGCCTTTGTCCGGTTTGCCGCAGCTGAAAACCTCGACATCATTCCGGTTGACGCAGATGCGCTAGCGCGGCAACAGACGCTGACGCAGTCCGCTGTGTCTGACGCCGCGCGCGGAACCGGGTCCGTTGCGGAGGCCACGGCTCTCGCGGCAGCAGGCCACAGAGCACGGCTGCTTGCACCGCGTGTCGTTTCGGCAGACCGGACAGCCACCTGTGCTCTGGCAGAAGGAAAAGACTGATGACCGTTCACTTTATTGGTGCCGGACCCGGCGCACCCGATCTGCTGACCCTGCGGGGGCGCGATCTGATCGCCGCCTGCCCTGTGTGTCTTTATGCCGGATCGCTGGTGCCGGAGGCCATTCTCGGCCATTGCCCTGACGGCGCAAAGATTGTGAATACCGCACCGATGGATCTCGACGCTATCATCGATGAAATCGCCAAAGCACATGACGCCGGACGGGACGTGGCCCGTCTGCATTCCGGTGATCTGTCCGTATGGTCCGCGATGGGCGAACAGATTCGCCGTCTGCGGGAACGGGGCATTCCCTATTCCGTCACACCGGGCGTGCCGTCCTTTGCCGCTGCCGCAGCCAGCCTCGGCCAGGAACTGACCCTGCCCGGCCTGTCTCAGTCTCTTGTCCTGACACGCACTCAGGGGCGCGCCTCCTCCATGCCGGACGGCGAAACGCTGGCAGGTTTCGGTACCACAGGTGCAACGCTGGCACTGCATCTTTCCATCGGCAATCTCGCGCGCGTCGTCGAAGAGCTGACACCTTTTTACGGGGCCGACTGCCCGGTCGCGGTTGTGTTCCGCGCAACCTGGCCTGACGAACGCATCATCCGCGCAACGCTTGCAACAATCGAGGCGGAAATGGACCCGTCTGTGACGCGCACAGCCCTGATTTTTGTGGGCCCGTCTGTCAGCGGCGAAGGTTTCACAGAAAGCTGCCTTTACGCTGCAGACTATGACCGCCGGTACCGGCCGCAGACGGCCGACAGCCCCTGGTCAGAATGGAAACAGGGCGATGACTGATACCCCTCCCGGCATTCTGATCTCTGCCCCCTCTTCCGGTACCGGCAAAACCACCGTGATGCTCGGCCTGTTGCGCGCGTTGCGGGACAAAGGCCTGCAGGTGCAGCCCTTTAAATCCGGGCCGGACTATATCGACCCGGCGTTTCACCGGGCTGCATCGGGGCGTGCGTCCTTCAACATCGACACCTGGGCGATGCACGGATCCCTGCTGGACGGCATTGCCGGCCAGATGCAGGGCGCTGACATCTGCGTCGCCGAAGGGTCCATGGGTCTTTATGACGGTGTGGCTACGCGCGGGCAGACCGGGTTCGGCTCCAGCGCGGAAACCGCAACGCGGATGGGCTGGCCTGTTGTGCTGGTGATCGATGTCGGCGGCCAGGCGCAATCCGCCGCCGCAACCGCGCTCGGCTTTCGCGCCTATGCACCCGATCTGCCCTTTGCAGGGGTGATCCTGAACCGTGTGGCCAGCCCGCGTCATGAACGTCTGGCCCGTCTCGGGATGGACCAGGCCGGGATCCGTGTTCTGGGCGTGCTGCCCCGGCGCGGCGACCTGACTTTGCCGGAACGGCACCTGGGTCTGATCCAGGCCGTGGAACACCCGGACCTTGAAGCGGCTATCGCGGGATATGCCGATTTTCTTTCTGAACATGTGGACGTCATGGCCATCCGCGAAGCGGCTGCGGGATCTGCGCCGGAAAAGAGCGGCACGCTGCCCATGCCACCCGCTCAGCGTATCGCGCTGGCGCGGGACGCCGCCTTTTCGTTCACCTATCCGCACCTTCTGCAGGGTTGGCGCGATGCCGGAGCAGAAATACTGCCATTTTCCCCGCTGGCAGATGAGGCGCCTCCGGCTGATGCTGATCTTGTCTGGTTGCCGGGGGGTATCCGGAACTGCATGCGGGAACGCTTGCGGCTGCTGAAAACTTCATGGCCGGGCTCCGCCGGCACGCCGGAACACGGCCTGTGCATGGGGAGTGTGGCGGGTACATGGCCCTGGGTCGCACCCTGATCGACAAAGACGGAACGGCGCACGAGATGGCGGGTTTGCTGGGTCTTGTAACATCCTACGAAAAAAGAAAGTTTCACCTCGGTTACCGCCGGGCTGTTTTGCAACAGGGAATGCCCGGCTACACCGGCGGTCAGGCGCTGCGCGGGCATGAATTCCATTATTCCAGCATTCTGGAACAGCCCGACGCCCCGCTGGCGGATGTCTTTGACGCCGACGGCAACCCTGTGCCTGAAACCGGATCACACCGGGGTCATGTGTCCGGCACGTTCTTCCATCTGATCACGCCGGAGGCCGTATGAGCGGTTTTGTCTCGTTTGTCGGCTCAGGTCCCGGCGATCCCGAGCTCCTGACTCTCAAGGCCGTTGACCGCCTGAAACGTGCGGATGCGGTGCTTTTTGATGATCTGTCCTCCGGCCCGATCCTCACACATGCGCGCGCGGGCGCCGATCTGGTCGGTGTCGGCAAACGCGCAGGACGTCCCTCCCCACGTCAGGATCACGTCAGCCGGCTTCTGGTCGACTATGCACTGGAAGGCGGCAGGATCGTCCGGTTGAAATCAGGCGACAGCGGGCTGTTCGGGCGGCTGGAAGAAGAGCTTGTGGCGCTGCGTCATGCCGGTATCGACTATGAAATCATCCCGGGCGTTCCTTCGGCGGTTGCGGCCGCTGCTGCCTGCGGCATCCCGCTCACGCGGCGGCTCACGGCGCGGCGGGTGCAGTTTGTAACAGGACACGACGCCAGAGGGACCCTGCCAGAAGATCTGGACCTCGCGGCCCTGGCAGATCCAACCGCCTGCACGGTTGTTTTCATGGGCAAACGGACGTTTCCGGCCCTGTGTCAGACGCTCATGGAAAAAGGCCTGCCTGCATCAACCCCTGCAATTCTGGCGGAGGCCGTGGGCACGCCCGACCAGGAGGTAACACGGAGCACTGTGGCGGACCTGGCCTCAGACCTGGCACAGGAAATCGGGACCAGACCGGCTCTCATCCTTTATGGCCCGCTGGCCGATATCTGACCGTGCGGACCCTGTGATACAAACATCTTCCAAAGTGCTGTGCGGGGACAATCAGTCCGGGATGTGCCAGTATCAGTGGTTCCTTTGCAGGAGGCTGAGATGATCAAAGAGCTTTGGCTGGTCGGGATCGGGACGGGATCGCCTGATCACCTGACACGCGAGGGGCGCACAGCGCTGCGGGATGCGGCCGCCGTCCTGTTGCCCCGCAAGGGTCCGGGCAAGGATGATCTGGCCAGACTGCGCGAAGACCTGCTGGCGTCAACAGGCTCCGAAGCACAGGTTCTGCCCTTTGACATGCCTGTGCGCGACGAAAACCTGCCGTATCAGGAACGTGTCGAACGCTGGCACGATGAGATCGCCACGCTCTGGCAGGACACGCTGCGCGGCGCGGAGGTGGATGGCCCGGTGGCCCTGATGGTCTGGGGCGATCCGGGGCTTTATGACAGCACCCTGCGCATTGCCGGGCGGCTTGACCCGATGCCGGCGTTGCGTGTCGTGCCGGGCATTACCGCGCTGCAGGCGCTGACTGCCGCACATGCTGTGCCCTTCAACACAATTGATGGTGCTGTGACCGTCACAACAGGCCAGAAACTGCGTGAAAAGGGCATGCCCGGGAAAAGCTCTTCGGTCTTTGTGATGCTCGACGGGCAGTGCAGTTTCAGACAGGCAAACACTGATCACTGCTACATCTGGTGGGGTGCGTTTCTGGGCATGCCGGAACAGGTTATTCTGTCCGGTCCGGTGTCAGAAGTCGCCGGGAGGATTGTCGCCCTGCGCGCGGCAGAGCGGGACCGGCATGGTTGGATCATGGACACCTACCTGCTGCGGCCGATGGATCAGGTGTCACCGGCGCCGAGAAAATCCAGCACGAGCTGATTGAACAGCGCGGGCTTTTCCAGGTGCACCGCATGGGCACAACCCGGAACAACCGCGAGACCCGCCTGCGGGATATCCCGCCACAGCTGGTGAACCTGCTCCCATTGATAGGTGCGGTCACCATCGCCCCAAAGAACCAGTGTCGGCACCTCAATATCCGCCAGCCAGGCGCTCCCGTCCCAGGCATCCATAGCATTCAGCCCGCCTTCAAAAGCAGGCAGCCCGGTCTGTGCTGCAATGCCCGCACAGGCGGGGTATTCTGCGGCACCCTCTCGCGCCTGAAACCATGTCGCCGCAATACGCCGCGCGCTGACCTCCACCCCGTCACGTGCCGCGCGGGCCTGGCTTTCAGCAATGGTTTCAAACCGGCCGGGCAGGCGCCCGCGTGGCCCTGTTCCATAAAGGACCAGCCGGTCAATGCGTTCGGGCTGCTGATGGATCATCTGCTGAACGATCATGCCACCCATGGAGTGCCCCAGCAGATCGAACCGTGTCACACCGGCATGATCCAGCTGGGCCAACACATCGTCCGCAAAACCACCAATCGAACTGACAGCGGTATCCCCGCTGCGGGCACCGAACCCCGGCAGGTCGACGGCGATGATCTCCCTGCCCTGCCCCAGACCCCGGATCTGGTGCGGCCACTGGGCACTGCCGCCCATGAAGCCATGCACCAGAACCAGTGGGTTCACTTACGCTGCCCCTGAACGATCCGGTCAAGGATCATCGCGCAGAAAAGGATGGAGAAGCCAGCAAGGATACCCTGGCCGACGTTTGCGTACTGCAGCGCCTCCAGAACATCCTCGCCAAGCCCCTTGGCCCCGATCAGCGAGGCCACAACGACCATTGCCAGTGAGAGCATGATCGTCTGGTTAATCCCGGCGCGGATGGAAGGTGCCGCAAGTGGCAGATCGACCTTGGTCAGCAGGTACCACTTATTCGCGCCAAAACTGATCGCCGCTTCACGTACGCTTTCCGGCACGCCACGCAGCCCGAGCACGGTCAGACGCACAACAGGAGTGCCGCCGAAGATCATTGTCACCACCACAGCCGCCGGTTTGCCGACGCCAAAGAAAGCGATGACCGGCACCATGAAAACAAAAGCCGGCATGGTTTGCATGAAATCCATGATCGGCTGGATAAACGCATAAAACCGCGGTCGCCGCGCGGCGAACATGCCCAGCGGAATGCCGATCACGATCGACAGACAGGCTGCCGTGCCCAGCAGCGCCAGCGTCGTCATCGCAGCTTCCCAGAAGCCCAGCAGCCCCATGTAGGACAGGAATGCACCCGAATAGATCGCGGTCCGCAAACCTGCAGTCAGCCAGGTCAGCAGAATGATCAGGCTGGCAATTACGATCCAGGGCGTCTGCACCAGGATGACCTCAAGCGCATCCAGCAGCCCGCGGATACCGATGGTGAGCAGATCGAAGAACGCCTCGCTGTTGCGGACGCACCAGGCGATAAAGTCTTCTACCCACTGGATACCTGTCAGCCTGATATCCGGGTCCGTCGGGAATTCGCTGAGCAGCGAGAAACGCCCCGGGAAACTGTAGTGGATCATTGCAGCCGTCACGATCAGTGCCATGAAGACGGCGCTGAATGCGATCTGCTGCACGGGCATGGCGGAGCGGATGGTGCGGTCAGACAGCCAGTCCGAGAACCGCGCCTCCAGCGCCCAGTTGGCGACGATGGCCTGAATGGCCTTGACCACCAGCAGGATTCCAAGACCGGTGAGCGCGATGGTGGGGCCTTCCGCCGCCATCGCTTCGGCTTCGGCACGGATGCCGCCGATGTTGGCCTCCAGCGACTCAACCGTGCGAGTGTAGACGTCCACCTTGTCCGAATTGGATTCTATCGCTGCTTCCAGCTGTCTGCGCCGCAGTTCCAGCGTGCCTTCGATAGACGCAATGCGTTCCATTGCATCCGCCGCCAGATCGCCGAAAAGACCACGCGCGATCTGAACCAGTGCGAGGGTCTCCAGGATCAGGAACGGCAGCGCCCAGGTCCACAGACCACGCGCACCGAACCAGACGGGGCCAAAGATGCCCGCCATCAGATTGAACGTTGCCGTGAAACGCGAGGACTCACCGATCCGGTCAAAGTTGCTGATGTAGTAGTCCGGGCTCGTCCGCACAAAAGTGCGTATGTTCTCGCGCCGCTCCTCGGCATAGGCCAGTGCTGCTTCGCTTTCCGTATCTTCCAGCGGGTTCACGCCATCCGGGTTCACATCCGTAGTGCTCATGATACTTCCGTCCCTTCGATCACAGTCCGCAGAAGATCGGCGCGGGTAATGACGCCAACATCAGAACCGCCGTCTTCCACCAGAATGGCGTCGCTGTTGTCGATTGCGAGGTTGATCAGCGTGCTGAGGTTTTCGCCCTCATTGACACGCGGCGCATCGGCAGAGATCGGACCGTTGGCTGCGACATATTCGGGAATGGACTGCATCACCGCATGCGCCCGCACAACTTTCAGGCGCGAAATTCCCGCAACGAAATCAGCAACATAATCATCTGCCGGGTTCATCACGATATCTTCGGCCGTGCCGATCTGCACGACCTTGCCGTCCCGCATGATCGCGATCCGGTTCCCGATTCGGACCGCTTCGTCGAGATCGTGCGTGATGAAGATCGTTGTCTTTTTCAGGATCTTGCTGAGACGGATAAATTCGTCCTGCAACTGACGCCGGATCAGCGGGTCCAGCGCCGAAAACGGCTCGTCCATCAGCAGAACATCCGGGTTGGCCGCAAGAGCGCGGGCAAGCCCAACGCGCTGCTGCATGCCGCCGGACAGTTCATGCGCGAACTTTGAGCCCCACGCCCCCAGTTCAACGATATCGAGGATTGCCGCCGCCTGTCGCATCCGCTCGTTCTTGCTGACCTGCCGGATTTCCAGCGGCATGGCTACGTTGTCCAGCACCGACCGGTGCGGCATCAGAGCGAAGTTCTGGAAAACCATCCCGATCTTGTTGTTCCGAAACTCCTGCAGCTCCTGTGTGCCCAGCGCCATGACGTCGGTGCCTTCGATCTCAATCTTGCCGGCGGTTGGCTCAAGAAGGCGGTTGAAGTGGCGTACCATCGTGGATTTGCCACTGCCGGACAGGCCCATGATGCAGAAAATCTCGCCCCGGTTCACCGACATGCTGACGTCGGCCACACCGACCACGCAGTTGTATTCGGCAAGCACCTCAGCCTTTGTAAGCCCCCTGTCCCGGATCGCCTGCAGCGCGATTTCGGGCTTTGAGCCGAAAATCTTCCAGACGTTTGAGATTTTGATGACTGTGTCGTCGCTCATGGCGGACCTTCCGTTGGCTATGCGGGGCAACAGGTGCCGGCGGTCGGACTGCCCCGGGCCCGGCCCGGAGCAGTTTCTTACAGAGGTTCAGCTGATCAGAGACCCAGCCAGGCGTCCACACGGTCAGGGTTTGCTTCGACCCATTCGCGTGCCACATCGGCCGGCTCACGGCCTTTGCCGCTGATTTCATAGGCAAAGCCGGACACATCATCAGCAGTCAGCGAAAAGCGGCTGAAGAACTCGGCGATGGCCGGCGAACGGCCTTCCAGCGAATTCGACCATGCG
The DNA here is from genome assembly GCF_055693285.1 of Roseobacter sp. S87. The sequence continues at coordinate 1,796,564 of NZ_JBVFTR010000004.1, forward strand.
ATCTGCACGTTTTTCAGGGCGTCTTTGGTCGCAACAGAGGACTTTTCATACCAGTCCGCATCGTCTGACGGCTGGACCATGACGTATTTTGCCGGATCGAAAGTAGGTTCGCTCAGCATTTCGACGTCAAACTGGAACCAGATCGCGTGCGGCTTGTAGCAGTAGAACGCATAGCCTTCGTCCTTGGCGATGGAATCCTTGACCCGCGCCGTCTTGACGCTCTCCTCTGCGCGGACCGGCTCGATGAAGTCCAGCAGGCCATAGTCACGGACCTTCACTTCGTTCACGTTCGCCGATGCCCAGCCCGGTGCACCGATCCACATCTCGCCTTTGCCGTTACCGTCGCTGTCCATCAGCGCCGCAACATCCGGGCGCCCCAGATCAGCGATGTCCGTGATGTTCTGTGCTTCGGCAAAATTCTTGGAAACGCAGAAGCCCTGGTTGCCCTCGTATGGGTTCGACGACAGCGTCACAGTGCCCGCCTCATCCACATACTTTTTAGTGAAGCTTTCCTGGTTCGGCAGCCAGACGTCGGGGTGCACATCAATGTCGCCCTTGCCCTGGTCCATCGCCTGGAAGATCGTCGCGTTGTTGCCGGGCACCATTTCGGCCTTGCCGCCGATGCGCATCTCAACAACGGCAGCCAGCACATGCGCAATGGCCTGTGCACCGGTCCAGGACGGTACGCCGATTTTGACTTCTTCAGCCGCCAGAGCCGGCGCTGAGCCCAGCGCCAGTGCGGCGGTTGCCGAAATCAGTGTTTTTCTCAGTGACATTCAGTTTCTCCTTGTTGGTCTTTTTTGGTTTCTTATTCCGTGTAGCCCGGCAAACCGAAGGTTTCCGGATAGCCGAACAGTGCGGCACTGCCGCCAGTATGCAAAAAGACGATGTTTTCCATATCGCCAAAATGGCCCTTCTGAACCAGATCAATGAGTCCATCCAGGCCCTTGCCCGAGTAAACCGGGTCAAACAGCAGCCCCTCTGTTGTGGCCAGCAGGCGCACCGCTTTTTTCATACCTTCGGTTGGCAGACCATAGCCCGGACCGACGTATTCACAGTTGGCGCGCACCGACGCGCGGTCGATCTCCAGACCCGTGCCCAGGTAGTCCGCAGTCCGCTGGGCCAGGTCAAAGACCATCTGCTCCTGTTTTTCCTGTGGCGCACGCACGCCGATGCCCAGCAGGTGAATATTGCTCTGCAGCGCCGCCAGCCCTGCAACAAGGCCCGCCTGCGTACCGGAACTGCCGGTCGCATGCACCAGCGCATCAATCCGCAGGCCCATGTCCACCGATTGTTCGGCCAGTTCGCGGGCACAGTTGACGTAGCCAAGCGCGCCAATCGCATTCGAGCCGCCACCCGGAATGATGTAGGGGCGCTTGCCATTAGCCATCAGCTTTTCAGCCAGCGCTTCCATTTCCGCATTCATATCAGTTCCGCCGCCGCGCTTTGACACAGTCGCGCCATGCAGGCGGTCCATCAGGACGTTTCCGTTCAGGATATAGCTGTCGTCGTTGTAGCCGGTCCGGTCTTCGAGCAGAATATGGCATTCCATGCCGAGCTTGGCTGATGCGGCCGCCGTTTGCCGGGCATGGTTGGACTGCGTCGCGCCCTGCGTGATGATTGTGTCCGCGCCCTGCTTCTGCGCGTCCGCCATGAGATATTCCAGTTTGCGCGTTTTGTTGCCACCCGAAGACAATCCGGTGCAGTCATCGCGCTTGACCCAGATGCGCGGTCCACCAAGCATTTCGCTCAGCCGGTCCATCGGTTCCAGCGGCGTCGGCAGATGGCCCAGACGTACACGGGGGTACTTGGCCAGAACGATCGACAGTTCTTTTGCCAGACCCGCTGTCAGTTCGGGCGCAACAGTGCCCTGGTTTTCCGTCATCACACCTTCTTCACTCACGCAGCAGATCCTCCCTTGGCGTTCAGCCAAAGCCTGCCCAATAGCAGATTGGAAAAAAAGTGCTTTTATCTTAGGCTACCCAAACAAATACTTTGGCTGGAGAATTCCCAAATGGATTTGCAGTGGCTCGACGACATTCTGGTTCTGCTCGAAGAAGGCAATATGACGCGTGCGGCGGCACGTCGGAATATCACGCAGCCCGCGTTTTCACGGCGTATCCGGGGGTTTGAGGACTGGCTGGGCACTGACATCCTGACCCGGAAAGCGAATTCGGTAGAGATCAGCCCGGCACTCGCAGCGAATGAAACGGAAATCCGCGCGGTTCTGGGGCGTATGCGTGATCTGCGCAGCAGCATCTCCGCCTATGATCCGGCCAGTTCTACCCTGTCGGTCGCCGCACAGCACGCGCCGGTTTTTTCCGCCTTCTCCGAAATGGTTCTGCACGCGCGCAGGCGGTATCCGTCTGTGCGTTTCAGGCTGCGGCCCGGTAACCTGAGTGACTGTATCTCCGTCTTTCTGCGGGGGGACAGTAACCTGCTGCTCTGCTACGAATCCGGCCAGTCCCGGCCAATGCCCTTTGGTGACAGCATCCGACGCGAGATCTGGGGCAACGATATTCTGCTGCCTGTCGTCGGTGGCCCGTTGCGGTATGCGCTGCGCGATGACGGATCCGTTCCACCTGACACACCAGCGGTCATTTATCCGGAAGCCAGCTACTTCGGCCAGGTTCTGCAGGCATCTGATCGCGCTTTTTCAACGCGGACCCTGACGCGGAACCCGGTCTGTGAAACCGCCCTCTCCAGCGGGATCAAGGAACTGGTCATGCAGGGTGTCGGTGTGGGATGGTTGCCGTTCAGCATGGCGTTTCGGGAAATTGAAAGCGGCCAGATGATTTCGATGGCCAACCGCTTTGGGCAGGAACATGTGCAGACCGCGCTTTATGCGCACACGGCTGACGCGATGGCCTGCGCCCTGCTGGATGTCTGGAGTGACGGTCGCGGCACAAAGGCCTGAACGAAAAGGCCAGCCCACCCGGTCAGGCAGACTGGCCATAATTCATGTGCGTCCGATACGGTCCTGTACGTCGGCCGCAAAGTCCTCGTAGCGGCGCATGGACTTCACGTCGACCTGCACATGGTGTCCCATCTTCTGCATGATCGGCAGATCAAACAGAATCCGGTCGAGCGCGTCCGGTGTCTCAACGTCAACGATTGCAAGCACCCTGCGTTCGCCAACAATCTTCCACAGATCAATCACAACCCCGGCTGATTTTGCGCCCAGGGCCGCGTCTGCTTCTTCAGCCCAGACGCCCAGCAGTCCCTGCTGCTGCATCGTGGCATCGTATTCAACGGTGAAATCAAGTCTGTAGAGCATGGATCACCGACCACTTACCGCTGTGCCCAGAGCCGGGAACCGCATGATCTTGAACTCACCCACGGTGGCATCCTCACCGTCGTTCAGAACCGGCGACCGGTGCAGTTCGTTGATTGTCACATAGACATAACCATCGACCCCCATGGAAAACCCGTCGGGCCACGACATGTCGTCCTGCTGGTACAGAATCTCATAGGTTCCGTCCGGCCGGGTGACACCAACAGCATCCTCCGTGATCGAGGTGATATAGACGTTGCCCGCCGCATCGACGGTGGAACCGTCCGAAATCGGCTTGTCGCCATACCGTTCGACCCGTGCTTCAAGCTCTGCCGGAGAGAGGGTCTCATCCAGAAGATCCTTGGTGCGCACCCGGTACATCGCACTGGCCGTCATCGGGGCAAAATAGACCCAGGTGTTGGTCGGATCGATGGTGATCGGATCTCGCGCCGATATGCGCCGGAGCACCACCGAGGTTCACCACACGCCCATCGATGACCATGTCCGTCGGCTCAGGGACCGTGAAGGGCGACGCTTCAAGCACACGCCGTGCTCTGCCGGTCACGAGGTCCAGGACGATCAGCGCGGTAGTCTCTGCATTTGCGGTATCGGTAATGTAGATTGCGTTGTGTTCGCGATCGACGGCGAGGTCATTCAGGAAACTGGTCGGACGTGAGGCCGGCTGACCAATGTAGTAGATTTTGTGCAGCGACTCTGTGTTTGTGTCCCAGCCGACAATCCGGCCCGTCTGGCCATCCGCCTGACCGTCCAGCATCCACAGGATACCCTCGCGGTCTGCCCGCAGACCAAGCACGCCTTTCAGGCCCGGACCGTCGCCCTGTGGGGCATTTGCCCAAGCTTCGTTCGGATAAGGTTTCGTAGACCCATCCGGGCTGACCTCAACAATCCTGAGGTCCTTGCCGTAGAATTCGTGCACCGACATGAACATTCTGCCATCCGGGCCGATTGCCAGGTTGCCGGGCGGCATATCAGAACTGAACGCGGCATATGTTTCGATCTCTGCGGACGCGGTGGTTCCCAGGGCCAGTCCCAGCGACAGCGCGGCAATAACAGGTGTTTTCATCCAAAAATCCTCCCTTGGCTCGGATATTACCCCCTGCTATCATTCAATAAATCAGACATATACGCGGCCATATCCGAAACCATCGTTAGAAATTATTGAATGTACTCACTTGAAGATCTCCGCACTTTTGTCGAAATCGCGGACCGCGGTGGCATCACAGCGGCGGCAAGATCAATGGGCGCGGCACCGGCGACCATCAGTCACCGCCTGTCCAAGCTGGAAGATCATCTGGGCGTCAGCCTCTTTCACCGCAACAGCAGAAACGTCTCGCTGAGTGTTGAAGGAGAGGCATTCCGCAGCCGGGTCGTAGCCATTCTCGATGAACTGACCAACGCTGAAACGGACATTGGCGGGCATGGGAGCCTTCTGAAAGGGCATCTCAGGGTCACGATGGCCCCCTGGATTCTGTCGCGGTTTGTCCTGCCTTTGCTGGAGAGGCTGCGCGACCAACACCCCGGGCTGACCTTTGAGTTTCTGGCATCGGACCGATATGTGAACCTTGTCGAGGAGCAACAGGATTGTGCCATTCGCGTCGGCAGATTGCATGACAGCAGCCTGTTGTCGCGCAAGATCGCGGATAATCACCGCATCCTCTGTGCTGCGCCCGGGTATCTGAAATCCTTCGGCGTACCAGCGCAGCCCCGTGACCTTGGATCCCATCGCGCCGTTTGCCTTCCCTGGCAACGGAGCTGGGAATTCGATGGCGTAAAAGGGCCTGCAAACATGCCCGGGGACACTCTGCTTGTGTCAAACTCCGACAGCCTGACCGACGCGGCCATTCACGGGCACGGCATTGCGCTCAAGTCCCGTCTCGCCGTTGCGTCAGAGATGGACAGGGGCGAACTTGTTGAAGTGCTCCCCGGGGCTTTATCATCACCGGAGGCGCCAATTTCAGTTCTGAGACCGCCAAATCTGAAAGGCTCACGAAAAGTGGACGCCTTTTCTGACTTCGTCCGATCGGGATTTTCCGGGTTTAACAGCAACTGAGACCGTCACCAGTCGTTTCGTTCGTATGTGTCGTTCATTTCATAATCCTGTCCGGAATCAGGATTATCGACAATTTCTTCGTTGAGGGCGTTGTCGTCGTCGGTTTCGTCCGTCTGATCATTGTCTGCCGTTCCAACCCAGGAGGACTGTTCGTTTTCGCCACCGCCCGCAACCCAGGTGTCGTCCCCGAAACCATTGGCCGCAGAGGAACCCTGCCCGATGTCACCTACATCAAGCGTGAAGCTGCTTGTGCCGGACACTTCCTGGCCATTGAAGGCCGTGTCGGTGGTCACAACCTCTCCCTCTATGCGGCCTTCAAACCCTGGGGGCGGTGCAATTTCCAGAAGGCCGAGATCCCAGCCTGCGAGATCGACCTCGCCGCCATCTGCCACCGCGACCATATCACCGCTCATGAGAATTGTGTCCGCAGGCAGCCCGCTTACCACCACATGTGCCGCGTCAGACAAGCCCGGATCATCAAGTTCAACCGCAATCATTCCATTCTGATCCACGCTGAGGTCGTCAGAGGCCGTGACCAGTTCGCGACCATCGATACCGGGACCTTCCCACTCCAGCTTGAGCCCGGCATGCCCGTAGTTTTCGAAGTAGCGGACTTCGACCTGATGCGTGCCCGGCTCGAGTTCGATTTCGCCATTGCGCGTGCGGTACCCGTGCAGCCCATCGTCGGTTACAACCTCCTCACCATTGATGAAGAGAACAACGCCGTCGTCCCCACCAAGGAAGAATTTGAAGCTTCCCCCTCGTCCACATCAATATCACCCGTGATGCGGGCACCGAATGTATCGTCATCCCCGCCTTCCCAGAAAGAGCCACGGCTGTTTTTGTAATTGATGTCGTGCACCACTTCCTCATGCGTCGGCTCCGAGGACCAGTCGATCTGGTCCAGCCGGCGCAGCCCGTGGTCAACGTCAAAGTAGCTGGCCCGGAAACCAGTGCTCATAACATTGTCGGGCGCTGGAAGATCAGCCTGCTGAACGTTGAAATCAACATCTGTGACAGACGATGCGGATATGCCTGACTCTGACGTTGTGGTGGTCACCAGTTCCGCGTTTACCTCACCGGTGAATTCGATGGGGGTTGTAATGGTCATAAGGGACAGATCCAACCCGGTCACATCCACCGGCCTTCAGCATCAACTGTCAGAACCTCATCGCCGGCAGAGACCAGCGTTCCTTCGGGCAGCCCTTCCAGTACATGTGTGGATACCGCACCGTCCTGACCTTCTTCGGATACTGCGAGCGACAGGTTCAGCGGCATTCCGTTGATCGTCTGCAGATCATCAAACCCGGGTGACGTCAGAAGTTCCCGGCCATCTGTGCCGGGACCATCCCATTCAAGCTTCAGCCCGGCATGGCCATAATTCTCGAAATACCGCACTTCTACGTGATGCGTGCCCGGCTCCAGTTCGATGTCTCCGCTGCGTGTCCGGTAGCCGTGAAGACCATCATCAGACACAACCTCCTCGCCGTTGATCAGGAGAATTACACCGTCGTCCCCGCCCAGATAGAACGAGAACGCGCCGCCTTCTGACACATCGATATTGCCCGTTATCCTCGCACCGAAAGTGTCAGTGTCCCCACCTTCCCAGAACGAGTTGCGGCTGTTGGTGTAGTTGATTTCCGAGACCAGTTCTTCATGCGTCGGGTCCGCGTTCCAGTCGATGTCGTCAAGTTTGCTCAGACGCTGATCAACATCAAAATAGCTGGCGTGGAATCCGGTGGTTCCACTGAAGTCAGGTGTGTCAATCGCTTCAAAGCCGATGTCATGAACGAATTCGGTTCCCGCCGGCGAGACTGCGGTCACCTGGACCGACAGGGGCCCCGCTTCGTCATCCGAAAGGGTGACACCCTCTCGCAACCGGATCTGCGTACCCTCAACTTCAAAACGGTCGTCCGACACCTCAAATGTGTACGCACTGTAATCGCCGTCACCCTCAAGAGCGATCTCACCGACAACGGCCCCGTCCTCTCCGGTGGCGACCCCGGTATTGCTGACAGAAAGACCCGTTGGTTCAGGGTTGCCCTCTGGTGGTTCCAGGTCGAAACCACGTGTAAAACTGCTCCCGTCTTCGGCGATCACGGTCACTTCAACGCGGAACGCGTCCTGTTCATCATCTGAAAAAACGGCACCGGGCTTGGCCTGCAGCCCGAAATCACGGATTTCGAAACGTTCATCTGCAACTGAAAGGCGGTCAATTCCACCGGCCTCATCCGCAAGGCCAGTAAGGTCCGCGACGACATGTCCGCTGTTGCCGGCAGCAGACGTATCATTGGCGCCCAGTTCGCCTCCGGCAACGTCAGCGGCCGGCGCACCGTTGCCCGCCTGAGACGCATCACTGTCCGGGTCCTGATCAGCCGCCGTCCCCGCTGGCGCAAAAGAGGTATCCGGCGACTGTCCGTTGGCACTCGCTTCGTCCTGCTCGCCGTAGTGAAGCGTACTGCGTGACTGGTCTTCCTGACCCGCGTCACTGCTCTTCAGAGACTGGACAACAACTTTTTCTTTTTCGGATTCCGAACCGCTCTGGTCCAGAAATACACTGTCGTCAATCTGACTGCTGTTGTTCTCGGCCACGGAAAAACTCCTTACGCGTCACACACTCAGCGTCACATACCGGAATTCACTTAAAATTTCACCTGAACATAAATTTTTAAGCGTCTGATTTAATTAAAATAATAAACACTTTCTGCCATTGGTGAAAGAATTGGTAACCACGCAGAGGCTACAGTGGTCGTCGAACAATCAGGAGCGTTCAAGGTGGGGAACGGAACAACTGAAAGCATCAGAGTGGCGCGGCCTCCCCGACTTGGAGCCAGCGTTATCCTTTCGTCTTTGTGCATCAACCTTCTCGCTCTGGCACTGCCGATGGTCGTGCTCCAGGTCTTCGACCGGGTCATTCCCTTCGAGGCTTACGAAACTCTGTCGCTGCTGTTCATCGGGCTGTGCGTTGTCGCCGTACTGGATTTTGCCCTGAAATGGGCGCGGCTCGTGCTGCTCGGACATGCCGGGGAAAAGTTTGAACTGGACCTGAGTGAGAGGTTTATTTCGCGCTCGCTCAACGCTGATCCGGCGGCCTATGACAAAACCTCCACGGGTGATCACTTTGAACGCCTGAACGCGCTTACTCAACTGCGGGATTACTACTGCGGTCAGGGGCGGCTTTCGGCCATTGACCTGCCTTTTTCCGCGATCTTCATTATCATGATCGCCCTCATCGGCGGCTGGCTTGTCCTCGTGCCACTGGCGGGTCTTGCACTGTTGTTTGGCTTTAAGGCTGTCCTCCAGCACGCGCAGGCACCGGTTTTTGAAAAGCGGAAAACGCTCGACGGCAGACGCTATTCTTTTCTTATCGAATGCCTTTCTCAGATCCTCACGGTCAAGGCGGACACGATGGAACCGCAACTGCTGCGCCGCTACGAGGTTCTTCAGGATCAGTCTGTAAAAATCAGCGAGAAACTGATCCGGCTTTCCGGTCTTTCGCAATCCTTTGGCGCGTTGTTCTCCCAGGCAAGTGTTGCCGCAATGGGTCTTTTTGGCGCTTTTCTGGTCATTCACGGCCAGATCGGCGTCGCAGAACTGGCCGCCTGCATGCTTCTCAACGGGCGCACCGTTCAGCCGTTGCTCAAAATGCTGAGCCACTGGGCACAGTCCGAGAGTGTTGGATCTGCTCTGGCCAGAATTGAAGAAATCGGCAATCTGCCCCAGCGCGAAACCTCCGGCATCCGCAACAACGAATTACGTGGACAACTCACCTTTGAAGATGTCTCCGCAGCGCCGGGCGGTGATCACAAACGCGCCTTTTCGGATGTCTCCTTTAATCTGGAGGCAGGTGCAGTGCTCGGCATTATCGGCGATGAAGGTGCTGCCCGCGATGCAATGATGCGCATGATCCTCAGTGAAGAGGAACCTGAGACCGGCCAGATCCGGATAGATGGCAACCCGGTGAGGTTTTACAGCGAAGCGCGCGGACCAGGTGGGATTGTTTACCTGGATCAGAACCCTGTCATGTTCTCCGGTACGCTCCTGGAGAACATCTCCTGTTTTGGCGAGGGTGACGCTATTGAGCGCAGCCTGCGCATATCGAAAGAACTGGGACTGGAGAAAACGGTGCACCGGATGCCGATGGGCTACAGCACCACGCTTGGACCAACCGGTGAAATCGCCTCCAATCTCGCGCTGATGCAGACAATTGCGCTTGTGCGCGCTCTGACCCTGACCCCGGCCCTGCTGCTTTTCAACAATGCCGCTTCCGCGATGGATGACAGCGCGGTGTCGCGCCTTGCGGAATGTCTTCGCGCACTGAATGGCAAAACATCGCTGCTGATCGCGTCCGAACACCGTCAACTTTCCGCTCTTGCCGAACAGACCGTTCTGCTTGCCGGACAACGCCAACAGGACTTCAGCCTCTGGGATGAGGATGCTGAAGCCGACGCAATGATTGCGACACAAACCAGAAAACGGAGTGCCTGATGGATTTTGCAGTTCACCCCGGACTTAACCTGTTGCAGCGCCTGATGATCGAAGCCGGCTGGCACAGCAGCACCAGAAACCTCACGGAGGCCGCACCACACCTCGCCTCCGCGATTTCCGGCAATGAGTTGCTGGCGACGCTTGAAAACCTCGATGTCCCTGTCTCCATAGCTGAGGCCAGCCTGCGGGATGTGACAGAAAAAGACTGTCCCGCCCTTTTCATAGAAAAAAGCGGAACAATCTGCGGTGTTCTGGACGCGGGCTCAAAAGGCGTACTGGTCATCCGGCCGGGCGACGAGCATCCGCAGTGGGAAACACCGGACCGGAAAAACGGCACCGTTGTACGCATCGAGAGGTTCGCACCGTCCGATGCCCAGCTCAGTTTTGATGACTTCCGTACGATCACATCCGGCTTTCGCGGTCTGATACCCGGTCTTGTGCTCGCGTCGTTCATGACGAACCTGATGGGACTTGTGACACCGCTGCTGATCATGATGATCTATGACCGGGTTATTCCGGCAGATTCCGTTCCACTCGTAATCTCGCTCACCATGGCCGTAGGTCTTGTTCTGCTGGCGGATGCTGGTTTCCGGCTGGCCCGGTCGCACGCCGTTTCCTTTATGGGCAAAACCGTGGAACACCGCCTCGGCCTTGCCCTCTTCCGGAAGCTCATGTCGCTGCCGCCGGATCAGATCAAAAGTTCGGAAGTCGATCAGCAGATCTCACGATTCAAGCAGTTTGAAGGGACCCGGGATTTTTTCTCCGGCCAGAGCATGGTTACCCTTCTGGATCTGCCCTTTACGCTGATCTTTCTCGGTCTGATTTTCTTTCTCGCACCTGCTGTCGGCTTTCTGGTCGTCGGCCTGATCGTTGTTTTTGCCATCGCGATCTGGGTCACGCTGCCGGTTCAGCAGACACTGAACACTCAGGCCGCACGTGTTAAGGCCCGCCAGCAGAAAATTCTGTTTGAAACCGTGCGGATGCAGCGGAGCATTTACAGGCTGGGTCTTGGGAGTTTCTGGACAGATAAAAACGCCGCCGTTGCGCGCGAGGCAGCCTCAACCTCACGCGTCGCACGCCGGTTTCAGATGCTGTGCCAGATGTTCGGACAGAGCATTATGATGATCGCCGGCGTCGGCGCCGTTGTTCTGGGCACCGTTTCTGCGATGGAAGGGAGCATCACCTTCGGTGCTCTGATTGCCGTCATGGCACTGGTCTGGAAAGTGCTTACGCCACTCCAGTCGCTTTATGCCAACGCACCTCAGCTCGCAGGGTTCCTGCGCAGCCGCGAACAGATTGACCGTGTGCTCGCGATGCCGCAGGAAATGGTTCGTGGTGCCGCCACCTCCCATCAGAAGCAGTTTGACGGCCGCATCGCACTGAGCGGTGTCACACATCGTTTCCCTGAAGCCACAGACCCTGCGATCTCGCAGGTCTCTGCCGAGTTTGCGGCGGGCGAATTTGTCTGTATCTCGGGCAACAGCAGCAGCGGGAAAACCACCCTGCTTGAACTGATCATGGGCCTGCACACCCCTCTGGTAGGGTCGGTTCAGCTTGACGGTATGGATATCAGACAGATCCCGGTCGATGATCTGCGTCAGGCTTTCAGTTACGCGCAAAAGAAGCCGGATGCGTTCCACGGCACATTGCTGCAGAACTTCCGCCTTGCAGCCCCGACAGTGCCCGAGGACGACATCCGCGCCGTGATTGCAGAAATGGGTCTGGAGGATGACCTGAACGCGCTGACCGATGGTCTGAACACCCGCCTGACTGAAAAATACCGGCAATCACTTCCGGCCTCGACATCGCGCGGCTTTGCCCTGGTCCGGACGTTTATCCGACCAGCACGGGTCTATCTCCTGAACGATCCCGACGCGGGTCTCGACTATCTGCGAAAGCAGGCACTGATGGCGTATCTGAACCGGATACGCGGCGGCCATACTGTGATCGTCGTATCCAACGATCCGGAATACGTGAACATCGCCGACAGGTGCCTGTATATGTCTGGCGGCCGTGTTGTTGCAGATGACACCGGCGCCAGTGGTCGCCGCAAAGTCAACGCCCTTATCAAAGCGAACAGGGAGACCTGAAATGTCAGCGCCAACCGAAAAAAACACTAAACGCGGCATCTTTGACCGCAAGGCGATCCGGGCAAAAAACCACGCACCCCGTGTGTCATCCATGGTGGTTTTCACCCTCAGCGCGTTTATCGCGGGTGCGGTGGCACTGTCAGTGAGAACCACTGTTCCGGAACTTGCCAGGGCACCAGGGGAAATCACCACACTGGGACGGGCGCATCAGGTGGAAAGCATCAACCAGGGTGTGGTCGAGGCCGTTCATGTCCGCGAGGGCCAGGTTGTCGCCGAAGGCCAGATACTTGCAAGGCTGTTTTCTCCCGAGGTCGACCGGAATATCCGTTCGGTTCTCCAGCAGAAAGAGGCGCTGAATTCCAGAATTTCCACTCTGGAAAGCATCCTGTCATATCTGGACCAACCGGATGGATCTGCAGGCCCGCAGAGTGATGCGCCCGGTGGTGTCCGCGACTATGCGCGCTCCCGTGTCTGGCTGCACGATCTGCAGAAAGAAATCGCCCGCGGACGGGCCGCCAGCCTGCGTGAGATCATCCGCGAACTCGAAGTAGCCCAGGCTCTTATGGCCGGCAGGGTTCGGGAAAAAGAAGCTTCTGTCGAGAGGCTGGAAACATTGTTTGAGTCAGGCAGTATCACCCGCATCCGACTTGAAGCCGAGCAGCAGTCACTGGATGAGCTCCGAGGCAGGCTCATAGAAGCGGGCATAGAATTGGCAACGAACAAGGCCAACTACGCGGAATCCCGTGACAAACCCCTGGAACGTGATCTGGCGCTGCGCGAACAGACGCTCACAGAACTGTTCGCTCTCCAGCAGGAAAAAGATCAGCTCTCCACACAGCTGGCGACACTGGAAAGCCAAAGAGAAGAACTGGCCATCCGTGCACCTGTGGCGGGCGTTATTCAGGCCGTTGATTTTCCAAAAACCGGTGAGGTTATTGAAGCCGGCAGCACGCTGTTCGAACTCGTCAGCACGGATGAAAACCTTGTTGCCGAACTGCGGATTGGCGAAGCGGACATCGGTCATATCCAGGTGGACGACAGGGTTTCGCTGAAACTCACAACGTATGATGCCAGACGATACGGAGAAATCACCGGTCGCATCACCAGCCTTTCGCCGAACATCGTCACGGACCCGGCAGATGGGTCGACCTATTTCCGCGGTGTCGTAGCCCTCGATACCCTGACGATCGGGCGCGGCGAACTGGAGCGCCCTGTACGCGTTGGCATGGCCGGTGTCGCAGAAGTTGTTACAGACGAACGCAGTATGATGGCCTACCTTGCCAAGCCCGTTTACCGGTCGCTTGAAAGTGCCTTTGGCGAAAGGTAGAGGGCGGCGCTTGCCTGCACTTCCAATCCGGTCGCTGGCGCATGGATCATGCGGGCAAAACCTGTGGGTTGCGGTGGCCTGCCAATGTCATACCCGGAGAACCTGGCGGCATCGCGCGCGCCGGGGCTTGTGCGCCGTTCAGACAGTCCAACTGACTTCAGTTCGTTTCAGGCTCTGCGAGACTTTGAAACCTTCGTATGTCTGTCTTCCAGAAATGCGCAGGTTTTTTCAAAGTTCATAGGAAATGCAAGTGCATAGCCCTGAAGGTATTCGCAGCCCAGCTTCTGGAGTATCGAAACGTGGTCATCCGTTTCGACCCCCTCGGCAACAACTTCGACTTCAAGCATGCGCCCGATCTGTATAATTGTTTCCACCAACGCGCGTTGCCGGGGCGACTCAACAATCGGCTGGATGAGCAGCCGGTCCACTTTCAGTTTTCGGGGCGCCACCTGAAGCAGACTGACGATGGATGCGTGCCCGCTCCCAAAATCGTCAATTTCAATATCGATCCCCAGCTCGTCGATAAGACGCAGATTCTGCTCGATGACATCGTTCTTTGAATCCAGAAACGCAGATTCCAGCAGTTCAAACGATAAACGGCCCCGCGGGATGTCCAGACTTCTGATACTCTTTCCCAGCGACGGGTCATTCAGACGATGTGACGACACATTCACGGAAACCCGTGGTACGTGGATGCCGGCCTTTTCCCACTGCCGTATGTCCGAGAGCGCCTTTTTGAGCACAAGCTCATCGAATTGGGCAACGAGCCCCATGTCTTCTGCCATATCAAGGAACTCGTCCGGCATGAGCAGTCCAAATTCGGAACTTTCCCAGCGCACAAGCGCCTCCAAGCCGGACACTTCCAGCGTCTGCGCGTCAAACTGAGGCTGGTAGTGACAGGTAATTTCACCCTGGTCAAAGCCGGCCAGAAGGGCGTCAAAGGAATTTTTCCGTCGCCTTGCCTCTTCCCGCATGACCCTGTCAAAAAACCGACGCCGCCCGCGACCAGCTTTCTTAGCCTGATAGAGCGCGATATCGGCGTCAATGAACAGGGAATGACCGAGCGAGCTGCGGTCCTCAGAGACAGCAATGCCTATGCTCGTGCCGATATTGCATTGCTGCGACTCGTAGAAATACGGTTTGGCCATCTCAGCAATAATGGTGTCAGCGATCCGGCTCAATTCATTATCACCCGGCGCGTCAGGCACCAGGGCTACGAATTCGTCCCCGCCAACACGGGCAACCATTGCATTGTCCGGCAGAAGGTTTTGAAGAAGATCAGCGGCATGGCGCAGCGTCGCGTCACCGGCATCATGACCCAGTGTGTCGTTGATCTGTTTGAAGTGATCTATGTCGAAGTGAAGCACAGCAATCCGGGTGTCACCAGCATCCTGCTGCTCAACAAGATCTGTGAAAAAATCGTCCAGATACCGCCGGTTAGCCATGCCGGTCAATACGTCATGGCGGCTTTCGTATTCCAGTTCCGACCGTGCCGCTTCGAGCTGCTGCGCACGTTCGTAGTCGTCTGTGACATCAAAATTCACACCGTAGTAGCGTGCGCCACGCTCAGGCGATTTTACATATTTGCCGCGTGTTCTGATGTACCGGACCGTCCCGTCGTCCAGCAGCAACCGATAGTCCGTCGCAATATCTCTTTCTTCCCGCAGGCACTCCTGTGACAGTTTTTCGACGGCGTCCCTGTCTTCGGGGTGGATGTTTGATGCCCAGGCGTCGGCATCTACAATATTCTGCCCTTTCGGAAGGCCGAAAATCTCGAGCAGACGGTCATCCCAGAACGCATATTTGGCGCCCACATCGTATTCCCAGCGCCCCATGCCTGCGGCTTCCATCGCGATCTCAAGACGCTGAGTAATCGCCTGGCTTTCGGCCTCGCCCGCTTTGATATCGGAAATGTCAGTATCTGTTCCGATGATGCGCGCGGGAAGTCCATCGGCGTCCCGCCGCACAACTATGCCATTACTGAAAATCCAGACCCAGTGACCTGCTGTATGCCGCTGGCGGAATTTGTAGTTGATAATCTCTGTCTCCCCGGCCTCAAGCTTTTGAAGCTCTTCCATTATGTGGTCACGATCCTGTGGATGGATCGTTTCCAGCCAGGTGTCATTGTTGGTTGGAATGGGCATGTCCGGCCCCATGCCGCGCAAAAGGCGCCAGCCAGACGACACAAAGTGGCGGTCATGTTCGAAATCGTGGTCCCAGATGCCCTGATTTGCGCCGTGCACAGCGGTACGCCAGCGCCATTCACCTTCAGAAGGGCTGCCAGCATATGGTTCTGATATTTCTGAAGGCGCAAGGACCCGGATGTCCGGTTTGTCAGCGTTTGTCTCAACGGCTGCCTGGAAAAGAAACAGCAGCTCGTCCGCATCCGTCTCCCGATAAGCACGTACGCGAAAAGATACAGGCGGTTTTGCCGGTGGTCCGATCAGCAGTGCCACACAATCTTCGTAGGTACCGTCCCAAACCCCGGCGAGGTCGGTCTCGGACGGGCAACCTGCTGTCGGGCAGCACAAAGATCGCAGATCAGCGCCCCGCAGGTTATTTTTTGACGGCAATCCAAGGATGTCCGCCGCCTGGTCATTTGCTGCCCTTATCTTGAGTGCGGCATCGGCCAGAAACGCAGGAAACGCCACAGCATTAAGCAATGCTGCCGCGCGTTCCTCGGTTTCTTCGCGGTTTCCTCTACTCAAAACAGCGCCCTCGCTACACCTGAACAGCTAGCGGATTGCCATTTAAGGACGCGTTATCAATTAAAAATCTAACAATTTTGCCGGCCCGGTCCCTGAACCGCCAGACCGCTGCGGACAGGTCGTCTGGCCGGGTTCAAACTGAAGCGGCAGCACTTTACTGCGCTCGGTCGGAACACCGTTGATCCGTGCCAGCAGATTACGGGCACCGGTGATGCCCATAAGACGCCGCAAAGTCCGGATCGTGGTCAGTTTCATCGGCAGAACGCTGGCAAGATCAAGGCCGTTGAAGCCCACGATGCCCATGTCCTCCGGCACTTTCAGGCCCCGGGCCTGACAACACATCAACCCGCCAAACGCCATATGGTCGTTCAGATAGCAGATGATATCCGGTTTTCCCTCATCCAGCAGGCTTGCCGTTCCGTCGTAGCCAGTGACAAAGGCGTTGCCCAGCGGCGGCCGTGCCGCAGTGACTTCGCCTGCCCCGTCCGGCGCAAAAACACTCCGGATCCCCTCCAGCCGCGCGTCGGCCCGTTTGTCGTGCCCGCGCGGTGTGCTGACAAAAGCGGGCTGCCTGTAACCCAGGGCCGCTGCATGCTCACCGATCATCTGCCCGGCGCGGAAGTGATCTATTCCAACGCAGATGTCGATCGGGTCGTCTGTGTGATCCCAGATTTCAAGAACCGGGATCGGCGACGCGCGCAACAGTTCCCGTGTTTCCGGATGGTGATCGACACCTGTCAGGATGATCGCCGCCGGTTGCCAGGACAGCAGGCGCCGCACCCAGGCCAGTTCCGCCTCAGGATCGTATTCTGTCGTATCGATCACACTGGAGTAGCCCGCGCTGTCAAAAGTCTGGCGCATACCGTTGAGGATTTCGGCGAAAACCTCGCCGGCAAAAGTCGGCAGCGATATACCAATCAGATTGGAGTTCGACACCACCAGCGAGCGGGCCGCACTGTTCGGCATATACTTCATCTGACGCGCAACCCTGAGGATTTCAGCCCGCGTTTTTTCCGACACACCTTCGACCCCGCGGATCGCCCGCGACACACTCATCACGCTGACGCCTGCACGGCGTGCCACGTCTTCAATCCTGGTCGGTCCGGCCCGGCGCGCCATGAAGCCCCCTTGCGCTAAACGTTATCGCATGTCCGTTTTACCTATCAGAATCAGATACCTGGACAGCGATTTACGTTAACGTTAACGTAGTTTTCGTTTTTTGTCCTTCCTGATTTTGCGCCCGCCATGCACTGTAACGGAGCCGGCAGATCCGTGACGGATCTATCCGGCATGCGCATCGGGGGGAGAACGACGTGCCCAGAATTGTGTTCGATCAGGTTGCCAAAAGCTATGGCGCGACGGAGGTCCTGCCGCCGTTCGATCTGGAACTGGACGACGGTGAATTCACCGTGCTGGTGGGCCCGTCGGGCTGCGGCAAATCGACCACCCTGCGCATGCTGGCAGGGCTTGAGACCCTCTCCGGCGGCGAGATCTATTTCGATGACCGCCCGATCAGCAGACTTGATCCGAAAGAACGCGATCTGGCGATGGTTTTCCAGGATTATGCGCTCTACCCGCACATGAACATTGCAAAAAACATGTCTTTCGCGCTGCGTCTGGCTCGCGTTCCGAAGGCGGAAATCGACGAAAAAGTTCAGCGCGTCGCAGAGATGCTGAACATCGCTCACCTGCTGGACCGGAAACCAGCGGAATTATCGGGCGGTCAGCGTCAACGGGTTGCTATGGGCCGGGCATTGGTCCGGGACGCCGGCACGTTTCTTTTTGACGAACCTCTGTCAAACCTCGACGCCAAGCTGCGCGGCAAGATGCGCGCTGAACTCGCAGAGATGCGCGATACGATCGACAAAAACATGGTCTATGTGACCCATGACCAGGTCGAAGCAATGACACTGGGCGACCGGATTGTGGTGATGAGCGATGGGCTGATCCAGCAGCAGGGGTCGCCCGAAGAGTTGTTCAAATCGCCCCGCAACCGGTTTGTCGCGGGCTTTATCGGCTCCCCCACAATGAACTTCGTGGACGGTGAACTGGTCGAAGAAAAGGACGCCGTCTGGGTCCGTGGCGATGGTTTTCATCTGCCACTGGATGCGGAAACCGGCGCGCGGGCAAAGAACGCGCCCGACCGGAACATCACGCTCGGCCTGCGACCCTCCAGTTTTTCGACAGATGTCACACAGGGTGCGCCAATTGAGCTGCGGGTTGTGGTCTCTGAATATCTCGGGGCCCAGTCGGTGCTCGTCACGCGCTGTGGCAATGCAGACGTGCTGGTCGAGACGCAAAGCGCCGCACCCGTCCAATCCGGCGGGATGCAAACCTTTGGCGTGCTGACCGACGAACTCATGATTTTTGACAAGACGTCGGGGCTGCGGCTCTGACACGCAACAGAAATAGCATCAGGGAGGACTGAAGAATGCTATCACTCAAATCAATCCTGACGGGGACAGCCGTTTCCGTTTCAATGGCCGGCATGGCGCTGGCGGACGGACACGGTGGGCCATATGCGCCTTATGCCGGCACGACGCTGGTGATCAACGTGCCCGCCCACCCGCACTATAACGCGATGATGAAAGTCATCCCGGAGTTCACCAAGGAAACCGGGATCGAGGTCGAAGTGGACCAGCTTCAGTACCTCAAGATGCGCGAGCGCCAGACACTTGAGTTGACCAAGCGCGAGGGCGACTATGATATGATCGCCTACGTGGTTTTCTCGAAAGCTGACTACATCTATGCGGATCAGCTGGAAAACCTTGCGAAGTACTTCATGAACCCCGCGCTGGCGGACCCCAACTATGACCAGGGCGACCTGATCTCTGGATACGTTGAAAACATCGGCGTCGCCGGTGGTCAGAAGGGCTATCTGCCAGGTCAGCTGGGCTCGGCTTACGGTATTCCGTTCGGCTCCGAGACCTCAGTTCTGGCTTATCGCAAGGACATCTTTGAAAAGCACGGCATTGGTGTGCCGGAAAGCTACGATGACCTGCTGGATGCAGCCTGCAAGATCCCCGAAGTTGAGCCCGGCATGGGCGGTATGGCGTCCCGCGCGGCCTCCGGCCACCAGGCCAGCCACGCGTTCCTGCTGCACCTTGCCCCCCTTGGCGGCCGGGTATTCGACGACAGCTGGGAGCCGATCATCAACAATGAGGCCGGTGTTGCCGCTGCAAACGCTCTGAAAACCATCGTGGACTGCGGCCCCGAGGGCAGCCAGACATTCGGTCCTGCCGAAGCTGCTGCAGCCTTCAGCCAGGGACAGGCTGCCATGTTCATGGACTCCATCGCCTTTGCCGCTGGTTTCGAGGACCCGAGCAAGTCCAAGGTCGCTGGCAAAGTCGGCTATGCGCTGCACCCTGAAGGTGTGCGCCGCGGCAGTCAGACCGGTGGTTTCGGCATCGCCATTCCGAAAAACGCCCAGAACAAAGAGGCCGCCTTCCTGCTGATGCAGTGGCTGACTTCGAAAAAGGGTGACCTGATGGTGGCGATGGCAGGCGGTAACCCGTCCCGCTTCTCGACCTATCAGAACGAAGAGCTGAACGCCAAATACCCCTATTCCGCGACTTTCGGCGAAGCGCTGAAGTACGCAGACCCCGACTGGCGTCCGATCATCCCCACATGGGGCAAGATCAATGCCGACATCGGCACAACCATGAGCCAGGTTCTGACCGAAGGCCTGGACCCGCAGGAAGCCCTGAACGGTGTGGCGGAACGTGCCCGCGCCATCATGGATGAGGCCGGCTACTATACCTGGCAGTAACGTCTCCCTCCCAGGAGCCCCGCCGGGCCGCGCATACTGCGGCCCGGCACACCCACCCCGCACCGATGGATCCGTGACATGCAGACCGCGAACGTCAACAGGCTGACCCCCTATCTCTTTCTGGCCCCTGCCGCGATCATCATGGGCATCGCCCTGCTCTATCCCATCGGCTACATGGTCTACGCCAGTTTTCTCGACTGGAACCCCAGCCAGCGTATCGGTGAGGCAGAGTTCATCGGCCTGCGCAACTACACCAATCTTCTGAGTGACGCCGCTTTTCTCGAAAGCTTCTGGGTCACGATCAAATTCGCCGCAGTCGTCGTGACGCTGGAAATGTTCCTGGGCGTGGGTCTCGCCCTCCTGCTCGACCGGAACATCCGCGGCATGTCCCTGCTGCGCACCCTCTTTATCCTGCCGATGATGATCGCGCCCATCGTTGTGGGTCTGATGTGGCGCTATATGTACCACCCGACCGTCGGCATCTTTAACCGTACCCTGAAGTCCCTCGGCCTTGAACCGGTGCCGTGGCTGTCGGACGGCAGCTGGGCCTTTGCATCAGTCGTGATTGCCGATGTCTGGCAGTGGACCCCGTTCATCTTTATTCTGTCGCTCGCAGCGCTCCAGTCTCTGCCTCAGTCGGCCATGGAGGCCTCGCGGATTGATGGCGCCACCGGCTGGCAGCAGATCGTCTACATCAAGCTGCCGCTGATGCTGCCTGTGCTTATTGTGACCCTGTTGTTGCGCCTCATCGACGCCTTCAAAGTGCTGGAGGTGATCCTTGTGCTGACCAACGGCGGCCCCGGACTGTCCACTGAAATTCTCTCACTGCGTATCTCGCGTACGGCATCCGAATTCCGGGAACTGGGCGAGGCTGCGGCCATGTCCAACTTCCTGCTGATCCTGCTGATGGTCCTGACGTTCGGTATGTTCTTTTACAACAAAGCGATGGAGGTGCGCGCCGCACGTCTGCGCGCGGCCGCCGAGGAGGATGTGTGATGTCTGACAAGACCTACGACCGTCAGAACCCCGCGTTCTATGCCCTGCTCGTGGCACTTGTGGTGATGTCGGTCGGACCGATTGCCATGATGCTGATGACGTCGCTGAAACTGAACGTCGACATCATGTCGGATACATCGTCGCTGCTCTTTATGCCGACATTGCGCAACTACGAAACGGCCCTCTGCGATTTCCTGTGGTATGAGGCGCCTCATATTGACTACTGCGACAAGACATTTGGGCGGGCGCTGGTTAATTCGCTGATCATCGCGCTGGTCTCGACGGTCCTGACGCTGGTGATCGGCTGCATGGCGGCCTATGCGCTGGTGCGGTTCCGCTTTATGGGGCGGGATACGGTGTCGCTGGCAACGCTGGGTATGCGCATGGTGCCCCCGGCTGTCCTGCTTGTTCCGGTGTTCGGCATCTGGACATTCCAGTTTCAGATCGACGGGACACGGGCGGGCATCATCCTCGTCTATGTCGCGATGAACCTGCCTTTCGTGATCTGGATCCTGCAGAGCTTTATCGTTCAGGTACCGATCCAGCTTGAGGAAGCCGCCCGCATGGACGGCGCCGGTCCCTTCGGCGTCTTCTTTCTGGTGGTGCTACCGCTGATCAAACCCGGTCTGGCTGCAGCGGCGATTTTCACCTTCCGCGTGGCCTGGAACGAGTTCCTGCTGGCTAATGCTCTGGCGGACCGGAATTCGCGTACTGTGCCGGTGACCATCGTGAATTCCATGACTGAGTTTGACATCGACTGGGGTGTCATCATGGCGACGGGCATGCTGCTGGCCATCCCGCCGATCATCTTTACCTTTGTGGCCTCGCGCCAGATTATCACCGGCATGACCGCGGGCGCGGTCAAGGGCTGATGATGGAGTGGCTGCTCGCCCCCATGGACCCGGGTGCGCCCCATGAGGTGGGTGGCTATCTGAGCTGGCACGCAAGGCTCATGGTGCTGGCCTGGGGTATTCTGGCTCCGCTGGGGGTTTTCGTGGCGCGCTATTTCAAGGTTCTGCCCGGCCAGAACTGGCCGCAGGCCCTGGACAATCATCTGTGGTGGAACACGCACCGTATCTGTCAGTATTCCGCCTGCGTCCTGATGCTTGTGGGTCTGTGGCTCATTCTGAACGCAGGACCCATCATCTATCGCCCTGGTCCTCATGCGTTGCTGGGCTGGTCCGCTCTCGCCCTGGCCCTTGTTCAGATCATGGGCGGCATTCTGCGTGGCACCAAAGGTGGCCCGACGGACCCTGCCCCCGACGGCACCCTCCGGGGTGATCACTATGACATGACACCCCGCCGCCTGGCTTTTGAATACATTCA
Organism: Roseobacter sp. S87; assembly: GCF_055693285.1. The sequence goes on from NZ_JBVFTR010000004.1 coordinate 1,818,613, forward strand.
CAAATCCGCCGGATACCTCGGCCTTGCCCTAGCTGTTGCGGCCATTCTGACCGGTCTCTGGCAGGCAAATGCGCCTAACTGGATGTGGCTGGTTCTGGTGCTCTGGTGGCTGGGTCTGCTGGTCGCATCTGTGCGCTTGCAGCGGCGCGGCATGGCCGTCGATACCTATCAGGCTATCTGGGGCCCTGATCCGCGTCTGCCGGGTAACCAGCGCAAACCGATCGGTGTCGGTGTGTCCCGCAGGTCAGAAAACAACGACATACAGGGCTCGGTCTGAGCGGTCAGATCAGATCTGCAAGCTTCAGCCGCTGTATCTTACCGGATGGTCCTTTGGGCAGCTCCGGCAGAAAGTGGATACGTTCAGGCGCTTTGAACCTGCCCAGTTTCTCTACGCAGATGCTGATCAGATCACCGTCGGACAGGCCCGAACCATCCCGGACACGCACGGCGGCTTCGACCCGCTCACCGTAAGTTTTGCAGGGCCGCGCAAAGGCCGCAGCCTCGATGACATCCCCATGCGAATAGAGCGCTTCATCAATTTCGCGCGGTGCGATGTTTTCCCCGCCCTTGATGATCAGTTCCTTAAGCCGGCCAGTCACAAAGAGATACCCGTCCGCATCCCGGCGTCCCAGATCGCCCGTGCGCAGCCAGTCACCATAAAAGGTGGCCGCCGTGGCATCAGGGTTTTTCAGATACTCGAGCATGACGTTCGGGCCACGCACCACGATTTCGCCCTCCTCGCCCGGCGCACATTCCGCCATCTGCGGGGTCAGCACCGTCACATCGTTTCCCCAGGCGATCCCAGGTGACCCGATCCGGCGCTCACCCGGTGGCAGCGGGTTCGACAGAATCTGTGCGGCAGTTTCGGTCAGGCCCATTGTCTCAACGACCGGCATCCCGAAACGATCTTCAAAGGCGGTCTGCACATCCGGCGCCAGCGCAGAAGAGGCAGACCGTGCAAACCGCACCCGCGCGCGGGTTTCTGCATCCGGCCCCGCATCACCATGCAGCAGGTGCGATATGATCGTCGGCACCACGGAGAACCAGGTGGCCTGCGTCCCGGACAGCTGATCCCAGAAACGGCTGGCCGAAAACTTCGGGCACATAGCGACCGAACCGCCTGAAAAGAGTGCCCCCATGAGAGACACGCAGAGCCCGTTGATATGGCAGATTGGCAGAACGCAGAACCCCCGGTCTTCCGGTTGCAGGTCATGCGCCACAGCTGCAGTCCACCCCCTGCGAGCAGACTGGATTGCGTGTGCACCACGCCTTTGGGTCGCCCTGTTGTGCCTGAGGTATACATCAGCAACGCATGATCCCCGGGCCTGATGTCGTGCAGATCGCCGGACTTCTGCGCCCCGGAAGGATGAAAGTGCTGCATGTCCGCAGGCCGCGTCGCTTCGAAAACATCCGCGACACTGTCATGCACCAGCGCCATCCGCGCCTCGCAGTGATCCAGCGCATAGGCGATTGCATCGTTGCCGGCGGCCAGGTTGATCATGGTCGCGCGGAACCCACCGTACACAGCACCGAAGAACGCCAGCACGCCTTCGCGACCGTTGGGCTGCAGGATGGCAACGCTCTCGCCCTTGCGCACCCCTGCCGCAGTCAGCCCCAGAGCGATGTTCCGCGCTGCAAAGGTAAGCTCAGTCCAGGTCAGATTTTCAGCACCATCGGTGAAGACAAATGCCATCCGGGCACCTGTCGCACGATGCTCCAGCCAGTCGCGCACCGTACCTTCGGGCGGGTTGTGCAGGTCCATATTCATCTGCCGGCCGCGTCCCAGTAGTCACCAAAGATTTCCTCAAGCTCCGGCTCTCTGGCGGGGATTTCCCGCACAATCTTGGTTGTCTGCATGAAGTGTTTCCAGTGCAGATTGTCATCAATCGAATTGCCGCCCCAGGACCCACAGCCCATGGACAGCGAAAAGGGCATACCATTGTTGAACGCACCGCCCGTCGCAAAGCAGTGGGCCTGATTGACGATCACGCGGCAGGTCGGCACCGCGCGTCCAAGAACAATCGCACGGTCATGCACGCCGGTGTGCAGGCCGACAGAATGGCCCGCACCCTGGTGCTCCAGAATGCGGCCCGCCAGTGCCACCGCATCTTCGAAGTGCCCGGCCCTGTAGAGCGCTGCGACACGCGAGAGTTTCTCGCCCGAGAGCGGATGATCCGGTCCGATCCCTGTCGTCTCAACCGCAATGTATTCTGTGCCTGCGGGGACTTGGTCCGCCAGACCAAGTGCGGCGAGCATAACGTCGGCATCCTGCGCAATGACGTCTCTGTTCAGATGCCCACCGGGCCACAGTGCTGCTTCCACCGCAGCCTCATCCCGCACGACCGCGCCGCCGGCACGGGCCATCGCGGCCAGAAAGTCATCATAGACTGCGTCCACAACGATCAGCGCATTCTCAGAAGAACATGAAGTGGCGTTGTCAAAGGTCTTGGAGGCGCGAATTTTCTCTGCAGCTGCATCAAGATCGCAGGTCTCGTCCACGATCACGGTCACGTTGCCTGCACCAACAGCCAGGGCTGGCGTGCCGGAGGTATAGGCGCGTTTCACATTGTTCTGCGATCCGGTCACGACAATCAGATCGGTGGTTTCCAGCAGCCTCTGGGTTTTTTCCTTGCTGCCCTTTCCCGGGACCATCTGCACCAGATCGGGGTCTTCGCCAATTTTACGGAACTCCCGATGTACGAAGTCGATCAGCTCTACACAGGCCGGCACACCTTTGGGCGACGGCGACAGCACAATCGAATTGCCGCATTTCAGCGCGTTGATGATGTTATTGGCAGGTGTCGCCGCAGGGTTGGTTGACGGCACAACCGCCCCGATCACGCCCATGGCGCGGGCAATCCGGGTGATCCCGGTTTCCGTGTCTTCGTCGATCACCCCCCATGTTTTCCGGCCCGCGATATCGCGCATCAGACCCAGTGTTTTGCGATGGTTTTTCAGAATTTTGTCAGGCACATTGCCAAGACCGGTCGTCTCTACCGCCAGTTCTGCCAGATGACGGTTACGGTCCGGTTCCACAATGGCCCAGGCCGCTGCCTGCGCGGCACGGTCATACCGTTCCTGCGAACCATTCGCCTCATAGGCGCGCTGCGCAGCCCTGGCACGGGCAACAACGGCGTCAGTTTCGGCAAGATCATCCTGGGCGTTCATGTCAGATTTCCTGTGTCACAGGCTCCACCCCGCGGACGGGGTGGAGCAGCACCGGGTCAGAGACCGGCAAGAAGTTCTTTGAGGGTGACCTCACGGGCAGCCCACATCTCGAGCACTTCGTCACGCTTCATGATGTGCATCGGCGATCCACCGGCCTTCATCTTGCCCGCAACCCGTTTGTTTTCGAACATCGCCGGCACGGTTTCCGCCAGCTTGTCGATCACGCCCTGCGGTGTCCCCTTGGGCACCATGATCCCGCGGAAGTTCACTGACGAGTTGTCCACGTCAAGACCGCCTTCCATCATGGTCGGCACATCCGGCAGGAACTCATTGCGTTCCAGATCAGCCACCGCAAGGATCTTCACATTTCCGGCCTCGCGCGCCCGGAATGCATCGCTCAGGTTGTTGATCCCGGCCATAACCTCACCGGCGATGACAGCTTTCATCGCGGCGGCTCCGCCACCTTTGGTGGGGATATAGGCCATCTTGAAACCGCCCGCCTTCTCCATCTGCAGCGCAGCAATGTGGTGACCCACAAAAAGACCTGCGCCGGATGTAGTCAGCTTGCCGGGATTGGCAGACGCGAAATCAACGACATCCTGCAGCGTGTTGAACTCGCTTTCTGCGCCAACCACCAGGACCGCCGGATCGGCACCCCAGTTTGCAATCGGCTCAAAGCTGTCAGCCGAATATTCAACACCACCTTTGATCGACTGTGCGATGAAATGCGGGATGTTGTAGGCCCCCAGCGTATACCCGTCCGATTCCGCCTGAGATGCCAGCCAGTTCCAGCCGACACGGCCCCCGGCCCCGGGTTTATTCAGAATGGCAATCGGCATGCCCAGTGCATCCTCGTTGCCCGCCGTCATCGTCACGATGCGTGCCTGAAAATCAGTGGCGCCTCCGGCACCATAGCTGACCATCATCATGATCGGACGCTCAGGATAGTTGGCGTGACCGTCTGCAACCGCTGTGGTCGCCAGGCCCGCAAGGGCGATCGCCGCCCCGGCCAGTAGTTTCTTCATGTTTATTCCTCCCATCAGAATTCTGCCGCTTTGCGCGGTTCAGAAAAGGATCTCACGCGGTGTGTACACCTTGAGCAACACCGCGAAGAGACCGTACATAACGGCCATAAAACAGGCCGTGATGATCACACGCTGGACCCACGATCTGACCTGCCCGTGCGGGGCGGGATCGTAGAGGCTCAGCAAAACGAAAAAGGCGAGCGTAGTGGCTGTGTAGAAACCCAGCGCTTTTGCCGCCCAGAAGATATAGATCAGCGCAATCACAAGCCCCGGGGCCAGGCTGGTCAGCTGCCGCGCGGAAATTCCGTTGCCCACTTTGGTCCAGCCCAGACAGGCTTTGAAAAACGTCCACAGTGCGAGCACGACAAAGACTGTCGAGATCAGACGCGGGAACAGGAACGCTTCAGAAGGTTGCTGCGTATAGCTGACCCAGGTGACCCAGATCCCGACAGCGGCCACAACCCCTGAACCGACGATGTGCTGGACGCGTGGCAGGCTCATATCACTCATGCGATGATCTCCTCTTTCGAGGTGTAACGGCGGCTGCGCAGCTCCATCCATGCCGAGTAGAACACCGACGCAATCACAACAACGATCAGGAACAGATTAAGTGACCCGCCAAAAAAGTATGGCATCATGCCGTCGGTCGCATTTGCGATCATGCTGCCCTGGATAAAGTTCGCCTCAGCGATCGGTCCGAGAATGAGGCCCAGCACCAGCGGTGCCGCCGAAAAACCGAAACGTTCCAGGAAATACATCATCACGCCTAGCCAGGCCATGACATAGACATCCCCCATGCTGGACTGCACGGAATAGCTTCCAAAGACTGCAAGGCCCAGAACCACCGCGGCCATCACACTCTGCGGCACCTGCGCGACCTTTGCTGCCATGCCGGCCACATAGAGGCCGAAGATGCACATCAGAACCTGACCGATCAGCATCGAATTGATGAAGGTCCATGCAACATCCGGGTGATTGTCAAAAAGATCGGTGCCCGGGAAAATGCCGTGGATCAGCAGCCCGCCGAGCAGTACGGCCGCCGTGGGTGAGCCCGGAATGGACAGCGTCAGCAGTGGCACCAGCGACGGGCCAACCATGGCGTTGTTCGCGGATTCCGCCGCAACCAGGCCTTCAGGATGTCCCGTGCCGAATTTCTCACGATCCGGGCTGAACTTTTTGGACTGATCATAGGCCACCAGCCCCGCAATCTGTCCGCCCACGCCGGGGATCAGACCGATCACAGAGCCGGTGAGCGTGCCAATGCCCATCGCGCGGCGGGTGCGCGCCAGTTCCGAGACGGCTGCGCCGATCGGGTGTTTGTGCACCTTAATGACTTCCGCGTCATCGCGACGGCGTCCACGGGCAAACATCGTGATGACCTGCGGGATGGCAAACAGGCCGATCAGCGCGGCGATGATGTTGATGCCGCCTCCGAGTGCGGGATGGAAAATGAACCGTTGCGCGCCCATGATGTCGTCAAAGCCTATGGTGGCAAGCCACAGACCAATGCACCCCGACAGCAGCCCTTTGACCACCGAGCGCGAGTCGAGCGATCCGATTACGGTCACGCCGAGGATGGCCAGCCAGAACAGGTGGCTGGGCCCAAAGGCAAGCGCCCAGCGCGCCAGCACAGGTGTCAGGAAAATCAGAAGAAGCACGCCGAAAATGCCGCCAACAGCGGACGACAGGAAGGACAGCTGAAGCGCGCGCGCTCCCTCGCCTTTCTGCGCCATCGTATGGCCGTCGAGCGTCGTGGCGATATTGGCCGGTGCGCCGGGTATTTTCAGCAGAATGGCAGACACTGCGCCGCCAGCCACCGTCGACGTATAGGCAGCGCCCAGCAGAATAAGCCCCTGAGCGGCTTCCAGCTGGAACGTAAAAGGAATGAGAAGCGCCACCGCCATCGTCGGCGAGAGCCCGGGCGTCGCCCCAAGGATCAGTCCACCGATCGTTCCGAGCAGCAGCAGACCGAAATTCACCGGCGTGAATACGTCACCGAAATAGAAGATGAATTCCACAGTTTCTCCCCGGGGCCTCTGGCTCTTGACTTAAAACCGTAAGCAATGAAAATAGTTTTGCAAATGTTTTCATTATTTCTTTGAAAAGGCCTGTCAGGTGTCTGATAAAAATAAGAAAAAGGTGGATATTTTCGCTGTAGCGAAGCGGTCAGGCGTCTCTATTTCGACGGTTTCCCGCAGCCTGAATCACCCCGGTCAGGTCAAACCCGCAACCCGTAAGAAGATCGACCGCGCTATCCGGGATCTTGGCTATATCCGCAACCGGGCAGCGCAGACGATGCATGGTATCCGCAGCGGAACGATCGGTCTTGTGGTGCCGACCATTGACCACACAATCTTTGCAGAACTGATCCATGCCTTTTCGCAGTCCGTTGAGGAACAGGGCTTTCTGATCCTCGTGGCCAGTCACGGATACGACCTGGAAAAGGAATATGCCGTTGTACGCAAATTCCTTGAACACCGTGTGGACGGCGTGGCGCTGATCGGACAGGATCACTCTGAGGAGACCTATCAGCTTCTGGAAAGCAACGGCACACCCGCGATCTCCATGTGGAACCACGATCCGGCTTCGCGCCTGTCCTGTGTCGGCTCAGACAATGCCCTGGCCGGACAGCTGGCCGCGCAGTGCCTGCTGGACCACGGGCACCACAATATTGGCCTGTTATTCCCGCCGCGGCAGGAAAATGACCGTGCACGGGGCCGGTTTGAGGGCGCGATGCGTACCCTGGAAGCTGCCGGCATCCGGCCGGAAGCAGATATGTCCGCCCAGGCGCTCTACAGCCTGCGGGAGGCAAAGGACGCGGTCACCGGTCTGTTGCGCAGGCCAGACAGGCCCACTGCCCTGCTGTGTGGGAATGACGTGCTTGCTGCGGGAGCCCTTTACCGGGCGACAGAGCTGGGCCTGAAAGTACCTGAGGATCTGTCGATCATCGGAATAGGTGATTTTCGCGGGTCAGAGGAAATGACTCCAGCGCTCACAACGGTCCGGCTGCCGGCCCGCGAAATCGGCCACCTTGCCGGCCAGCAGCTTGCCGCCATCATTGGCGGGCATACGGCGCAGACAATCCGGATCGACTGCGCCATCCGTCTGAATGTCCGGCAGACGTGCCGGCGCATCGGTGAGTGAGCGCGCGCGTCAGCTGCGCATGCCTTTCCCGCGCTTCAGCCGGGGCAATATATATGGCACCTGCTCGCGGTAATTGTCGAAGCGTTCGCCATACCGGCGCCTGAACCGTGCTTCTTTCAAACGCGGAGCGGCGACACAGTAGGTTGTCAGAACAAGGGCCAGTACAAGCTGGTCAGGCGTCCAGACCGGCACGGTCCATAATGTCATGGCAAAAGACAGGTAAATCGGTTGCCTGACGACACGGAAAAGGCCGGTCACCGGCATGTCGGGATAGACCGGCGTGCGGTTCTGCACGACTGACATCCAGCCCAGCGCACCGGACTGTACTTCTGCGCCTGCATCGTAACTGGCGCGGATCAGCAGCCCCCATGAAAGCGCATAGAGCACCGTTATGCCCCAGAAAACCGGGCCTTCCGCCTGCCACCAGACTACCCCGCTGGGCGACCAGAGCAGGAACAGCGCTGCGAGCTGTGCCGCGGCAATCACCGCAAAAGTCGTGCTCGACATCGCGCGGCCATGCCTTCCGGGCCAGAACGCGCCGAGCAGTTTTGATCCGGCGGGCGACAACAGTGCGGAGTGTACAACAGGGAACTGCATAATGAGCAGGAGGTTCGCCACCACGGCCTGCCAGCCGGTCAGGCGCCCCTGTCCCAGGGTCATGCCTGAGTACATCACGGCAATCATGGCCAGGACGGCCACTGCAAAGAACACATGGCACACAAGCCCCATAAGGGCCGCGGGAAGGATCCGCCCCAGCCCGGGCGGCGTGCTGCGCAGTCCCGCGACCAGATCCACCAGTCGCCGCCACGGCGGTTGCGTCATCCCGTCAGGTCCGGTCACGCCGAGATATCTTCACCTTCCTGATGTCGTTTCAGAATGCGCTGCAGGGTTCTGCGGTGCATGTTCAGCAACCGCGCTGCCCGCGATACGTTACGCCCGGCTGAGTCGAAAACTGTCTCGATATGCGCAATGCGCGCTTCATCCGGGGTCATCGGGGCTTCGGGTGGTGCGGGTTGCGCGTTTCGTGGTGCTTTGAGCGCGGCCACGATTTCATCGGCGCCTTCGGGCTTGGAAAGGTAATCCACCGCGCCTGCCTTGATCGCCGCCACTACTGTGGGCGTATTGCCGTAACCGGTCAGAACAACGGCGCGCGCAGACGGCCAGCGCTGACGCAGCAACGCGACTATCTCCAGCCCGTTCCCATCTTCGAGCCGCAGATCAATCACCGCATAATCCACCCTGCCCTGTGCGATGATCTCACGCGCCTCAGCCACACTGCCCGCGCAGAGCGTGCCGAACCCCCGGCGCACCATCGCCTTGTCGAGCCGCTCACGAAAGGCCAGATCATCGTCCAGGATCAGAATGGTTTCGCCGGATCCGTTGCCTGGTTTCTGCATAGCTGTCTCCTTTTTCGAAAGAATACGCAGGAGCAGGCCGGCAGGATCAGTGTCGCGGCATTCTGACGCGACCCGCATGCTGTTCAGGCCGCATCCAGCACCGCATCAAGATCCACACGCGCCCTCAGACGCGTGGCCAGCAGGAACATTCCGCCGATCTTGCGCTGCAGAAAGAGCGCATCCGCCGGCGGCACGACCCAGTAGTCGCCCTGTGCTGCAAACTCCATGCCTGCGGCCCGCAGGCGCTGCGCCAGATCGCTGGCAGCGAAGTCGAAAACACCACCCGCGCGGAGCGGCTCCATGGCCATGTCGAACATCTTCCAGATCGCATCTGCATGCGCGTCCTTTGTGTCCGCAGCAAGAAATCCGATGGACCCCAGCTGCTCCAATGCACCTTTTCGGTTCCCTTCCAGGCCTGCGCGCAGCAACTCTCTGTAGCCCGCCACCAGATCAGCCGGGATCTCCCGGCTCGCTCCGAAATCCAGCAGGACAACCTTCTGGTTTTCGGCATCCCACGCATAGTTGGCAAAATTAGGATCGGTCTGCATCAGACCAAAACCGAATATCTCGCGCATCATCAGACGTATCAGAACGCTCACTGCGTGATCACGCACCTCCTGAGGCTGGTCGGTCAGCTGATCCACCGGCACACCCGGCGCAAATCCCATGCAGAGCACTTCTCCGGTGGTCAGGTCGCTGTGGAATGGCGGCACTGCCAGATCATCATCACGGTCCAGCAGGTCCCCAAAGCGCGCCAGCATACGGCCCTCACGCTCATAATCGGCCTCTTCATGCAGTTGCCGGCAGGCCTCCTTCAGCAGTGGGTCGAGGTCCAGCTCCGAAGGCACCAGCCCCGACATCCGCAGCAGCAGCGCCACGTTGGCCACATCACTGTCGATGCTGCGCCTGACCCCGGGGTATTGCACTTTCACAGCCACGTCCCGGCCGTCGCGCGTCGTCGCGCGGTGGACCTGGCCGATGGAGGCCGCCGCAATGGGACGCACGTCAAACCGCCGGAACCGGCGGGTGAAATCCGGCCCCCAGTTCCGGGACAGAACCGACTTCAGTTGTTTCGGCGGCATGAAATGGGCGTCATTGCGCAGCCGACCCAGAATATCCGCAAGCTCCTGCGGCAGAAAATCACCGCCTTCCATGGACAGCAGCTGGCCCATCTTCATCGCGGCACCCCGCATATGTGCCAGCTGGCGGGTGACCCGCACCAGGTTTGCAGGTGTGAGCAGCAATTCCTCCATACGTGGACGGCCACCGCCCAGCCATTCCCGGCCTCCGTTCACCGCGAAATTTCCCGCAACACCCAGCGCCATGCCACCAAGGCGCGACATCCGCGCCAGACGCGTGCCCGGCACAGGAATGCCTTTTGGTATGTGTCTGAATTCCGACAAATCAGCCTCTCCTGCTGTTCGTGCTGCAACCTAGGCCGCGGCCTGTGAAATCCAATGCGGCACCGGCACGCGCAGAAGGTTTGCGAAAACTGTAGCTTTTTATGCGTTCTGCGGTGACAGTGATCCGGGGAGCTGCATTCCTCGAGCAGATGCGGCCAGAAAGCAGGGGGTCCAGCGTGGTCAGATCGCTATCCAATCCGTTCCGCGGCACAGGGCTGCCTGCGCCGCTCAGCGATCCGAGGGAGTTTCCGTCGACGGATCACAACGCGGTCGCTGCCCTGCTGGCGCTGTGTCCGAAACATGCGCCGACGCCGCTCGCCATTGCGCCGTCTGTGGCCGACGCCGCGGGTGTCGGATCGGTTCTGATCAAGGATGAACGTGGTCGCATGGGCCTCGGCAGCTTTAAGGCGCTCGGCGCTGCCTATGCGATTGCAGCAGATGCGCAGCGTCTGCGCACCGGCGACTGGGACGATGCGCTCGCCGGCCGGGTCTATGTGACGGCCAGTGCGGGCAACCACGGTTTGTCCGTTGCGGCAGGAGCACGCATTTTTGGAGCTCTCGCGGTGATCTATCTTGCTGACACTGTGCCCGAAGCCTTTGCCGGGCGTCTCAGAGCGACCGGCGCGCGTGTCGTTCGCGCGGGAAGCACCTATGAGGAAAGCATGCAGGCTGCCGAAGACGCCGCCGCTGAAAACGGCTGGCAACTTCTCTCGGACAGTTCCTGGGCCGGTTACACCACCTGGCCCACTGCGGTGATGGAGGGGTATCTCCAGATGGCCGCAGAGATCACGGACGAAATGGCCGCGGCCCCGGATGTTATTCTGCTGCAGGCTGGTGTCGGTGGTCTGGCCGCATCTCTGGCGGCGCATTTCCGCGCCGTCTGGGGCGACAGCCCTGTCCTAATTGTTGTTGAACCTGAAGCCGCCCCTGCCCTGGCAGAAAGCGTGCGTGCGGGAGAGTTGCTCGATACCGAGGGACCGGTCTCGTCGATGGGGCGGCTGGACTGCAAGACCCCGTCGCTCGTGGCACTCGAAGGGCTGGCGCGGGATGCAGACCATTTTGTTACGATCACCGAGGATGAGGCCCGAGACGGCATACAAGCGCTCGCAGACCATGGCTTTGAAACGACGCCCTCAGGCGGTGCAGGGCTCGCAGCCCTGCTGTCCGGTGTGCCCGGGTGCAATGGAAGTTCGACCGTTCTGGCCATCCTGAGCGAAGGCCCGGAAGATGGCTGAAACAGCCGCGCGCTTCCCTGACAGCGAGTTTCGCACGCGGGTCGAAGCCCTGCAGACAAGGTTGCGGGCGGCCGACACGGATGCGCTGCTGCTCACGGGTGCGGCGGATATTTTCTACGTGACCGGATTTCTGACCCGTTTCTGGGAAAGCCCCGCACGGCCCTGGTTTGTTGTTGTCCCGGCACGGGGCGCGCCCATTGCCGTGATCCCTTCGATCGGGCTGGATCTGATGTCACAGACCTGGCTGCGTGATATCAGGACCTGGGACGCGCCAACGCCGGGCGATGACGGCGTCTCGCTTCTGGCCGAGACGCTTCGTTCTGTGATCCCGGAAAGTGGCCGCCTTGGCGTGCCGATGGGCGCTGAGACCGCCCTGCGCATGCCGATGGCAGATTTTCAGCATGTGATCGCGCAGCTCACACCACGCCGGATCGTGGACGCGACAGACGTGATCCAGCGGGTGCGCGAGATCAAATCAGACGCGGAGGTGGAGCGCATCCGCGCCGCCTGTCGGGTCGCCGACGCGGCCTTTGCACAGATCGGCGACATTGCCGGCTGCGGCATTCCTCTGGACCAGATTTTCAGCGATTTTCAGATCGCCCTGCTGGCGGCAGGTGCGGACTGGGTCAGCTATGTTGCCGGGGGTGCGGGGCGCGGTGGCTATCGCGATGTCATCTCTCCGGCGCCGCACCGGCCGCTTGTGCGCGGTGACGTACTGATGCTCGACACCGGCGCGGTAAAGGGCGGCTATTTCTGCGACTTCGACCGGAATTTTGCGATCCGGGAAGCCGGGGATGAGGCCCGCCGTACCTATGACGCGCTTTATGCGGCGACCGAAACAGTGCTGCAGGACCTGCGACCCGGCATGACGGCCGCGGACGCGCACCGGATGCTGACCGGATCGCTGGAAAAGTCAGGCGTTCAGCCCGGCGGCGGACGGTTGGGGCATGGTCTGGGGGTCACGCTGACGGAGTGGCCGTCTTTCATTCCCGCCGATCATACCGAACTGCGCGAGGGGATGGTCCTGACCGTAGAACCCGGCGCGGTCATCGCCCCGGGGCGGATGATGGTGCATGAGGAAAACATCGTACTGCGCGCCAGCGGCCCGGAACTGCTCAACCGCAGGGCCGCTGCCGAACTGCCGGTTTTGGGGTAAGGTATGGAGAACTTTCCCTACCGCCTCAGTGAGCCGGCCGGACGCCGCGCAACGCTCGGGCTGATCGTCCTGAAAACCGATGAAACGATTGAGGAAGACTTCCGGCAGGTTTTCCGACCACCCGAAACCGCTCTGTACGTCACGCGCATTCCAAGCGGCGCGGATGTGACGCCCGAGACGCTGCTGTCCATGCGCGAGGCGCTGCCTGCCGCAGCAAGCCTGCTCCCGGACGCCGCCGAATTTGACGTTATCGGCTATTGCTGCACCTCTGGTGCCACGCTGATCGGCCCCGAAACCGTCGCCGCGCAGGTGTCGGCCAACGCCCGTACGCCACAGGTTACCGATCCGCTCACCGCCGCGCTGGCCGCCTTCCGGGCCGTCGGCGCGTCATCCGTTTCGGTTGTTTCCCCTTATGTGGCGTCTGTTGCGGACAGGATCAAAGAGGCTTTTGAACAAAACGGGCTGCGCGTTCCGGCAACGCTGTCTTTTGGCGAAGAAGTTGAAGAACGGGTCGCCCGGATTGACCCGGCATCTATCCACGCTGCGGCGCTGGAAACTGCGTCCCGGGCACCCTCCGATGCCGTTTTTCTGTCCTGCACCAACCTGCGGACGTTCAGCATTATTGATGATCTCGAAGACCGGCTGGGCCTGCCGGTTCTCAGCAGCAATCAGGTGCTCGCGTGGCATATGAGCCGCAGCGCTGGCGGCGCCCCGCTCCACGACGCGCCCGGGCGGCTGTTCCGGCAAACCTGACCCGGTGAACCGGTTCAGAGACCGTGATCCCGCCAGCTGTCGAAACGCTGATCATCAGACAATGGCGGCAACTCTGAATTGAGATATCCGCCGGTAAAGAAACGGAACGGAACACCGGCCCTCAGGGCAGTTTCGCAATCCACTGCGCTGTCGCCCACATAAACTGTGTCCGCCGGCGTCGCGCCCAGTTCCGCAATGCACGACAGCAGCGGTTCGGGATCGGGTTTGTGCGCAACACCCTGCCGTGCGCCCACGATCACACTGAGATACGGGCTGAGCCCCAGAACATCGCAGATGTGCCTCGCGGGGTCTTCGGGCTTGTTTGTACAGAGCCCCATGGGCACGCCACGGTCCTTCAGCGCCTGCAGGCAGGCCATGACACCAGGGTAAGGTTCCGTAAGCCGCGTCATGTCAGCGTTGTAGCTTTCCATAAACCGGTCCAGCGCCGCGGTGTGCAGCTCCGGTGTCACCCCTCCGGTGGCAATCAGTGCGCGCTCCACCAGTTTGCTGACACCATTTCCGATAAAACTGATGACCTGGTCGAGCGTTACGGCAGCCCGCCCGTGGTCACGGAGCGCTGCATTGACGGCGGCATGCAGATCCGGCGCGCTGTGTACCAGCGTCCCGTCCAGATCGAAAACGACAGCCCTATGCGGCACAGCGCCAGCCGCCGTCACGTCATGCCCAACGCTTCCTTGTACATTTCCAGAACAGCTTCTTCTTCGGCGATGTCGTCCGCGTCACGCTTGCGCAGCGCAATCACCTTGCGCAGCACCTTGGTGTCGTAGCCGCGTGCCTTGGCCTCGGCCATCACTTCTTTCTGCTGCTCAGCGATGTCTTTTTTCTCAGCGTCCAGTCGCTCGATCCGCTCAACAAACTGCCTCAGTTCGCCGGAAGACGCACGATACGAGGCATCTGCCTGTGTCTCGGGGGCGGAAGGGTCGGTTGCGGTATCGCTCATGCTGCGCTCCTGGTGAATAAATGTCCGCAGCCTGCCTACTCCCCTGCCCCCGGTGCTGCAAGCAGGTTTGCCATGCTTCCCCCCACCAGGATGCGGCCTTGCCAAGCCGGGCACTTTTCAGTAGCCCCTGCGCATGAACACAGGCGACGACACAACCATTTTTGACGTGATTATCTGGACGGGTGCCGGCGTGTCACTACTGGGCCTTGCCGGTCTCATATGGTGCATCGTCTACGTTGCCCGTGCCCGCCGCGCGCGGCTTGCGGACGAAGAGATGCGGACCGTCCTGCGCCGGGCCCTGCCCCTGAACCTTGGCGCCCTGTTTCTGTCCGTGATCGGGCTTGTGCTTGTCATTATCGGTATCTTTCTGGGCTGATACGGCGCTTGCGCTCTGACAGGCATCGGACCTATGCTGATGCAGGATCAGAGGAGCGCGCGCATGTCACCGGACGTCACGGCATTTTTCGATACAGCCACCAACACCGTCAGCTACGTCGTACAGGACCCCGATGGGAGTACCTGTGCCATTGTGGATTCGGTTCTGGATTTTGATCAGGCCGCCGGCCGGACAGACACCGCCTCAGCAGATCGGGTGATCGCCTTTGTGCGCGAAAAGGGACTGCAACTGAAATGGATTCTGGAAACCCATGTTCACGCGGACCACCTGTCTGCCGCACCCTATCTGCAGGAACGTCTGGGCGGAAAAATCGGGATAGGTGCACAGATCACAACGGTGCAGGATACCTTTGGGAAAGTGTTCAATGAAGGCACTGAGTTTCAGCGCGACGGCAGCCAGTTTGACGCTCTTTTCGAGGAAGGATCTTCCTTTCACATCGGGCAAATGCGCGTCGATGTGCTGCACACACCGGGCCATACGCCCGCCTGCATGACCTATGTCATCGGGGACGCGGCCTTTGTCGGCGATACGCTGTTCATGCCTGATTTCGGCACAGCCCGCTGCGATTTTCCGGGCGGTTCGGCACATGACCTTTATCAGTCGATCCAGAAAATTCTCTCCCTGCCGGATGAAACGCGTATTTTCGTGGGCCACGATTACAAGGCGCCGGGTCGCGAGGAATTCGCCTGGGAGACGACCGTGGGCGCCCAGAAAGCCGCGAACGTCCACATCGGAGACGGCCGCGACGAGAACAGTTTTGTCGAAATGCGCGAAGCCCGCGATGCAACGCTGGGCATGCCGCGTCTCATTCTGCCATCGCTGCAGGTGAATATGCGCGCGGGGCAAATGCCCGAACCGGACGAGCATGGGGATGTGATGCTCAAAGTACCACTGAACAAAATTTAGCAGGAACTACTGATGACAGACTGGATCGCAGGGGCTCTCGGCGGGCTTCTGATTGGTGGCGCTGCGGCGCTCTATCTTCTCGGGAACGGCCGGATTATGGGCGCCAGCGGCATTCTGGGCGGTCTGGTCGACGGCAGCGCTCGTCAGGACCGGATGGAACGGCTTGCGTTTGTGGCTGCGCTGATCGCGGCACCTGCCCTTTTGCGGCTTGCCGATCCAACGCCGGCGGAAACAGGCCTGACCGGTAACGTTTTTCTGATCATCGCCGCAGGGCTGCTCGTCGGTCTCGGCACGCGCATCGGAAATGGCTGTACGTCGGGCCACGGCGTCTGCGGTATTTCAAGGCTCAGCCTGCGCGGCATTCTGGCAACCGTAACATTCATTGCTGCCGGGATGATCACGGTGGCCACGCTTCGGTTTCTGGGA
This sequence comes from Roseobacter sp. S87, assembly GCF_055693285.1. The sequence goes on from NZ_JBVFTR010000004.1 coordinate 1,834,584, forward strand.
GGGCTCTGACATGCGCATTCTCACGGCTGCACTCTGCGGCGCTTTGTTTGGTATCGGCCTCTATATCTCCGGCATGACGGACACAAAAAAAGTTCAGGGATTTCTTGATATTACCGGAGTATGGGATCCGACCCTGATGTTTGTAATGGGTGGCGCGCTTGTGCCGATGGCCATTGCCTGGCGTCTGACACCCGGTCGCAGCCCCCGGAACGGCGGCAGCTTTCCACCGCCGCCGGGTGGCGGCCCGGACAGGCAGCTCATTACAGGTGCGGTGCTTTTCGGCATGGGCTGGGGTCTGGTTGGCCTGTGTCCCGGGCCTGCGATGGCATCGCTGACCTATGGTGGTATCGGGGGCCTTGTCTTCCTTGCCGCCATTTCAGCAGGCATGTTGGCGGCACCTCCTGTGCGCCGGCATCTGGACACCTCCGCCGGGCTGTCCTAATCCTTCGTTCATGGATATCCGGCAGATCACCCCGACATTCTTCGCGGCACCTCAGCTGACCTGCGAAGACATTCCTGCCCTGAAAGAGGCCGGAATTGAACTCATTCTCTGCAACCGCCCCGATGAGGAAGTACCGCCCGGGTACCGCGCTGCGGATCTGCGCGCGGCGGCAGAGGCTGCCGGTATGCGCTTTGTCGAACAGCCGCTGACGCACTACACGATGACACCTGATGTCATTGCACGGAACAATGACCTGATCTGCGGGTGCGACGGTCCGGTTGTCGCCTATTGCGCCTCGGGCACCCGCTCAACCATCGCATGGGCTCTGGGCTCGGCCGGTGGAATGGACGCAGACGAAATAATAGAAGCCGCGCGGCGGGGTGGTTACGATCTGTCAGGGATGCGGGACACACTGATCAGCCTGGCGGGCTGATCCCGGATCGGGCCTCAGGCCGTATTCATCTTTGGCAAATCCTCAAGATCGGGAAGATCCCCAAGATCCGGCAGATCATCAAGGTCCGGAAGCTCCGGCAGGCCATCTCCGTCCAGATCAGGAAGATCAGGCAGATCGCCCGGCTCTGCACCTTCACCCGGCAGATCAGGAAGATCCGGCAGGTCGGGCAGACTTTCCGGCATTGCTTCGGAAAAGTCGGTTTCAGGCGACAGTTCGATATCCGGTAGATCGGGAAGGTCCGGCAGATCATCACCAGGCAAAGCTGACATATCCGGCAGACCAGCATCCGCGGCACCACCGCCCATCGCCGGCCCGGCATCCGGCAGCCCCTCCATATCCAGCTTTTGCCTGGCACTTTTGCCCGGCGTCGGCTGCTCAAGCTGAAGCGCGCGGTATCCGTCAATCTGGCCCATGGCCCCCTTTGCGATCACATCACCCTGGCCGGTCACCAGCGAGACACTGTCGAAAGCATCCGCCGGGATTTTCAGAGTATCCCCGGCGGCGAGCGCGCTGGCCTTTGAAAGTGGCAACCGGATGCGGGTCAGCACAGCCGTCAGGTCCGCCGGCAACTCCATAACGGATTTTTCAAGCGTTCGCAGCGCAGGCGGCTCAATGGCATCACTTTCGTGGGCGGGAAGCGGTTCACCGGCTGCATCCGGTTCCGGGATCAGCACAATGACCGGTGCCTGACCGATACCGCCTGCAATATCAAGCGTCAGGCGCAAAACGGTGTAAGCGCCCCCTTCAAGGGCCAGATCGAACAGGCGCCGGTTCTCTGCCCGAGCACCAAAGCGGTAGGGCCGTATCCTGCGCTTGTCCTCAGGCATTTCCACGGTGTCGTGACAGCGGGCAAAGAAGCGGTCGATCAGCGGTGCGCACAAAGCGGCATCTGTCGATGTGGGCTTTCGGGTGAGGTCATCCGGCAGCTTCATGATCCGACCGGTTGTCTGCTGCTGGATCAGCGCCTGTACCAGGCCCATGCCGATGGAAATGCCCGCTGTGGATCCATCCGGCCCGTCCAGCAGGATCAGCATGGTGTCCTCTTCTACCAGTTCCTGAAGACTATCGCCTTCGAAGCTGTCCTGAGACACAGCGATCACGGCAAGCGCCATGTCAAAGAGATCGTCCGCGACCTTCGCCATGCTCAGCCGCACAGCTTTGGGCACGGTCACAGACCGCGCCTGATGTTCCTGTTTTCCCGCCTGCGCTTTGCGCTGCAAAACTGACATCTGTCGCCCTTGTCTCAGGGTTCCGGCAAACACAGTTTACCCGGAACCTTTGCGCTCCAGACTAGAGGCCAATGGTTACCATAGCCTTTAAAAATGAAGGAATCGGCAGGGTTAACAGACAGATTTACTGCGCGGCCATCGCCAGTTTCTGCGGCAATGTCACCCGGAATGCGGTGCCGCCGGTGTTGTCCAGATAGGTGACATCCCCGCCCAGCCGCACCATGATTTCACGGCAGATCGCCAGCCCCAGCCCGGCGCCGTTGCTGTCCTGGGCGCCTATTCTGCTGAACTTTTCAAACATCATTTCCCGCGCGTCGTCCGGAATTCCCGCGCCGTTGTCCAGAAAATCAATAAAAACAGTGTCTCCCTGTCGCGCCGCCTCGATCCGCAGTTCGGGGTCGGATGCAGCACAGTATTTCTGAGCGTTCGTAATGAGATTGATGAACACCTGCGCCAGCCGGTCCAGATCGGTGTCCAGAGTAATGGTCTCTTCCAGACGCCGCCTGCGGATGGTAATACGGCGCGCTTCGCTGGCCTGCGCCGTGGAAATCGCCTGGTCCAGAAGATCCGCCAGGCTGCCTGTCTGCCGGTTCAGCGTGACCTGGCCGTTTTCCAGCACCGACAGATCGAGCAGATCATCAAGCAGCCGTGTCAGCCGGATGGCCTCTGTGTGAATAATGCTGGCGTATTTTGTTTTCTCCAGCGGACCAAGGCCGTCGGTATCGCGCAGAATTTCCGAAAACGCCCGGATGGAGGTCATGGGGGTACGCAGTTCGTGACTGATCTGGCTCAGAAACGCGTCTTTCTGCAGGGAGATTTGTGTCAGCTTGTCATTGGTGCGACGCAGTTCGGCCGCTGTGTCGCTCAGTTCGCGCGATTTGGCTTCAAGCTGGCTGGAATACTCCAGCATCTGCGCGGATTCGTCCGCAACAGCCATAAGTTCCTGAACAGACACCGCAGAGCCGCCAACGATTTGACCGATCATCGCATGCGCTGTCGCCGCACCCACGGACCCGGCGAGCTCGCGCTCCAGTGTCTGCAGGAAATCGGGCGTCGGCTCCGGCAGATGGCCACGGCGTCCCTGGCGCCTCGCCTGTCTCTCAAAAAGCAGCCGCGCCTCTTCGGGCCCCAGCAGCCGTTGTGCCATAACCATCAGATCTTCGCTTTCGGCAAATGACGCATGCCAGCTGCGCGCCTGTCCGGAGTGATCGAAGACATTCACAAACTGTGCACCCTGCAACCGTTCCAGCGGGAGCGGAAAGCTGACCAGCGAAAAAACGACAAAGCCCGTCACATTAAGCGCGAGGCTCCAGAACACGGCATGCACCATCGGATCCAGCCCCCCGATCCCGAAAAGCGCCTGAGGACGCAGCCAGGACAGACCAAGCAGACCGTTTTCAAAGGTGTCCGCCGACAGGACAGCGCCCGGCCCGAAACTGGGCAGCAGCATGGTAAACATCCAGGCCGAAAACCCGATGGCCAGCCCGGCCAGTGCGCCAATGCGCGTGGCCCCGCGCCAGAAGAGACCGCCCAGCATCGCCGGCAGAAACTGAGCCACGCCGGCAAAGGAGATCAGACCAATGGCGGCTAGTGCCCCTGAGCCGCCCGAGGCCTCAAAATAGATATAGCCCAGAGCGATGATCCCCAGAATGGACAGCCGCCTGGACAGGATGACCACGTCACGGACGTCACCGGACTGCGTCGCCCCGCCCTGTCTGAGGTGCAGAAACACCGGCATCACGACATGGTTCGACACCATGGTTGAGAGCGCCAGGGTTGCCACGATCACCATGGAGGTCGCTGAGGAAAAACCGCCGAGAAAACTCAGCATGGCAAGTCCCTCGCGGCCCTCGCTGAGCGGCAGGCTGAGCACAAAGAAGTCCGGGTTGGAGCCCGCTGGCAGGACCTCCAGACCGATCACCGCGATGGGCACCACGAAAAGGCTCATGAGCATCAGGTAAAGCGGAAAGGCCCAGCTTGCGATCTGCAGATGCCGTTCATCATCATTCTCAACCACCATGACCTGAAACATCCGGGGCAGACACAGAAAGGCTGTCGCCGACAGGAGCGTCAGCGTTGCCCAACGGCTGCCATCGGTCTGCCAGGTCCCCAGGGCGGAGGCATCAATCCGGTCCAGGGTGGCAGACAGCCCCCCCGCGACACCCCAGACCACGAACACCCCGACAGCAAGGAGCGCCACCAGTTTGACAACGGCCTCGACCGCGACGGCAATAACGACGCCGTGGTGGCGTTCGTTTGCGTTCAGGTTCCGGGTGCCGAAAAGCACCGTGAAGAGCGCGAGACCGACCGCGATCCACAAGCCGCCGGCGCGCGACACTTCCGGATCGGGCACGCCATCCGTCCCGGCAGAGGAAAAAATGGATACAGAGGAGGCCACCGACTGCAGTTGCAGAGCGATGTATGGCGTGACCCCAATCACCGCCATAATGGTCACGACAATCGCGAGCGTGTTGGATTTGCCATAGCGCGACGAAATCAGGTCCGCGACGGAGGTCACTTTCTGGCTGCGCCCGATCCGCACGAGACGCCGGAGGATCCACCACCAGCCGATGATCACCAGACTGGGGCCCAGATAAATCGTGACATATTCAAGGCCTGAGCGCGCGGCATTGCCCACCGCGCCGTAAAACGTCCAAGCTGTGCAGTAGATGGACAGCGAAAGCGTATAGACAAGCGGCGAGCGCAACAGCCAGTCGGCCCTGCCGCGCACACCGGCCCGTTCCGCCACAAAGGCCACACCAAACAGAAAGGCCACATAGGCCAGACAGACACCGATGAGCAGGTTCAGCGACGTCACGCGTCCCCACTCCCCGCCGGTTCGCTTCCATCCTGCCGCGCGCGGCGCATCCTTGAGACTAGGAAAGCACCGGTGCAGATCAGAAAGAACCAGACTGCAAAGACGTAGCTGAGTGCCCGCGACATGGGCATGCCTGCGCCATCTGCCGCGTCACCGGTGGGCCAGAGCAGCGGGATCATCCACAGCACCGCACCGAGGACGGCAAGCAGCCTGACGGCATCAATGACCCGGCGCTGGCGATAGTTACCGCGTTCCAGAAACACAGGGGTGCGTCCGCGCGGCGCCATCGTTTCAGCTCTGCTGGCGGTGCACGTAAAGCATGTCGCGCACAGCGTTCAGCACTTCGGTGTTGGAAAACGGTTTGGTCATGAAGCGGCTGACGCCGGCTTTCTCCGCCATTTCCCGGTCGCGGCTCTGGCCACGCGCCGTGAGCATGAGCACCGGCAGATCAGCCGTCTGTTCATGCGCGCGCAGCTCTTCGAGAATGTCAAAACCGCTTTTGCCCGGCAGCATCACATCCAGGATCACAATGTCGGGTTTCATGCGCCGGATCACCTCTGCCGCGTCCGTCCCGTTTGAATGTGTGTCCACCTGCCAGCCTTCCCGGCTCAGCAGAAAGCGGATGGCTTCGATGATGTTCGCCTCATCTTCAACCAACAGCACGTGGTGATTCATGGTCCCCTCCTCCCAGGGAGCATGCCGCCGGTCTCTCCCCAACCGTCGTGCAGCACGCCTGTGCCGGATATTGTCGGATTCCCCGCATCAAGTCAAAGCGGGTGCGGTGCCCGGGCCGCAGTTTTTCGCGGCTGTGAAGGCCGGTCACACGACCTTATCTACAGGCGCGTCTCCTGTGTCTCTCTTGCGAACGGCGCCCCTGCGGACGTCTCAGAGCCCGTCGCGCAGGATCGAGCTTTCGCGTCGGCCCTGACAGGCATCCCTTGGACAGACGCGGCAGGTGCTGCCAACCTCGGTCACACCGTCCGGCTCCGGTTCCGCAGACGGCAGGATCAGCATGCTCGCATGCAGCAGCGGCGGACGGTTGTATTCAGGCACCCCGGTGATCTCAGACACCGCAAAACAGTCAAAGGCGGACCGGCCCCGGCCAAGCTGTACAATCGGTGTTCTGATCACCTGCCCCGGCTGGCCCAGCGCTTCGAAAAGCGGCCAGAGCACGCAGGCCGGCGCAAAACGCGGGATCACGAACTGGCTCACGGGTTTGCGGAAGAGGATACTGCCCGCGCGGTCGCAGACCACCAACCCACTCTGCAGGTCCTGCAGGCTGGCCATCCGCCGCATGATCAGCGCCACAGGTGCACCAAGCAGCGCAGCAAGCCGCACAGGATCGGGCCCGGTTTCTTCAAGCGCGCCTTCGAGCACCGGTATGCTGACCTGGGCTGCATCCGCCGCCATCCGGCGGAGCACGGCACGTGCCAGTTCGCGGGCGGCCTCGCTGCGCAGCGCTGCAGCGCCGTTGATCAGCGCTTCCGCGTCGGCCTGCCCCGCTTCCAGATCAGGGAAGAACCAGGCGTTCTCTGTCAAAAAGGCGTCAACCTCATCCTGCGGGCTGGACGCTGCATCGTCGGGTCCCTGACCGGCCTCAAAATACTCCACCAGCGATTTGGAGCTGTCCGCAAGCCGCCGGCTGTCCTCATTCAGGTTGGCGTGAAAACGGTCACGCCACTGATCGTCCAGTTCCTTCTCATCGGCCAGAATAGACGCGGTGGAGCGGATGGCCGCCGCTGTGGACAGCAATTCGTGTACTGAGGCTGCAAGCTGCGGATCATGGGTCAGCCGGTCGTTCAGGGTCTCAACCGTGCGTTCCAGCGTGGCGATGCGCCGGTGGCCGGCGGCCAGCACTTCTGCCCAACCCGGAAAGCGCCCGGCAAGCTCATCGGCCCGCTCCACTTCCGCAGGCGCGAGGCTGGCTCCTGTGGCCGCTTCGCGCAGCGTGGCGATCAGCGCCGCCTCCGCCCCTTCGGTCAGCATCGTTGGCTCCACGCCGAGGGTCCGGGCAATGTCCAGCAGGAGTTTTCCACCGATTCTGCGGCGGTTGTGTTCGATCAGATTGAGGTAAGAGGCAGATATGCCGAGGCTGCGCGCCAGATCGGCCTGACGCATCCCCGCAACTGAACGTCTCTCCCGGATCCTGCTCCCTGTCAGACCTTCACGCGGCATGCCGGGACCTCCTGTAATTCCGTACCTTTTCAACAGGTTTCTGCGATGCGACATCACAAAATTTACAGAAACACCGATGATGCTGTAGATTTATTTACAAAATAATTGTGCATTTCAAGGGACTTGTTGCGCAATTTTCACTTCCCGCGCGATAAGATATTTGCACATCTGTGCCTCAGGCGGCGGGCGGAGGAGTCCGGCCAGCAGCCTGATCTTATCAACTGGGAGGATATTCATGTCCAATTCGAAACTCACACGTCGTGGTCTGATCAAGACCGGCGCTGTGGCCGGTGCTGCCGGTCTGACGCTGCCGACGTATCTGCGTGCGGATGGCCACTCCGGCTTTACCAACGCGCCTACAGGCGACACCGTGACACTCGGCTTCAACGTGCCGCAGTCCGGTCCCTATGCCGACGAGGGCGCAGACGAACTGCGCGCCTACGAGCTGGCGGTCGAGCACCTGAACGGTGGCGGCGACGGCGGCATGATGAATACTTTCTCGTCCAAGGCGCTGAAAGGTAACGGTATTCTCGGCAAGAAAGTCGAATACGTCACCGGCGACACGCAGACGAAATCTGACGCAGCACGGGCCTCAGCGCGCTCCATGATCGAAAAAGACGGCGCGGTGATGATCACCGGTGGTTCGTCCTCGGGCGTGGCCGTTGCCGTTCAGGCGCTCTGCCAGGAAGCCGGCGTTATCTTCATGGCGGGCCTCACGCACTCCAACGACACAACCGGTAAGGACCGCAAGGCCAACGGTTTCCGTCACTTCTTCAACTCCTACATGTCCGGTGCCGCCCTGGCGCCCGTGCTGGCGAATGCCTACGGTACAGACCGTAAAGCCTATCACCTGACAGCGGACTACAACTGGGGTTACACCACAGAAGAAGCGGTGAAATCCTCGACCGAAGCCATGGGCTGGGAAACAGTCGCAGCCGTGAAAACGCCGCTGACACAGACCGACTTCTCGTCCTACATTGCGCCGGTTCTGCAGTCGGGCGCCGATACGCTGGTTCTGAACCACTACGGCGGCAACATGGTGAACTCGCTGACCAACGCGGTTCAGTTCGGCCTGCGCGACAAGCAGGTGAACGGCAAAGACTTCCAGATCATCGTTCCGCTCTACTCCCGCCTCATGGCGAAGGGTGCAGGTGCCAACGTTAAAGGCATCTTCGGTTCGACAAACTGGCACTGGTCGCTGCAGGACGAAGGCTCCAAGGCATTCGTCAAATCCTTCGGCACCAAATACGGCTTCCCGCCGTCCCAGGCCGCGCACACATGCTATGTGCAGGCGCTGCTGTATGCGGATGCGGTTGAGCGCGCCGGCTCCTTCAACCCCTGTGCGGTTGTTGAAGCGCTTGAGAACTTTGAGTTCGACGGCATGGGCAACGGTAAAACGCTCTATCGTGGCGACGACCACCAGTGCTTCAAAGACGTGCTGGTTGTGAAGGGTAAAGAGAACCCGACATCCGAATTCGATCTTCTCGAAATCGTCGAAGTCACACCGGTTGCTCAGGTGACATACGAACCTGACCACCCGCAGTTCGCCGGCGGCAACCTCGGGACATGTAACCCGGGCGCGTAAGCGACATCTGAAAACACCACGCCGGGCGGTTCTCTCCGCCCGGCACCACCCGGGCGCAACAGTGCCTGATCACGCATCCTGAAGGTGGGACCATGGACGCAATCATCCTGCAAGTTCTGAACGGCCTCGACAAAGGATCAGCCTATGCGCTGATCGCTCTCGGCCTGACACTGATTTTCGGCACCCTCGGGGTTGTCAACTTCGCCCACGGGGCGCTCTTCATGATCGGCGCCTTCTGCGCTGTCACGCTGAGCCGCATCCTGACGCTCAGCCACACGGTCATCGACGACACAAAAACGGACTTCCTGGGCAACCCGCTCAAGGTTGAGGTCCCTTACCTCTATGACATCTTCGGACAGGCCACGGGCGATGTGATCATCGACTGGGCGGTACCGCTGTCGATCCTCTTCTCGATCCCTGTGATGGTCGGTATCGGCTTCGCAATGGAACGCGGCCTGATCAAGCACTTCTACAAGCGCCCTCACGCGGACCAGATCCTCGTGACCTTCGGCCTTGCGATCGTCCTGCAGGAGATCATCAAGTATTTCTACGGTGCGAACCCGATCCCCACCCCCGCACCGGCAGCCTTCACCGGCTCGTTCGATTTCGGCGCTATGCTGGGCTTTGATCCCAACACGATCATCTATCCCTACTGGCGTCTCGTCTACTTTGCCTTCTCGGCCATCATCATCGGTGCTGTCTTTGCTTTCCTGCAGTTCACCACCTTCGGGATGGTTGTGCGCGCCGGTATGGCAGACCGCGAAACCGTCGGCCTGCTGGGCATCAACATCGACAAACGCTTTACCATTATGTTCGGCATCGCCGCCGCGGTTGCGGGCCTTGCGGGCGTGATGTACGCACCGATCAACTCTCCGAATTACCACATGGGCATGGACTTCCTTGTGCTGAGCTTTGTGGTCGTCGTGGTCGGCGGCATGGGCTCGCTCTCGGGCGCTGTACTCGCCGGCTTCCTGCTGGGTGTTCTCGAAAGCTTCGCCTCCATGGGCGCGGTTCTCGAAGTTCTTCCCGGTATCAACCAGATCATCATCTATCTGGTCGCCATCATCATTTTGCTTACCCGTCCGCGTGGTCTCATGGGCCGCAAGGGCGTGATGGAGGAATAAGACATGTTCGGACTGACAAAACGCGACACAACCCTGCTGATCGTCGTCGCCATCCTGACGATCTTCGCCCCCTTCATCCTGAATCCCTTCCCCGAAGGCTCCGCCATGGCGCAGTTCAACGCGGGCTATCCGGACCTGATGCAGCGTCTGGTGATCTTCGGGATCTTTGCCATCGGGTTTAACATCCTCTTCGGTCTGACCGGCTATCTCAGCTTCGGTCACGCAGCCTTCCTGGGTGTCGGTTCCTACGCCGCGATCTGGATGATGAAACTGCTGACCATGAATGTGATCCCTGCGATTGCGATCTCTGTTGTGGTCGCCGGTCTCTTCTCACTGCTGGTGGGCTGGATCTCGCTGCGCCGCTCAGGCATCTACTTCTCGATCCTGACACTGGCCTTCGCGCAGATGTCCTATTCTCTGGCCTACTCGGTGCTGACCCCGATCACGGGCGGTGAAACCGGTCTGCAGCCCAAAGTGGATGACCCGCGTATCCTGGATGGTGCGCTGGAAGCCGGGCAGACGCCCCGTGCCAATCTCTTCGGTCTCGAAATGGGGTCGAGCTACGAACTGGCCGTCGGCAACTGGGTCTTTACCTTCAACGCCGGCTACTACATCGCGGCACTGGTGATGCTCCTCGCCTTCTACCTGTCGATCCGCATCTTCCGCTCGCCGTTCGGCATGATGCTGCGGGCCGTGAAATCGAACCAGCAGCGGCTGAACTACACCGGCCTGAACTCCAAGCCCTACACACTCGCGGCCTTTGTGATTTCTGGCATGTACGCCGGTCTTGCCGGCGGTCTGCTGGTGGCGATGGATACGCAGGTGGGTGCGGAACGCATGTTCTGGACAGCTTCCGGTGAAGTCGTTCTGATGACGATCCTCGGCGGTGCCGGCACCCTCATTGGCCCGGTCCTTGGCGCGGGATTCATCAAGTACATGGAAAACATCGTCTCCAAGATCAATAAGTCGATCCTGGAACAGTGGTTCGCCTTTATGCCCGACGGGATGGAAGATTTCTTTATCACCATCGTCTACCCGTTCATCGGCAAGGGCTGGCACCTCACGCTGGGTCTGATGTTCATGATGGTCGTGATCTTCCTGCCCGGTGGCCTTGTCCAGGGCGGCCAGAAGATCGCCGGTCTCTTCCGCGGCAAGAAAGCTGCGGACGATGCCGCCGACGGCAAAACCACACCTGCAGAATAAGGAGACGACGTCATGGGTATTCTTGAAGTCAAAAACGTCGGCAAACGCTTTGGCGGTCTGCAGGCACTGAGCGAGGTGAACCTCTCGGTCAAGGAGAACTCGGTCCACGCGATTATCGGACCGAACGGGGCCGGCAAGTCCACGCTGCTGAACTGTCTGGTCGGCAAGCTCATCCCGGATACCGGCTCCGTCAGCTTTGACGGCCAGTCGGTGCTGGGCCGCAAGCCCTTTGAGATCAATCAGATGGGCATCAGCCGGGTGTTCCAGACACCGGAAATCTTTGGCGATCTGTCGGTACTGGAAAACATGATGATCCCCTGCTTTGCCAAGCGCGACGGTGCGTTTGAGCTGAACGGGATTTCGTCTGTGACCAGCCAGAAGGACATCATTGAGCGGGCGGAACACATGCTTGAGGACATGAATATGGCCGACAAACGCCACATGACCGCAAGCTCAATGTCACGCGGCGACAAGCGGCGCCTGGAGATCGGCATGTGCCTCAGCCAGGAACCCCGCCTGTTGTTGCTGGATGAGCCCACTGCGGGCATGGCGCGTGCTGACACCAACAACACGATCGACCTGCTGAAACAGATCAGTGACGAACGCGACATCACCATCGCGATCATTGAACACGACATGCACGTGGTGTTCAGCCTTGCTCAGCGCATCACCGTGCTGGCCCAGGGCACACCGCTGGTCGAGGACACCCCCGACAACATCAAAGGCCACCCGAAAGTGCGCGAAGCCTACCTCGGCGAAACGCAGACGGCGGCGTAAGGAGAGCTACGATGAACGTCAAACCCGATTTCTCCAAAAACGCCAACCACGCGGCAACTGCTCCGGCCTTTCTGTCGGTCTGGGACATGCATGCCTATTACGGCGAAAGCTATATCGTGCAGGGCATCAGCTTTAACGTGCACGAGGGCGAGATCCTGGCCCTGCTGGGGCGCAACGGGGCCGGCAAAACCTCGACACTGCGGGCCATCGCCCGCCTTGCCGACCCGGAGGTCCGCCACGGCGAGATCTGGCTCGACCACCAGCCGCTGCACAAGATGAGCAGTTACCAGGCCAGCCAGGCAGGTCTCGGCCTGGTGCCCGAGGACCGGCGCATCATCGCGGGTCTGACGGTCGAAGAGAACCTCAAGCTGGCGCAGATCGCCCCGCCGATCGGCTGGTCACTGGACCGCGTTTATGATCTCTTCCCGCGGCTGCGCGAACGGCGCAACCAGGAAGGTGTCACACTGTCGGGCGGCGAACAGCAGATGCTCGCTATTGCCCGCGCGCTGTGCCGGGACATCAAAGTGCTTCTGCTGGACGAGCCTTATGAGGGTCTGGCGCCGGTCATTGTCGACGAAATTGAAAAGACGCTCCGCATCATCAAGGATCAGGGCATCACGACAATCCTCGTCGAACAGAACGCCGTGCGCGCCCTGCAACTGGCCGACCGCGCGGTGATCATGGACACCGGTGGCATCGTCTTTGACGGCAGCGCTGCTGAAGTTCTCGAAAACAAAGAACTGCGCGAAGAATACCTCGCGATCTGAGGTTGGTATTTCCGTCTCTACGGGCACAGCCCGGTCCGGTTTCCGGGCCGGGTTTTTTGCTGCAATTTGACCGGAACGGGGATCAGGCGCACACTCAGGGATCATCTGATCATTGAGGAGCACTGCCATGTTAACCTCGTACCGATTGATTTCTTTCACTTTTTTATCTCTTTTTGCAGGGCTGTCAGCGTGCGTCCTGATTACCCAGGATCCGTTCTCACAAAGCAATTGTGTGGGAATTGATGGCGAAGATTTCGGCGATGCGCCGGATGGCACGCCAACCGGATACACCACACCAGGCGCTGACACAGGCGCATTCCCGACACGGCGCAGCAACGATGGCGCGCGCGCGCAGGTTCTGTGCCGCTACTGGATCGGCGAATTCGTCAGTGCCGAGGACGGATACACCGATGTCAACGATCCGGATCCCGTGAACCCACGCGGCAGGCCGCCCGGCACCAATGTCCCGAACATCTCGACCGACTACGACGACGGCGTGACCTGGGACTGGCTGGTGGCCGCACAGTCTACGCCCGACAGACTGCCCGCTGACCTGAATTTCCGCATACAGATCAACAGCATCGGCCAGCATGAGGTGTTCTTCAACATTCTCGTTGATGCCAACCGCGACGGCGACTGGGAAGACTCACCGGTTACCGGCCCCGGCGAATGGGCCGTACGGAACCACCGCGTCAGTGTGCGTGACGGCTTTGTGACCTACGACATGCCCCCGATACGTTTCCCGATCGGCTCCAGCGGAATGCCTGAATGCATGTGGGCCAGAGTGATCGTCTCTGACCGGCAGCAGGGCGTGGGCCAGGAACTGCTGTGGAGCGGAAAAGGCATGTCCGGCGAGGGCGAGATTGAGGACGTGCTTGTCCCTGGTGCCAATGGCTCAACCTGCATGGTTCTGCAGCCCGAAAACTGACGGATCACAGCTCGGCGCCGGCCCGCCATTCGCCCCACCGCAGGCGCGCCGTGGCCCCGGCCCGGGCGATCAGACCAGGTGGCAGTTTCTTCGGAACCGGCGCCTGCTGCATTCTGTCCAGCGCATCCGAACCAACGCCATTGGCAGCCTCTGCGGCGAGCATACCCGCAAGGGTGCCCTTGGCGGTTCCCAGCCCGTTCTGACAACAGGCAGACCAGAGGCCCGGCTCCAGTTCTCCGACCACCTGAACACCGTTCCGGCTCAGGCAGAGCCGGCCGCCCCACCGGTACTCCATCCGGACATCGCCAAGCATCGGAAACCGTGTTGCAAAGGCCCGGTCATGATCACGCGCCACCCCGGCGATGCGGGTATCCGGCACCTCCATGTCCGGGTCAAAGGTGAAACGGTTGCGGACAACGATCCGGTCCCCGCCCGTGCCGGAGATACGCCGGACCGTCGTACCCAGCGGGTCTGCAGGTGTCAGACCCCAGACCGGGCTGCCGCCCAGACGGGCGCATTCGTCAGATGTCAGCGCCCGGGTCATTGATGCATAGGTGAAGACATGCATCAGCCGCCCGCGCATATGGCCAAAGCTCTCAAGGTGACCGTTTACCGCGAGGATCACCTGAGGCGCTGTTACCTTTCCGCCCGGTGTCGTAGCCTGCCAGTCACCCGATGCACGGCTCAGGTCCGTCACCGGTGAGTTTTCGAATAGACGTACGCGGTTTGACACAAGACCCCGGGCCACCGACCGGACAAAAAGCGCGGGCTGGATCATGGCGGCACCCGGCGTGAAAAGCCCGCTGGAGTAACAATCTGTACCGGTCAGCTCCTGCATCGCAGCGGCGTCCAGCGTTTCGAAAGGTTCGCCCATCGCTGTCAGGTGTTTTGCGAAATCAGTGTTATGCGCATCACCGCGCGGGCTGGCGGCCCCGTTGATCTTCCCGCACTGCGCAAAGGCCTCTTCACTCAGCCCGAAGGCCTGCGCCATCTCTGCGGCCAGTGCGATCCCGCGGCGGTTGTCAGCGGTCTGCGCCAGATCAGCGGCAAGGGCCCCGCCGTAATTGTCGGACGCGAGGTCATGCGGCAGATCGATCATGAAACCGGAATTCCGCCCCGCAGGCCCCTCGCCCACACGACTGGCCTCAAGCACGACGATCCGGTCTGTGGGACACAGCTGTGCGAGCCTGTAGGCCGCCGCGAGCCCGGCGAACCCGGCACCGATCACCAGCCAGTCGGCGCGCTGGTCCCCGTTCAGCTGTTCCGGAGGCACATTCTCCGGCAGCAGCGCATTCCAGCCCGCCGGCCCCGGATCGCGCGGCAGCCGTGTGACGGAACCGGCCACGGTCAGTAGTCCTGGTTCAGGGCATCTGCGGCCGGGATTTCCCGTTCGCGCCGCGCAATATAGTCGCGCAGGGCCTCATCCACTGCCGCGTCGAGCTTTGGTTCCTCGTATTCGTTCAGCATGTCACGGCACCGCTGCAGGCTGCGCTCGTTGACCTCTACCGCACCTTCGGCCTGCCATTGCTCGATCGAATTATTGTCGAAGAGTTCCGGCATAAAAAACGCGCGCTGAAAGTTCTCAAGCGTGTGCGGATGTCCCAGATAATGTCCGCCCGGGCCAATATCCGCGACCGCGGCCAGCCCCTCGTCAAAGTCATCCCATCGGATGCCTTCGGCCATCCGGTAGGCCATCGCGCATTGTTCGGCGTCCACGACGAACTTGGCCATTGAGCAATGCATACCCGCCTCGTTCCATCCGGCGGCATGCCACATGTAATTTGCCCCGGCCATCTGGAGCGCCATCAGCGTCGACGCGCTCTCGTAGCCCGCCTGTGCATCAAAAGTCTTGGCCCCGCCCAGCGTTGTCGATGAACGCCACGGCACACCATAAAACCGCGCCATCTGCCCGATCATCAGGTTCATCAGACTGATTTCCGGCGTCCCGGCCATAGGGGCCCCGGATTTCATCGACACGGTAGACAGATAATGCCCGTAGATCGCCGGACAGCCCTGCCGGATCACCTGGGTATAGGCCAGTGCGCTCAGCGCTTCCGCATTGAGCTGCGCCACCGTCGGTGCAACAGAGGCTGGCGTATTTGCGCCCCCGAGCACAAAGGGCGAGCACAGCACCGGCTGGTTGCGCCGGCAAAAAGCGCGCATGGCCCCCAGCATCGTCTCGTCCCAGACCAGCGGCGAATTTCCGTTGCAGTTTCCCGTCACCACCGGATGTGTTTCCAGAAATTCCGCCCCGAAAAGGATCGCACACATGTCCATGACGTCTTCTGCGTTTTTCGGGCTGGTGGTCATGCCCATGAACGTCTTGTCCGAATATTTCATGGACGAATAGGTGATGCGCAGATGCCGCTGGCTGATCGGATGATCATAGGGCTCGACAATGTGATGGGCCGATGAATGCATCGCCGGCAGCATGTGGCTGAGCCTGTGAAAATTCGCCAGATCCTCCAGCGTCGGATTGCGCCGCACGTCTTCGAGATCGCGCAGATAGGGCGCGCCTGTCATCGGCACAAACATCGCATGGTCCGCGCCAAACGGCAGAGATTTACGCGGATCGCGTGCGTGATAAGTAAATGTTTCTGGTATGGTCGCGATCAGCTCCCGCACCAGACCCCGGTCGAGATGAACGCGCTCTCCCCGCACATCAGCACCCGCCCGGCGCCAGTCTTCGAGCGCTGTGTCATCGCGAAAGACCACGCCTGTGTTTTCCAGGATATCCATCGACGCGGCATCGATCCGCGCGATCTGCTCTGCGGTCATCGGCTCCGTGAGCGGCAGACGACGCTTCAGCGCGGGCAGCATAGCGACATCGCGGGTTTCGCGCTGTTTGCGGCGCGCGCCGCGCCCCCTGCGGACAGTGCCAACAGCATCAACACTCATAATTTGCCTCCCAGACGCGCTCCGATCGCATCCATTGCCACGGTCAGGGCCTCATGCGCACGCCCCTCGCGCAGCGCTGTCGTCATCTGCAGGCTGAGGGTGCCTTCGGTTGCGAGCGCGTCGCGTTCGGCCGCAAGCTGCCCCTGCCCCCGCGCCATCGTGGCCAGATACCCGGACATCAGCTGGGTCGTGTAAACCTCCGCTGCCTGCCGGTCTGCCGTTTGATCACCCAGCCATTCTGCGCCCGATGCCAACAGATCCAGA
This sequence comes from Roseobacter sp. S87, assembly GCF_055693285.1. The sequence continues at coordinate 1,851,248 of NZ_JBVFTR010000004.1, forward strand.
ATGCCCGGCACCATGGCGCAAACGGCAAAGTGCATGTTGAGCGCCGTTTCCGTTGCCACATCATGCACAGGGTTCTCAGGCTCGAACAATTCGCGCAACAAACGCCCGTCGGGGAAACCAGGCAGCGGGCAGCCGCCCTGTTCCAGAAACCCCAGCGGGATCGTCACAGAAATGTCCGATGCCGGCGCGCAATGCTCGCGCAGCGTATCGCGGGTGACCCCGGCCATCACCGAGACGATCTGCTGGTCAGCCCGGAACGCCAGCGGGGTGATTGCGCTGACCGCCACTGTGGGGCGCAAGCACAGAAAGACCACATCGCTCGCATCCACAACATCCTGATTGTCCGCAACGCTGACACCATGAGATGCCACGAGCGCCGCTGCCGTTTCCGCGTTGCGCACCGAAACGGTCACCCTGTGCCCCTTATACGCCAGAAAACGCGCCATGGGGGCCGCGATATGGCCGGTGCCGATGAACCCGATGCGCTTCATCCGATGTTATCTCCATCCGCAGGATCGGTCAGATCGACCCAGATCGTTTTCACTTCGGTGTACTGATCATGCGCGTGCAGACCGTTGTCGCGCCCGCCGAACCCGGATTGTTTGAAGCCGCCGAACGGGGTCGTGATATCCCCTTCGCCATAGCAGTTGACGGTCACCGTACCGGCGCGGATATCCCGCGCGGCCCGCAGCGCACGGCGGGTGCTGGCGGTGAAAACGCTGGCCGTCAGCCCGTATTCCGTGTCGTTTGCCAGCGCGATGGCCTTTTCGTTCGTCGCAACGGTTGTGACAGACAGCACGGGCCCGAAAATCTCTTCGCGCATGGCCTTGTCGTCCGGCTTAACCTCCAGAACGACCGGCGCCACATATGGGCCTTTCCCTTTTTCTTTCAGATAGCTGCGCACTTTGGCACAGTGTTCCGCATCGACCAGCGCACCGATATGATTTGCCGGATCCAGCGGATCGCCAGTTTTCCAGTCACGCAGACGCGCTCCGATACGCTCCATCAGTGGCGCGTGCACGTCACGGTGCACAATCAGTCTGGACGTCGCGGAACAGTTCTGCCCGGCATTCCAGAAGGCGCCATTGACCACATGTTCCGCCACATGATCGAGGTTTTCTGCATCCGACAGAACCACTGCCGGGTTCTTGCCGCCGCATTCGAGGACAACCTTCTTCATGTTGCTGTCCGCAGCATACCGCAGGAAGCGCCGTCCCGTGTCTGTTGACCCGGTAAAGCTGACCATATCAACATCCATATGCCGTCCCATCGGTTCCCCAACGCATGGACCATCGCCCGGCAGAACCTGAAACACGCCGCGGGGGACGCCAGCCATATGAGCCAGCTCTGCCACGCGCAGCGCCGTCAGGCTGGTCTGCTCCGCGGGTTTCACGATGACCGAACAACCAGCGGCAAGCGCAGGTCCGATTTTCCATGCCAGCATCATCAGCGGGAAATTCCAGGGCAGTATCGCTGCAACAACGCCGATCGGCTCCCGAACGATCAACGAAATCGCATCATCGCCCGATGGTCCGGCCTGGTCATACAATTTGTCCGCTGCCTCAGCATGCCACTTGATGCAGGCGATGGCTTCGGGGACGTCGATCAGCTCGCAGTCCCGTATGGGCTTGCCGGATTCGATGCTCTCCATAACGGCCAGTTCGCGGCGACGGCGCGTGATAAGTTTGCAAAGTCTGATCAGAATATCTTTGCGATTTGCAGGATGCATGCGGGACCAGTGACCCTGGTCAAAAGCTTCACGGGCCTTCTGCACAGCAAGATCAACATCCGCTTCGTCCGCAGTTACAATCTCAGTCAGCACGTCGCCGGTCGCCGGATTGACAGTGGACATCACAGGACCAGAACCAGGGCGGAACTTTCCGTCAATGTAAGGCGCAGAGGGCAAATCAATGTCTGCCGCAATTGCAGAATATTCAGCACGGGTGAGCAGATCGGTCATGCCTGTCCTCCTTCTATGGCCGCAATCGCGGTGTTCATTGTACGGATCACTTCCTCGAGCGCGCGCTTTTCGTCTTTATTCAGCGGTTGCAGCGGTTTACGTGGTGGTCCTGCGTCGATGCCCCGCAGGCTGAGACCATGTTTGATGCATTGAATGAATGTGCCGCCCTGCTCCAGAACGCGCATCAGCGGCATCATCGCCGACATGATCGCCCGCCCTTTGGTAAAGTCACCCTCAACCGCGCAGGCGCGGTAGAGCGCGATGTGAGCTTCCGGTGCGAAATTGGATCCCGCGCACACCCAGCTGCGCGCGCCCCAGGCAAAAAACTCCAGCGCCTGATCATCCATTCCACAGCTCAGCCCGATATGCGGATAGTCGCGCGCCAGCATATGCAGCCGGTCGGGATCGCCGGAACTCTCCTTGATCGCGCAGAAATTCGGGCTGCGGCCAAGGCGGTCCAGACATTCTGGACCCATGTTCACGCTCATCCGGCCGGGGTAATTGTAGAGCATCACCGGCAGGTTCGCGGCCCGGTCAACCGCCAGGCAGTGCAGTGCAATCTCGCGGTCATTCGGATACGCATAAGGCGGCGTGGCGACCAGCACCGCATCGGCACCCTGTTCCTTGGCCGCGGTCGCGTAAACGACGCTGTCTTCGGTCCGCATGGCGCCGGTGCCCACGATCAGCGGCACGCGCCCGCCGATCATTTCCCGGAAGGTACCGATCAGCTCTATGCGTTCCTGCATGGACTGCGCATAGTATTCTCCGGTTGTTCCCGCGACGATCAGGCCATGCACCCCGGCCTCAACTAATAAATTAATTATCGCTTTTAGTTCTTTGTTATTTATAGAATAATCATCAAAGTACGGTGTCACGACCGGCGTATATATTCCCTCAAACTGCACCACGGCGCTCCTTCATTGAGATTACATCCACCGGCAGCGGATCGGGCCGGACAAAACGTTCGATCCGGCCACGCGAAAGGTCCCAGTGCTGCAGCGTCAGATCGATGGCCAGCGCTCCTTCGCCAGCCTCAATCGCGCTGATCAAAGCTTCGTGCTGTTCCGAGGCCCGAACGACCAGATCTTCTTCTGCGGGCCCGGACGGCCGGTAGAAAGTCTGGCTGAGACGGGTATGATCAATCAGCAACCTGTTGAGCGCGGCAACCAGATAAGGGTTATGGGCCATTTCCCCGATAACTGCGTGAAAGCGATGATTGGCCAGCGCGGCCTGCGGCGCATCGCCGGCTTGCGTACTCTTTGCAAAATCATTCTGGCTACTTTGCAAATCGGCGATCTGCCGTGGCGTCCTGTTTTCCGCAGCAAGACGGCTGATGTTGGCATAGACCATCGGGGCGGTCTGGAAAAATATCCGCATTGTCGTGACATCCATTGATGACACTTTTGCTCCCCGGTTTTCGCGCGTCGAAATGAAGCCCGTACCTGCGAGACGCTGCAGAATTTCCCGCAGCGGCGTGCGCGACAGACCATAGTGCGATGCAAGCGACGCCTCATCCAGCAGGGCACCTGGTTCCAGATCCATCCGAAGGATTCTCAGCTTCAGATCCTCCAGGCACAGCTCTTTCTGATTTCGCGACATTCAGCCCTCCATTTGTATACAAAATGTATACAAAAAATCCGAAAGGCAGGCCTGTCAGCGACAAAACCATGTCGTTTACAGTGCCGGAACAACACAAAAATCCTGTTTTCAGTCTTCGCTCTGCACCTGCGTTTCAGCATCTGCCAGAATCGCTCTCAGGTCCGTTTTCAGAACCTTGCCGTAATTGTTCTTGGGCAGCGCTTCGACAGACACGTATTCTTTTGGCCGTTTGTAGCGTGCAATGCGCTCCAGACAGCGCTGATCAAGCGCCGCGCGTGTTACAGAACCAACTACGAATGCCACGATCTCTTCGCCCCACTCCGCATGTGGGCGCCCGACCACGGACACTTCCTCGACGTCGGGATGACCCTGCAAAACTTCTTCGACCTCGCGGGGATACACGTTTGAACCGCCGGTGATGATCATATCTTTGGACCGATCCTGCATCGTCACATAGCCTGCGGCATCCATGAACCCGATGTCGCCGGTCAACAGCCATCCATCCTGAAACGCCCCTGCGGTTGCCTTCGGATTATTCCAGTAGCCGGGCATCACGGTATCGCCCCGCACCATGATTTCACCCGGAACGCCTGGCCCGACCCTGCCGCCATCCGGACCACCGATCATCACCTCAACGCCCGATTGCGCGCGGCCAACGGATTGCAGCCGGGTCTCCCAGTCGGGGTGCTGACGGTCAGATACATCGTGCCGGGACAAGGCGGTGATCCCCATGGGGCATTCACCCTGGCCGTATATCTGAACAAATACCGGGCCGAAGGTGTCGACCGCATCAATGATGTCCGCGTTGTACATTGGCCCACCGGCGTAAACCACGGTCCGCAATCCGGCGCCGGATGCCCCGGTTTCGCGGGCCACCCTGGTCATACGCTGCACCATTGTGGGCGCGGCAAACATCTGGACGCTGCCAAAAAACGCGCAGAGATCAAAGATTTCCGCCGGATCAAAGCCTGCGGACACCGGGCAGACATGGCGAGCGCCCACGCGCACATGCATGATGTTGTAGATGCCGGCACCATGACTCATCGGTGCCGCATAAAGCGTCGCATCGTCGGGCAGCACCGGATCCGCGTCGAGCGGGTAACACAGGCTCATCGACAGAAGCATACGGAAGGTGATCATGACCCCCTTGGGCCGGCCAGTGGTTCCGGAGGTGTAAAACAGCCAGGCCAGATCACCGGGGGCACGGTCGGTCACTGCCGTGAGCGGCGTATGCGTGAGCGCCTCCTGCCAGACATCACCCGGCACAGTTATGACGCGGGCGGTCGCCCCGGCGGCCTCAAGCGTTTCCGTAAGCTCTGCTGAAGCAAAAACAACGTCTGCCCCGGCATCCGCAATGATAAAAGCCGCCTCTCTGCCATGCAGCCGGGCGTTGATCGGCACCACTGCGGCCCCGGCGCACCAGGCGCCATAGAAGGCCACCAGGTATTCCGGCGCATTTGGCATGAATATTGCGACCCGGTCGCCGGGGTTCACGCCCTGCGCCCGCAGCCAGCCCGCAACCGCAAGTGACCGCGCGTAAAACGCCCCATAGGTTGCAACACAGTCCCGTCCCAGGAACAGTGCAGGACGCTCCGGATCCAGCCGGGCCGTTTCTGCAAGCCAGATTGCCAGGTTCATAGTCTGCCCTCCCCCGGGGCGCAGGATACGCCCGGGACCGGGCGGTGCAAGAGGCGGGTTTCCATGACGTAACCCTTGGCCTATAACAGGCTGGCAGAACAGGGGCCTGGACAGACAAGGCCCGTCGAATGGTTGAGGACTTACATGACAAAAAAGAACCATGACGCTGATGTGGCCTTTATTCAGGCCCTGGCGGAATTGCTGCGGGAAAATGATCTGACGGAACTGCAGGTCAAACGCGACTATGGCGCCGATGACAGCCTCAACGTCCGGGTCAGCCGGCACAACCAGCAGGTCGCCGTCCAGACCGTTGCAGCGGCACCAGCCCCTGCCGCCCCGGCTGCAGCACCAGCCGCGCCGGCAGCACCGGCACCCGCAACAGACACCGACGATCCTGCGGATCTTCCGGGCGCGGTTACCTCACCGATGGTGGGCACCGTCTATATGCAGGCCGAGCCGGGAGCAGCACCTTTCGTCAGCGTTGGTGCAAAGGTCGCCGAGGGCGATACCCTGCTGATCGTCGAGGCGATGAAAACCATGAACCACATCCCCGCCCCCCGGTCCGGTACGATCAAACGTATCGTGGTCGAGGATGGCGCGGCTGTTGAATTCGGCACACCACTTGTCATCCTCGAATAGGAGGACGCGCCCATGTTCAACAAAATTCTGATTGCCAACCGTGGCGAGATTGCGCTGCGCGTTGTGCGTGCTGCTCGCGAAATGGGTGTGGCCACCGTCGCCGTGCATTCCACCGCTGACAGCGACGCCATGCATGTGCGCATGGCCGACGAATCTGTCTGTATCGGCCCGCCCGCCGGGACCCAGAGCTATCTGTCGATCCCTGCGATCATCTCCGCCTGCGAGATCACGGGCGCCGAGGCGATCCACCCGGGCTACGGCTTTCTGTCGGAGAACGCGCAGTTTGTGCAGGTGGTTGAGGATCACGACCTGACCTTTATCGGCCCCACCGCCGAACATATCCGCATCATGGGCGACAAGATCACCGCCAAGGACACCATGAAAAAGCTGGGTGTGCCCTGCGTGCCCGGATCGGACGGTGGCGTCGCGACACTCGACGACGCAAAGCGCATCGGCGAGGAAATCGGGTACCCGGTCATCATCAAGGCGACAGCCGGCGGCGGCGGACGCGGTATGAAAGTGGCGCAGAATGCAGCTGAGATGGAAAAAGCCTTTCTGACGGCCCGTGCTGAAGGCAAGGCGAACTTCGGCAACGACGAAGTCTACATCGAAAAGTATCTGACCACGCCCCGGCACATCGAAATTCAGGTGTTTGGCGATGGCAAAGGCCGCGCGGTGCATCTGGGCGAACGCGACTGCTCGCTGCAGCGCCGTCACCAGAAGGTTTTCGAAGAAGCCCCCGGCCCCGCAATTTCGCCCGAAGAACGCGCGGCAATTGGTAAGACCTGTGCGGATGCTGTAGCCCGTATCAACTATATCGGTGCCGGCACCATCGAGTTCCTGTATGAGAACGGAGAGTTCTATTTCATTGAAATGAACACACGGCTGCAGGTGGAGCATCCGGTGACAGAGGCCATTTTCGGCGTCGATCTGGTGCGCGAACAGATCCGCGTCGCCGCTGGTATGGATATGTCGTTCATCCAGGACGATCTCGACATCAACGGCCATGCGATCGAGGTGCGGATCAACGCAGAAAAGCTGCCGAACTTCTCGCCCTGTCCGGGCCGGATCACACAGTACCATGCCCCCGGAGGTTTGGGGGTGCGGATGGATTCAGCGCTTTATGACGGCTATTCGATCCCGCCCTATTACGACAGCCTGATCGGCAAACTGATCGTGCACGGGCGCGACCGGCCGGAGGCGCTGGCGCGTCTGAAACGTGCGCTGGGTGAGCTGATTGTGGATGGGGTCGACACCACGGTGCCGCTCTTTCACGCGCTGCTCGAGGAGGAGGCCGTGCTGTCAGGCGGGTATAACATCCACTGGCTTGAGCACTGGCTGGAAACCAATCTCGGCGACGGCTGATACGGGGCTGCGATGCAGCTGACACCGGATGTCCTGATGCAGGGCTATGCCTCGGGCATTTTTCCGATGGCCGAGCACCGTCACGACGACGAAGTGTTCTGGGTCGATCCACGGCGGCGCGGGGTCCTGCCTCTTGACGGGTTTCACGCGTCGCGCTCATTGCGCCGCGCGATGCGCGGCACCGCGTTTACTGTCAGCGTCGATCAGGATTTTGCGGGCGTCGTGGATGCCTGCGCGGACCGTCCGGATACCTGGATCAACGAGACCATCCGCGACCTGTATCTGGCGCTCCGGTCGCGTGGACAGGCGCATTCGCTGGAGATCCGCGAAGATGGCGCACTTGTGGGCGGTGTTTACGGTGTCACGCTGGGGGCTGCATTCTTTGGGGAAAGCATGTTTTCTCGGCGCACCAATGCCTCCAAAATGGCGCTCGCCTGCCTGGTGGACAGGTTGCGCGACGCGGGCTTCCAGCTCTTTGACACACAGTTTCTGACCGCGCACCTCGCCTCGCTGGGCGCTGTGGAAATCACCCGCGCACAATACCGGTCACTGCTGTTTTCAGCGATTGAAGAGGACGCCGACTTCGGCGCGGCGCCGCTGCGCAGCCCTCAGGAGGTCGTGCAGCGCATGACCCAGATATCGTAGCGCGCGTGATCCATGGAAGACAGTGCGGGTGTCGACGCAATCATCCAGCCTGAAAACACCTCTTCGCCACGCAGTTCATCGCGGATTTCCAGCGCGGCAAAGGCATCGCCCGATGGATTACCAACCGGATAGCGACATGACGAAAGAGAAATCCGCAGATCACCAAAACTTGCGGTCTGACCGACCGGCAGTTCGATATCGAAGACGAGCCCGTTGATCTTATCAAGGCCGCGCAGCACCACGCCCGGAGCGTCAGTTGCCGCCTGCTGCGCCGCTGCAGGGCCACCGGCAAGCGCCAGCGCCAGAACGGCCGCACGTATCATTCGGTCTGGCCGCTCACAAACTTCAGCAGAAGGCTGATCAGGCTGACCGCACCCTGCGTGTCTTCGATGGTGTCACCCTCTTCGTAAAAGAACGGTGATCCGCCGGGAACGATCTCAACAAAATTGCCGCCCAGCAGCCCCTCAGAAGAAATGATGATCGCGCTGTCATCGGGTATCTCGACACCGCGCTGAACAGACACAGTGGTGTCCGCACGGTAGGTTTCCGGGTTCAGAACGACATCGGTGACCGAGCCCACCCGCACACCCGCAAGGCGCACGTCTGTACCGACACTGACCCCTTCAAGGCTGCGAAAACTGGCCTCGAGCGGATAGGTCGGCGCGCCGCCGGAAAACCCGGACACCTGCCCGGCATAGACAACAAAGGCAACGGCCGCTGCAAGAACGGCCGCTCCCGTCAGAACTTCGGTGTTATTCTCAGACATCAGCGCTTACTCCGGCGTCCAGGCCTCATAGTCGCTGCGCGGTGCGGGATCGCCACGGCGGATCGACCCGGTGGGCGCATAGGCGAGTGCGGTGCCGGTCAGGTTTTCCTGATGCGGCTTTTCCCAGGATTTGTGTTTCAGCGGCGTATCGGTGGGCGGCTCTTCCCAGGTGTGATGCAGCCATCCGTGCCAGTCCGGGTCCACACGGCTGGGCTCGGCCTCGCCGTTATAGATCACCCAGCGGCGAGATTTGTCCTTGTTTTCATAGAAAACATTCCCCTGGCTGTCCTCGCCCACCTTTACGCCGTGGCGCGATGTCCAGAGCTGAGTGTTCAGCGTCTGGCCGTTCCACCAGGTCACGGCGCGCAGCAATGTGTTCAGAATGCCCATGGGTCAGATCTCCGGTCGCACTGTTGTTTCACATATGGCGGATCAGGCCGCAAAGGTCCAGCACGATAGAGCCCCCGGCCCGCGGCTTTCTGCCCGCGTCACCCCGCGCCGGGCAAAAGGGCCGTCACCTCAATCTCAATGCGGTCTTCGGGGGTGATAAGACCGCATTCGATCATGGTGGTCGCCGGTGGGTTGTCGCCAAACGCCTCGCGCAGCATCGGCCAGCAGGGCGGGAACTCTTCGCGGTCGGGCAGCATATATGTGACCCGCACCACGTCCGCGAAACTGCAGCCCGCTTCGGCCAGTGCCTTACCGATGATTTCCAGTGCTGACCGGCATTGTTCCACCGCTGTGGTGCCGTGCCCGACGGTGCCTGCCACATGAACCCAGCCGCCCGCGACGACCGCGCGGCAATAGCCGATTTTCGGCTCGAATTCTCCGCCGGAATGGATGCGTGTGATGGTCATAGTCGAGCCCTTCTTTCTGGTGTCGGTGCCGCGTCGGTAAGACGTCGGTTTCACGTCGGTATTACGTCGGTGCGCCGCGCGCGCTGCCGCTACGCCCTGTTAACGCTTTGCGGCGCGGTTCTGAATCACAAAAGGCAGGCTCTGTGCCTGCCTTTCGCGGAAATTTTCAGGGGTGATCCGGTCAGCCGGCGCTGGCCGGTTCCTTTTCGGTATCGGCGTGGATCATCAGAGGTGCCGCATCAGAATTCACGGCTTCTTCGTTCACCACAACCTCGGTCACCGACTCAAGCCCCGGCAGGTCGAACATCGTATCCAGCAGGATGTCCTCAAGAATGGAGCGCAGCCCGCGCGCACCGGTCTTGCGTTCGATGGCCCGTTTGGCAATGGCCAGCAGCGCATCGTCGGTGAAGGTCAATTGTGTATCCTCCAGCTCAAAGAGACGCTGGTATTGTTTCACCAGAGCGTTCTTGGGCTGGGTCAGGATGGTTACCAGCGCGTCCTCGTCCAGATCCTCGAGCGTTGCCAGCACCGGCAGACGGCCAACGAATTCGGGGATCAGGCCGAATTTCAGCAGATCCTCGGGTTCGAGGTCGGTGAAAATCTCGCCCACGCCGCGCTCGTCATTGTCGCGCACATCCGCGCCGAAGCCCATGGCCGAGCCTTTGCCGCGCGCCGCGATGATCTTATCGAGACCGGCAAAGGCACCGCCACAGATAAAGAGGATGTTCGTGGTGTCCACCTGCAGGAATTCCTGCTGCGGATGCTTGCGGCCGCCTTGGGGCGGGACCGACGCCACGGTGCCTTCCATCAGTTTCAGCAGCGCCTGCTGCACACCCTCGCCCGAGACGTCGCGGGTGATCGAGGGGTTCTCGGACTTGCGGGTGATCTTGTCGACCTCGTCAATATAGACGATGCCGCGCTGTGCCCGCTCGACGTTGTATTCGGAGGCTTGGAGCAGCTTGAGGATGATGTTCTCGACATCCTCACCCACATAGCCCGCTTCGGTCAGCGTGGTCGCATCGGCCATCGTGAAGGGCACATCGAGGATCCGCGCCAGCGTCTGGGCCAGCAGCGTCTTGCCGCAGCCGGTGGGGCCGATCAGCAGGATGTTGGATTTCGCCAGCTCAATATCGCCGCCCTTCTGGGCGTGGTTGAGACGTTTGTAGTGGTTGTGCACCGCGACCGAGAGTACGCGTTTGGCCATCGCCTGACCGATCACGTAATCGTCCAGAACCTCGCAGATGTCTTTGGGCGTCGGCACACCATCGGTGGCCTTGAGCCCGGAGGCTTTTGTCTCTTCACGGATGATGTCCATGCAGAGTTCGACGCATTCGTCGCAGATAAACACCGTTGGTCCGGCGATCAGCTTGCGCACCTCGTGCTGACTTTTCCCGCAGAAACTGCAGTAAAGCGTGTTTTTGCTGTCGCCACTCGAATTCGTAGCCATGTCAACCCTTTCAGGTCCTTGGTGGTGTCCGGCGCCCCGTAATGCAGGGTGCACCGGCTCCTTTATGCCAGCTTAAGCCAGCGCTGACAGGTCCACAATCGCTAAATGGTAAACTCACTGTGCACCCGGGCGCATCGTTCAGCTGTCATCCTCGTCCTTGCCGCGGTTTTCAACGATCTCGTCAATATGACCCCAGTCCTTGGCTTCCTCGGGTGTCATCCAGAGGTCACGGTCGAGCGCCTTCTGCACGGCTTTGAGGGTCTGGCCGGAGTGTTTCACGTAAAGCTGGTACATCCGTTCCCGCGTCCGTTCGATGTGACGGGCGGAGATCAGGATGTCTTCGGCCTTACCCTGCGACCCGCCGGAGGGCTGGTGGATCATCACTTCGGCATTGGGGAGTGCGAAACGCATGCCCTTTTCGCCCCCGATGGCGATGACCGAGCCCATCGAAGCGGCCATGCCGCAGATCAGGGTCGAAACCTTGGGTTTGATGTACTGCATGGTGTCATAGATCGAGAGGCCCGCCGTCACCTCGCCGCCCGGTGAGTTCACGTAAACGCTGATTTCCTTGGTCGGGTTCTCGGCCTCAAGGTGCAGCAGCTGCGCGACCACCAGGTGGCTCATCCCGCTGTGGATCGGGCCGTTGACGAAGATGATCCGCTCCTTGAGCAGGCGCGAAAAGATGTCGTAGGCGCGCTCGCCCCGGCTGGTCTGTTCCACGACCATGGGAACGAGATTCATATAGGTTTCAATCGGATCTTTCATGAGGGATGCCTGTCTGCTGTTGTCCGCGAAGACCATACCTCACGGACCGTTGATGAAACATTAGTATCGCCACCGGGGGGCTGCAAGGGGGCGGGCGCAAATCCTGCCACTCTGCGTTGAAACCCGCGGCGCGGGCCCCATGTAGCGCCGCATGGATGCACTGACCCTTTTCCCGCCCGACCGGACAACCGCGCTGGAGCGCCTTACCGCCTTTGCCCCGAAGGCCGGGCGTGACTATGCCGCGCGGCGCAATTACGACTTTGGCCCGGGCGCGCATGACGCCGTGTCGGCCCTGTCACCCTGGCTGCGCTGCAGGCTGATTACCGAAGAGGAAGTGGTCCGCACGGTGCTGGGGCGGCACAGTCCGACGGCTGCGGAAAAGTTCATTCAGGAGGTTTTCTGGCGCACCTACTGGAAGGGCTGGCTGCAACTGCGGCCGGCTGTCTGGGACCGGTATCAGGCCGATCTGCGAAGGTCACTGGATGATGTGCAGACCCAGAGCGGGCTGCGCGACCGCTGGGAGGCGGCCTGCAGCGGTGCAACGGATATTGAGTGTTTCAACGCCTGGGCGCGGGAGCTGGCGGAGACGGGGTATCTGCACAATCACGCGCGGATGTGGTTCGCCTCGATCTGGATTTTCACGCTGGAGCTGCCCTGGGAGCTCGGCGCGGATTTTTTTCTGCGCCATCTGCTGGACGGGGACCCGGCCTCCAATACGCTGAGCTGGCGCTGGGTTGCGGGCATTCAGACGCCGGGGAAGACCTATCTGGCGCGGACGTCCAATATTTCGAAGTTCACCGACGGGCGCTTTCATCCGAAGTGGCAGCTGGCAGGCGAGGCACGGGCCATCGAGACCCCTGCCCCGCCGGCGGCGGGCATGCTGCCCCCGCCCGCCGCCCCGCGCCCGGGTCTGCGCACAGGGTTCCTGCTGCATGAGGACGATCTGAGCCCGGAGTTCGTGCTGCAGAGCACGGATATTTCGACCGCGGCAGTACTGGCCCCGCAGACCGGTTTCACGCCGCTGCACCCAGCCCCGCATGTCCCTGCGTTCCGGGCCCGTGCCCTGCAGGACACGGCCAACCGCTGGGCCGGCCAGATCGGAGACACCCCTGAACGCCTGGAGGGCCCCGACGCACTGGAAGCCTGGGCCATGGCACATGATCTGGAGCAGATCGTCACCCCGACAGCACCTGCCGGAGCCGTAGCAGACTGCCTTGCTGCCGCTGCCGCGCGCCCGGGTATGCCGCGCCTTGTGCAGATGACGCGGACCTGGGATCAGCGGGCCTGGCCCCATGCCACCCGGGGCTTCTTTCCGTTCCGCAAGCAGATCCCGGGCCTGATCGCTGCCCTCTCGTAAAAGTCTTGCAATAGCGAAAACCACCCGCCAGGGTTGTACGCGGGTCGGGTGTCACAGAGCCGTCATCAGAAACGGGCATTGAAAACCAGGACCTGCACAGTCCGGGATTCGCCGGCTGTGCGACGCCAGAAGATTTCCAGCAAGGGAGCCAGAAATGGACCGCAACAGCATTATCAATGATCCCGAACACGGCAATAAGGCAGAAGCCTTTGAGGCCTTTGACGACATCCCCACAAACCCGAACCTGAGCCGCACGATCGGAGATGTGATCAACACGCGCTATGGCCGCCGCGATGTGATGAAGGGCATTCTGGGCGTCAGCGCCACCACGGCCCTTTTTGGCACCTCAGCGATGATCGCGCCGAAACAGGCGTCTGCCGCTGCCGCAGGGCGCTACAATTTTGAGGAACTGACCTGGGGCAACGATGAAACGCACCATATCGCCGAAGGCTACAACGCAGATGTGCTGCTGCGCTGGGGCGATCCGATCACAGCAGATGCGCCTGAATTTGATGTGATGAATCAAACAGTTGAAGCGCAGCTGCAGCAGTTCGGGTACAACAACGATTACGTTGGCTTCACCGCGCTGAACGACGACGGCACGCGTGGTCTGCTCTGTGTGAACCACGAATACACCAACGAAGAGGTTATGTTCCCGGGGCTGGGCCGCCAGGACCGCGATGGCTTTAAAGGCATGACCAAAGAGCTGGTGGACATCGAAATGGCAGCACATGGCGGCACCGTGGTCGAGATCGCCCAGGGCGATGACGGCAAATGGGCGCTGGTGCGCGACAGCCGGTACAACCGCCGCATTACGCCGCTGAACACCGAGATGACCATTGGTGGCCCCGCCGCCGGCCACGCGCGGATGAAAACCAACGCAGACCCCGACGGCCTGACCGTGATCGGCACAGTGAACAACTGCGCGGGCGGTATGACGCCCTGGGGCACCTACCTGATGGCGGAGGAGAACTTCCACGGCTATTTCTGGAGCGATAAAGTCGACGCCGATGGCAAGCCCGACATTTCGGCGCAACCTGAAGCGGCCAACATGAAACGCTATGGCGTGCCGGGCCGCTGGTATGCCTGGGGCCAGTATCATGACCGCTGGAACATCGACAAAGAGCCCAATGAGCCCAACCGCTGGGGCTGGATCGTCGAGGTGGACCCGCGCAACCCGGATGCGAAGCCGATCAAACACACAGCCCTGGGGCGGTTCCGCCACGAGGGTGCGGAAACGACCATCTCGTCCAGCGGCAAGCTGGTGGTCTATTCGGGCGACGACAACCGTTTTGACTACCAGTACAAGTATGTCTCGAACGGGACTGTCACGGACGATGCGGGCTTTGGCAGTTCGCTGCTGTCGGACGGGACGCTCTATGTGGCACGCTTTGATGCGGACGGCACCGTGGAATGGATGCCGCTGGTGCATGGTGAGGGCCCGCTGACCGCTGAGAACGGCTTTGAAAGCCAGGCTGATGTGCTGATCGACACCCGGATTGCGGCTGACCTGCTGGGCGCGACCCCGATGGACCGCCCCGAAGACGCGCAGCCCGGGCCGGATGGCACCGCCTATCTGATGCTGACCAACAACACCCGGCGTAAACCGGACCAGGTCAACGCGGCAAACCCGCGGGCGGAAAGCTCATTCGGGCATATCATCGAGATCAAAGAGGCCGGTGGCGATCACGCAGCGACCACAGGCACCTGGTCGATCCTGGTGAAATGCGGTGATCCGACGATTGCCGAGGTTGGCGCCCAGTGGAACCCGGAAACATCGGAAAACGGCTGGTTCGGCTCGCCCGACAATGCCGCGATCGACGCCGATGGCCGGCTCTGGATCTCGACCGATCAGGGCAGCGGCTGGGGCAAGACGGGCAAATCCGACGGGCTTTATGCGCTGGAGACAAGCGGCGAGTTGCGCGGAACGTCCAGGCTCTTTTTCCGCTGTCCCGTCGGCGGCGAGCTCTGCGGTCCGTACTTCCACGACAGCGGCGAGACGCTGTTCCTGGCCGTACAGCACCCGGGCACGGATGGCACCAAAGATTTCAAAGGCTTCGAGCGCAACTCGACCTTTGAAGACCCTGCGACACGCTGGCCGGATTTCGACCCGGCCATGCCGCCACGACCGTCAGTGGTTGTGGTCACCAAACAGGGCGGCGGTAAAATCGCAGTCTGACCTTTGTCCCTAATTCGCAAACGAGCCCCGCCTCAGAGATGAGACGGGGTTTTTTGTGTGCGGTGGCGTGGAGGTCTGCTGAGAGCCCACTTTGACCGATGCTGCGCATTGAACAAACGTCTGTTTTAGATCGGTTCTTTAAAGTCGGGCTCAATTAGCTGTTTTTGCCAACCACTTGCCGCTCGTAGTCTTCTCCATCAAACCAACCCAACGAGGATGTGACTTTCATGTCCTCGTCGAGTTCCCACTCTTCCCAACCCTTCACATTCAAGGCATTGCCGGTGTCGGCGTGATGTCCTGTGAACGTCCAAAGATAGATCACGTGGTTTCCAGCACCGCGAATACCGTTACAGGTTAGCTGCAGATCCGGAACGTCTGCGTGGAAGCCAGCCGCCATCTCGGTAAGCCCTGAATGGCCGACCGATGGTTCGCCTTGATTGATTACTATGCTGCTGCTTTGTCTGTGGAATGAAGCGACGTTTTCTGGAACTTTCGAGTTCCATGCATCGGTGTAACTCTGCGCAAGCGCATCTAAATCACTTTGTGTAAATGACATTGATCTCCCCCTTCTTGTTCGAAAACGGTATCGTTGGTTCACCTAAGAAACAAGAAGTGGTCATTTGGCTGAAAAATCAGCACGGCAGCGTCGTCCGCTCGGCTGATAAGCATTCCAGCGGTATAAGTTTGCTGCCAGGACCGGCATCCGGAGGCACAGCATGATCACACTGCATTACGCGCGGACCATGGCGCGGTATAACCGCTGGCAGAACCGGTCGCTGGTCGGGGCCGCGGATGGTCTGTCAGATGCAGAGCGCTGGCGGGACGGTGGGGCGTTTTTCGGGTCCATTGCCGGGTCTCTCAACCATATTCTGTGGGACGACCGGGTCTGGCTGGCGCGTCTGAACGAGGACGCGGAGACTGCCGCCCGGATCGGCAAGGAGCATCCCTATACCGACACGCCCCGTGACTGGGCGGTCTATGTGCGGGACCGCGCGGCGCTGGATGATGAGATCGTTGCACTGGCTGACGGTCTGACCCTTGAGGATCTGACCAGACCGGTGCCCTGGTTCAGGGGCGCGGAGGCGGTCGAGACCAGTTTCGGTTTCAATTTTGCCCATATGGTGAACCACCAGACCCATCACCGCGGACAGGTTCATGCCCTGCTGACACGGGCGGGTGCCGCACCGGCGCCTACCGATCTTCAGATGCTGAGCGTGCTGGCGCAGGATGATGACAGGGTGCCGCCGGGCTGACGCAGGGCCAGCCCGGCCTGCGGGCATATCAGCTGCTGCCGAGGCAGTCTGTCAGCGCGTCCGCAATGTTCTGCAGCATGTCCGGGTAAAAGGCAGGACCCGGCTCGAAACCGGCGCCGGTCGGGCTGGCCGTGGCGATACGCAGCGCGCCGTCCGTGGTGAGCGCATCGATCAGCCCCTCGCCCGATGCGGGATCATTCAGCGCACAGGTGGCTCCGGTGCGCTCCACTGTCTCACGCACTTCGGCCAGATGACCGGCGCTGGCCGGGCCATCATCGGCGAGCGTGATCGCGCCAACTGCTGTTACTCCAAAGCGCGCCTCGAAATAGTGATAGGCGTCATGCGTGACGACGAAGGGTTTATCCGCAAAGGGGGTCAGTTGCTCTGAAATCGCGGCCTGCTGAGCCGTCAGTTCCACAGCGGCCTTGCGTGCATTTTCAGCATAGAGATCTGCATTCTCAGGATCCTGTTCGGACAGAATGGCGCTGATATGTGTCAGCCAGGCTTGCGCGTTTGCAGGGTCGAGCCACAGATGCGGGTCGGTGCTGCCGTGATGGGCGTGACCCTCGTGCCCGGCGTGGTCATCGCCGTGATCATCGTGGTCGTCGTGACCGGCTTCTTTGTGCTCTTTGTCATGATCATGTTCGTCGTGATCGTGACCTTCGGCCTCATCATGATGCTTGTCATGGTCATCATGTTCATCGTGCGCATGATCATCATGCGCGTCGTGGTCATGATCGTCGTGTTTTTCGGCCGCGTGATCCCCGTCATGATCGTCATGGCCGTGGTCATCATGTTTGTCGGCGCCGTGATCGTCGTGGGCGTGATCGTGGGCTTCAAAATTCTCGCCCTCGCGGAACTCCAGCAGCACCATGCCGGGCGCTTCGGTCAAAGACACATGCCGGGCATCGCCGGCCAGTGTTTCAACGGGACCTTCGAGCCAGGGGGTCAGCTCCGGGCCGATCCAGAACACAACATCGGCCCGCGACAGCGCGCGTGCCTCAGAGGGGCGCATGGCATAGGCATGGGGCGAGGCACCGGGCGGCACCAGCAGATCAGGCGACCCCGCACCTGCCATCACCTGCGCCACCAGACTGTGTACGGGGGCAATGTCTGTCACTACGCGCGGCGCTTCGGCAAATGCAGCACCGGCAATCATAAGCCCACCGGCTGTCAGGACAGAAAAACGCATCATAGTACCCCCTTGTGAATAACGCAGAGGTCCCGTAACAGGGATGTTATAACATATCAATCGCAAATCTGACGGAGGCATCCATGCCAGCCAGAGGTTTCCCGTGCCACAACCATGATGACTGCATGTCAGACATGATTGCCCGGGCAGAAGCACGCTGCAAAGAGCTGCGCCTGAACCTGACGCCGGTGCGCCGCAGGACACTTGAAATCCTGCTGGACGAGCACCGTGCAATCGGAGCTTATGATCTGCTGGCGCGGCTGGCGGCAGAGGGCCTGGGCTCGCAGCCACCCGTCGCCTACCGCGCGCTTGATTTCCTGGTGCGTGCAGGTCTGGCACACAAGATCGAGGCGCTGAACGCCTATGTCGCCTGCACCCACAGCGGCGGCGATCACGCCCCTGCCTTTCTGATCTGCCGCGGCTGCAATTCCGTGGCCGAAGCCAATACAGCCCCGGCTGCGGGCCGCCTTGACAAGGCCGCGCAGGAGGCCGGATTTCAGATTGAACGCACGGTGGTTGAAGCCCAGGGTCTCTGCCCGGAATGCCAGCCGGATCACGCCGCATGAGCGCGCTGCTGGAGACACGGGACCTCAGCCTTGCCTATGGCGGGCAGACGGTCCTGCGCGACGTGAACCTGAGCATCGCGCCGGGTGAGATCGTCACAATCGTGGGGCCGAACGGGTCTGGAAAATCCAGCCTGATCCGCGCCTGTATCGGCGCGCTGGCCCCGGCTGTGGGCACGGTGACAAGGGCCAGAAAGCTGAAGATCGGTTATGTGCCGCAGTCGCTGGCCATTGACGCAACTCTGCCGCTGACGGTGACCCGGTTTCTGGGCCTGCCCCGCCGGATTTCACCGGCGCGCGCAGAGGAAGTTCTGGCGGAGGCGGGCGTGCCCGGTCTTGGCAAGAGGCAGATGCGTGATCTGTCCGGTGGTCAGTTTCAGCGGGTGCTGCTGGCGCGCGCCCTGCTGGACGCGCCTGATCTGCTGGTGCTGGATGAGCCGACGCAGGGCCTTGATCAGCCCGGATCGGCCGCGTTTTATCAGCAGATCGCCACCGTCCGCCAGGAAACGGGCTGCGCGGTGCTGATGGTCAGCCATGACCTGCATGTCGTAATGGCCGCGTCCGACCGGGTGCTCTGCGTAAACGGTCACATCTGCTGCGAGGGCACGCCGGAGATCGTGGCAAGCGCCCCGGAATACCGCGCTCTCTTTGGCACGGGCACCCGTGGCGCGCTGGCGCTTTACCGGCACGAGCACAGCCACAGCCATGGCCCGGACTGCGATCATGATCACGCGCCTGCAGGGCCTGCGAAACGCGAGGCAGCTGAATAATGCTTGACGATTTTATGGTGCGCGCGGCCCTTGCCGGGCTGGGCGTGGCGCTGGCTGCGGCCCCGCTGGGATGTTTTGTGATCTGGCGGCGCATGGCCTATTTCAGCGATGCCACCAGCCATGCGGCAATCCTGGGCGTGGCCCTGGCGCTGTCGCTTGAACTGCCCATAACGGGTGGCGTTCTGATGATGGCCATGGCCATGGCGCTGGGGCTGACGGTCCTTGCCGGGCGCGGTGTCAGCAGTGATTCCCTGCTGGGCGTTTTTGCGCATGCGGCACTTGCGCTGGGGCTGGTGGCGGTGTCGCTGGTACCGGGGCTGCGCGTGGATCTGATGGGCTATCTGGTGGGCGATATTCTGGCCGTCTCAAAAGGCGGGCTGGCACTGATCTGGGGCGGTGCGGCGGTTGTCACAGCGCTTATGGTATGGCGCTGGTCGGCACTGCTGTCTGCCACGCTCAGCCCGGATCTGGCACAGGCCTCGGGCGTCAATCCGCGCCGGGAACAGCTGGTGCTGACACTGGCGCTGGCGGTGACAGTGGCGGTGGCGATCAAGGTGGTGGGCGCCCTGCTGATCGCGGCATTGCTGATCATCCCGGCGGCGGCGGCAAGACCGCTGACCCGGACACCGGAAGCCATGGCGGTGGTTGCCATGCTCATCGGCGGGGCATCTGCCCTGGGCGGATTGCTGGTCTCTTTTGCGATGGATACGCCCACCGGCCCGACCATCGTGAGCCTCGCCGCAGTGGTTTTCTGTGCCACGCAGGTGATGCCCCGGCGCGCCTGATCTCAGGCGATAACGGCGGTGGCCTCAATCTCGACCCGGGCATCGTCCTCAACGAGGCCTGCGACGACGACCATGGTCATCGCCGGGAAATGCCGCCCCATCACATCGCGGTAGGCGGCACCAACCTCTCCCTGGGCGGCGAGGTATTCTTTCTTGTCCGTCACGTACCAGGTCAGGCGCGTGATATGTTCAGGCGCACCGCCGGCCGCCTCGACCACCGCGCGGATATTCTGCAGCGCCTGGCGCATCTGGCCGATGAAGTCATGCGCTTCAAACACCTGATCCGCGGTCCAGCCGATCTGGCCGCCCACATAGAGCGTGCCATCCGCGCAGAGCACGCCGTTGGCATAGCCTTTGGCAGCTTTCCAGCCGTCGGGGTGAATGATCCGGTGGGCCATCAGAGGCTCCTTTCAGATGAGCGGCGCGTTACACGCCGAGATACTGGTCGGCCAGCGCGGGGCTGACATCACTCATGGCACCGGCCCAGACGGAGGTGCCGCGTTCAAGAATAACGGCACTGTCCGCCACCTGGCGCAGTTCCGAGAGGGATTTGTCGACCAGCAGAATGGCCATGCCTGTTTCAGATCTGAGGCGGCGCACAGCGCTCCAGATTTCCTGGCGGACCACGGGCGCCAGACCCTCTGTCGCCTCATCAAGGATCAGCAGACGCGGGTTTGTCATAAGGGCGCGGCCGATGGCCAGCATCTGCTGTTCGCCGCCCGAGAGTGAGGCCGCCATCTGGTCCCGGCGTTCCTCAAGGCGCGGGAAAAGCCCGGCCACGCGCCGGAAATCCCAGTCGCCCGGCCGGGCCGCGGCAATCAGATTTTCATGCACGGTGAGGTTCGGAAAACAACGGCGTCCTTCGGGCACGAGGCCCAGCCCGAGGCGCGCGGCCCTGTGCGGCGGCAGGCCGGCGATGTCACGCCCGTCAAAGGTGACGCTGCCGCCGCTGTGCCCCAGCAGCCGGCAGATCACTTTGACGGTTGTCGATTTGCCCATACCGTTGCGGCCCATGAGGGCGCAGACCTCACCTTCGGCCAGTGCCAGATCGACACCGAAAAGCGCCTGTGCGGGGCCGTAGGAAGCGGTAACACCTGTGAGGCTGAGAAAGCTCATGCGGGGGCCTCCTCGCCCAGATAAGCTTCGCGCACTTCTGCGTTGCTGCGGATTTCAGCGGCGGTGCCGGTGGCAATGATACGCCCGTAGACCAGCACGGAAATGCGGTCTGCGAGGGCAAATACCGCATCCATATCGTGCTCAACGAGCAGGATCGGCGCCTCAGAGCGCAGCCGGTCGAGGAACCCGGTGAGTTTCTGCGATCCGTCTGTGCCCAGACCGGCCATCGGTTCATCCATCAGAAAGGCGCGCGGTTTCAGGGTCAGTGCGACCGCCACCTCCAGCAGGCGGCGCTGGCCATGGCTGAGCTCCGCGGTGCGGCGGGCAGCAAGATCGCTCAGCCCCACACGGGCCAGTGCCTCTTCGGCGGCAGCGCGCAGGCGCTGGTCTTTCATGACCGGCCGGAAGAACCGCCAGACGGAGCCCGCCTGCCCCAGCGCGCCCAGCATCGCGTTCTGCAGCACGGTATATTCCATCGCCAGCGCGGAAATCTGGAACGTGCGCCCCAGCCCGGCACGCGCCCGGGCTGCCGTGGGCAGCGCGGTGATGTCGCGCCCGTCAAAGAGGATCCGGCCTGCATCAGGTGCCAGCCCGCCCGCGATCTGTTTGATCAGCGTCGATTTGCCCGCCCCGTTGGGCCCGATCAGCGCGTGGATCTCGCCCGGCACCAGTGTCAGCGAGACATCGTCAGTGGCCTTGAGCGCGCCGAACGACTTGTTCAGCCCCTCGATGCGCAGCAGCGGTTCAGTCATGCGCCACCTCCCGGCCCGCCAGCGCGCCGATGATACCGCCACGCGCAAAGAGCACGACGAGCAGCAGCAGAAGGCCCAGGTAGACGTGCCAGAAGTCGCTGATGCCCCCCAGCACATGTTCCAGCAGAATAAAGAGTGCCGCCCCCGCCACCGGACCAAAGAGCCGCCCGACGCCACCCAGAATAATAAAGATCATGATCTCGCCGGAGGTATGCCAGCTGAGCATGGTCGGGCTGACAAAACGGTTCAGATCGGCAAAAAGCGCCCCGGCCAGCGCCGTGACAGCACCCGAGATGACAAAGGCCACCAGCCGCAGCCGGTAGGGCGACAGACCCACGGTCTCGACCCGGTCGGCATTCTGACGCGCGGCACTGAGCGCGAGACCAAAGGGGGATGTGGCCAGCCGCCCTGCCCCCAGAGCACCAGCGCCAGGATCACAAAGGCGATGATGAAAAACTGGATGGGATCGAGCGTATTCATGCCCGGAAAACCGTTGCGCACCCAGATCGACAGGCCGTCTTCGCCACCGTAGGCGGGCCAGCTGATCGCGAAATAGTAGAGCATCTGCCCGAAGGCGAGCGTGATCATGATGAAATAGACGCCCGAGGTGCGCAGGCTGAGCGCACCGATGGCCAGCGCCGCCAGCGCGCCGGTGATCACCGCCACCAGCCAGATCACCGGCATGGATTTGGTGCCTTCGATCAGGAAAGGCGCCTCCATCAGCGGGGTGAAACTCTGCGCGTGACTGGCCAGAATGCCCATGGCATAGCCGCCGATCCCGAAAAATGCGGCATGGCCAAGGCTGACAAGCCCGCCCAGACCCAGCGCGATATTGAGGCCCACGCCCGCCAGCGCCAGGATCGCCACCTTGGTCGCAAGCGTGATGATAAAGGGCTCATTCAGCATCAGCGCCGCACCCGCCGTAACCGGCAACATGGCAAAGAGGATAAGGTTGATCAGGGAGCCGCGGGTCATGTCATTTGCCCCCGTAAAGGCCCGTGGGCCGGAAAAGCAGCACACCCGCCATCAGGATATAGATGGACATGGACGCCAGCGATGAGCCGATGGCCGTGGCCGCCGACGGCTCCATGAAGGTTGCGAAAAAACCGGGCAGCAATACGCCGCCCAGCGTGTCCGTCAGCCCCACCAGCAGCGCGCCCACAAGCGCCCCTTTGATCGACCCGATGCCGCCGATCACGATGACCACAAAGGCCAGGATCAGCACCGGCTCGCCCATGCCCACCTGCACCGACTGGATGGCCCCGACCAGCGCGCCGGCGAGCCCCGCCAGTGCGGCACCCAGGGCGAAGACAATGGTGTAGAGCCCGGAGATATCGACACCAAGGGCTGCGATCATTTCCCGGTCGCTTTCACCCGCCCGGATGCGGATGCCGATGCGCGTACGGGCAATCAGCTGGAAAAGACCGATAGCGACGATAAGGCCGACACCGATGATCACCAGCCGGTAAAGCGGGTACTGGATGCCGCCCGGCAGCATCACCGGCCCTGCGAGCGCAGCGGGAATGTCCAGAAAGAGCGGGAATGAGCCAAAGATCCAGCGGGTGCCTTCGGAGAAAATCAGGATGAGTGCAAAGGTGGCCAGCACCTGATCAAGGTGATCGCGGTCATAGAGCCGGCGGATCACGGTCAGTTCAACCACTGCCCCGGCCGCGGCGGCAGCCACCAGGCTGGCAATCAGGGCGAGCACGAAAGACCCCGTTGCCCCCGCCACAGCCGCCGCCGCAAAGGCCCCGATCATATAGAGCGAGCCATGCGCCAGATTGATCAGCCCCATTACGCCGAAAATGAGCGTAAGCCCGGCGGCCATCAGAAAGAGCATCACACCGGACTGCAGCCCGTTGAGCACCTGTTCGATAAGCAGAATGGTTGACATGAGGGGTGCGCTCTCTGGCCCGCGGACGCGGGTGTTTCGATGCGTGGGGTAAAATGCCGCCCGCGGGTGACCCACAGGCGGCGGTCAGGTCAGTAGCTGCAGTCCGCGGCGTAGGCGTCGCCGTGGTCTGTCAGGCTGGCGCCGATGATTTTGTTGGTGAAGACGTCACCCTCTTTGATCACCTCGCGGACATAGAAGTCCTGCACCGGATGCTGGTTCGGCCCGAAGGCGAAATCGCCGCGCACGGAGTCGAATTCAGCTGCTGCGAGGGCTGCACGGAAGGCGTCTGCGTCGCTGACATCGGCTTTGGCCATAGCGCTCAGCAGCAGGTTCGCGGTGTCAAAGCCCTGGCTGGCATAAAGCGACGGCAGCCGCCCGTATTCGGCCTGAAAGGCGTCGACAAAGGCCTTGTTGGCCGCATTGTCGATGTCCTTGTTCCACTGGCTGGTGTTTTTCACACCCAGGGCTGCCTCGCCCACGGCCTGCAGGATGCCCTGGTCAAAGCTGAACGCGGGGCCGACCACCGGCAGGTCAACGCCGGAACCTGCGTATTGCTTGAGGAAAGAGATCCCCATGCCGCCCGGCAGGAAGAAGAAGACCGAATCCGCACCGGATGCCCGGATCTGGGCGATCTCGGCGGCATAGTCGGTCTGGCCCAGTTTGGTGTAGACCTCGCCGGCCAGATCACCGCCATACATGCGTTTGTAACCGGTCAGCGCGTCCTGCCCGGCGGGGTAGTTGGGTGCCAGGATAAAGGTGTTTTTGTAGCCTGCATCATTGGCGTAGGCGCCCGCCGCCTCGTGCAGGTTGTCGTTCTGCCAGGCCACATTGAAATAGAGCGGATGACAGCCCTTGCCTGCCAGCGCCGAGGGACCAGCGTTGGGCGAGAGGTAAAACTTGCCCTGTGCCGTCGCCGCAGGCACCACGGCCATCGCGAGGTTGGACCATATGATGCCGGTCATCACGTCCACTTTTTCGGACTGGATCATCTTGTCGGCCAGCTGCACCGCGATTTCCGGTTTACGCTGGTCGTCCTCGATGACCACCTCCAGATTGTCGTTGCCGGCCATTTTGGCGGCGAGCATAAAGCCGTCGCGCACGTCAATGCCGAGGCCGGCGCCCCCGCCCGACAAGGTGGTGATCATGCCGACCTTAACCTTGCCCGCATGGCCGTCCGCCATTGCCAGGCTGCCGGCGGCGGCAAGACCTGCCGCCAGTACCAGTGATCTGAGTTTCATCCCATTACTCCCATGTTCCGGACCCGTTCCGGCCCTTTTTGTGTGGTGCCTGCTGCACCCTGATTGCCGCGTCAGGTGACCCTGTTGCGTGTTCTGAATGTCGGGTTATCCCAGAGGCGATCCTGCATGACCCGCGCGATACGTTCCACCGCAATTTCAACATCCGCCTTATCGAGATAGAGCGGCGTGAAGCCAAAGCGCATGATGTCGGGCGCCCGGAAGTCGCCGATGACGTCTTCGTGGATCAGCGCCTGCATCGCCGCGTATCCGTGTTCAAAGCGGAAAGACACCTGACTGCCGCGTATTGCCGGATCGCGCGGGCTGACCAGTTCAAGCTGTGGGGCTGCCGCTTCGACACCGGCGATAAACTGTTCCTGCAGGGCGACGGACGCTGCGCGCACGTCCTGCATGTCGATGCCTTCCCAGGCCTTCATTGCAAACTCCAGCGCAGCCATTTGCAAAACCGGCGGCGTGCCCACACGCATGCGCTCGATCCCCGCACCCGGTTGGTAATTCAGCATAAACTCAAAGGGTTGTTCATGTCCCAGCCAGCCGCTGAGCGCGGGATCAATACTGTCTGCGAGATCCGGCCGGACGTAGATGAAGGCGGGCGCGCCCGGACCCCCGTTGAGATATTTGTACGTGCACCCCACGGCCAGTTCTGCGTAGCTGGCGGCCAGATCGACGGGAATGGCGCCTGCAGAATGCGCCAGATCCCAGATCATCACGGCCCCTGCCGCATGTGCCCGCGCGGTCAGCCCGTTCATGTCATGCATCCGGCCAGTGCGGTAATCGACCTGCGTCAGCATAACCGCCGCCACGTCATCGCTGATCGCACTTTCGACCTCTTCGGGCGCGACGGTTCTCAGCTCATAGCCCTGATCGAGCGTGCGGATCAGGCCCTCGACCATATAGAGATCCGTCGGGAAGTTGCCGGTGTCCGACAGAATAACCCGGCGGTCCGGACGCATTTTCAGCGCGGCAGCAACGGCCTGGTAGACCTTGATCGACAGGGTATCCCCCATCACGACAGAACCCTGAGGCGCGCCGATCAGCCGGCCGACGATGTCCCCCACGCGCGAGGGCTGTTCCATCCACCCGGCTGCGTTCCAGCCTTTGATCAGCAGGTTGCCCCATTCGTCCTGCAGAACGGACGCCAGGGCGTCAGGCACAGCACGGGGCAGCGGGCCAAGCGAATTGCCATCGAGATA
The DNA here is from genome assembly GCF_055693285.1 of Roseobacter sp. S87. The sequence goes on from NZ_JBVFTR010000004.1 coordinate 1,877,239, forward strand.
GACGACGCCTTCAGGAATTTGAAACAGGTTTTTTCTTGTAACCTCAGACATCTACAGCACACCTCTCACGTGCCATAACTCGGGGAAAAGCTCTACCTCAAGCATCCTGCGCAGGTATCCCACGCCAGAGGTTCCGCCCGTCCCGCGTTTGAAGCCGATCACACGCTCGACGGTGGTCACATGGTTGAACCGCCACCGGCGGAAGTAGTCTTCCAGATCCACAAGTTTCTCCGCCAGTTCGTAGACATCCCAGTATGTTCCGGGGTCTTCATATATCTTCTTCCACTGAAGCTGAACCGCGTCGCTGGAGACCCAGGCCGTGTCGGCTGCCGGGCCTGAAAGGTCCTCTTCACCAAGCCGTTTCGCCATGAACGAAAGCGCCACCTGATAGAGACTGGCCCGCGCAAGTTCATCATCAAGTCGCTGCCATGCGCCCGCGTCCGGCTGATGCAGTTGCATCAGCTTCCGGTTGCGGTTGCCCAGCAGAAATTCGATCAGACGGTACTGATGTGACTGAAATCCCGAGGAATTTCCGAGGGCAGGACGAAATGCGGTATATTCGCTGGGCGTCATTGTGCGCAGCACATCCCAAGCGCTGTTAAGCTGCTCAAAAATGCGGGCGACCCGCGACAGCATCTTGAAAGCCGGCCGCAGATCACCTGTTGCGATGGCCTCACGCGCAGCCTGTAATTCGTGAACCGCGAGCCGCATCCAGAGTTCTGACGTCTGGTGCTGAACGATAAACAGCATCTCATCATGGGCATCCGAACGCGGATGCTGGGCGTCAAGAACGGACTGCAGCCGCAGGTAATCCCCATAGGACATGTCCTGCGAGAAATCCATTTTTGCACCGGACGCGGGGTCGTCAGTCATGCGCCTGACCGCAGGGCAAAACGCTGGATCTTACCCGTTGCCGTCTTGGGCAGAGCCTCTGTAAAGCGCACATCACGCGGGTACTTATATGGCGCAATCTTTACCTTAACATGCTCCTGCAATTCCTTGACCATGTTATCATTTCCTTCCCCGCCGTCATTCAGAACAACATGTGCCTGAACGATGCTGCCGCGGGCCTCATCCGGCAAGCCGACGACGGCGCATTCCCGCACCGCAGGGTGCGACAGCAATGCGGCCTCCACTTCGGGCCCCGCGATATTGTAGCCTGACGAAACGATCATATCATCGTTGCGGGCGGCGAAATGCAGATAGCCGTCGGCGTCCATGGAAAAACTGTCTCCGGTGATGTTCCAGCCGTCCGAGACATAGCCCGCCTGACGGTCATCTGCCAGATAGCGGCACCCGGTGGGCCCGCGCACAGCGAGCCGGCCGACTGTGCCCCGCGGGACCTCCCGGCCTTCGGCGTCGACGACCTTTGCCTCGTAGCCGGTGATCGGCTTGCCGGTGCAGGCCGCGCGGTGGTCGTCGAACCGGTTGGAGATGAAAATATGGAGCAGCTCGGTCGCGCCGATCCCGTCCAGCATTGGCTTGCCTGTTTTCGCCTTCCAGTCTGCATAGACCGGCGCAGGCAGCGTTTCCCCGGCAGACACGGCGGCACGCAGGCTGGAGAGATCCGCGCCCTCTTCCATCGCGGCAAGCATGGCGCGGTAGGCTGTGGGCGCCGTGAAACAGACCGTAGCGCGGTATTTTTCGATGATCTCGATCATATTCGGGGGCGACGCGGCTTCGAGAAGCGTTGCCGCGGCCCCGAACCGAAGCGGGAAAATCGCGAGGCCACCCAGCCCGAAAGTAAAGGCCAGCGGCGGAGAGCCGACAAAAACATCCTCGGGCGTGACGCCCAGCACTTCGTGGGCATAGCCATCGGCGATGATCAGCAGGTCACGGTGGAAATGCATCGTGGCCTTGGGCGCGCCCGTTGTGCCGCTGGTGAACCCCAGCAGGGCGACATCGTCCTGAGCGGTGTCGGCGACATCGAACCTGACCGGTTTTTCCAGCGCCAGGCGATCCAGTTCGGCGTCATGGTTTGAGGTGCCGTCAAACCCGACCACAGATTTCAGAAAGCTGCTGGTTTTGGCACAGGCCGTCAGTTCGTCCATCAGACGTGTGTCACAGAGCGCGTGGCTGATTTCCGCCTTGTCGACGATGGCCGACAGCTCGCCTGCGCGCAGCATTGGCATGGTGTTCACAACAACGGCGCCCGCTTTGGTCGCCGCCAGCCAGCAGGCCACCATGGCCGGGTTGTTGGCGGAACGGATCAGCACCCGGTTGCCGGGTTTCACGCCCAGATCAGAGACCAGTGCATGCGCCAGGCGGTTGGTCCAGTCAGAGAGTTCCTTGTACGTGCGCCGCCGGCCGTTGCCGATCAGCGCAGTGTGATCACCGAACCCTTTGTCGACCATGGCATCGGTCAGTTCTGCGGCGGCATTCAGCCGCTCAGGATAATCAAAACCGTCGAGAAGGAGGTCCGGCCACTGGTCACCGGGCGGCAGATTTTCCCGGGCAAAGCTGTCCGTATGTCCCGATGGGTGCATCACTGATCCCCGGCCGTGTTGCAGGCGGGATACGTGCGGGGAGAGGCGTGACAGTCCGGCTCTGGCAAACAGCAGGCTTGTACATATCCTGCTTTTTTACCACCCGAAATGCCCGACTGCTGCCTGAAACAGTATATTTTTCGACAAATTAGCGCGGCCACAGGCTCTGCACCACAAAGATGCGGTTCAGGGTGAAAAGACAAAGAGTTCAGCATTGCTCATCCCTCTGCAGCGCGCAGCTGAGCCGCGCCCGATGCCTCAGACGTTAGGATGAGTCGCAAAATGCTTCAAGGGAAAATATTTTAAACCTAAAATATTTTCCCTTTCACGAAATTATCTGATCCGCGCTTCGGTTTTGCTGTCGAAGATCATCGCGCGGCGCGCCTCGAATGTGACATCAACCGTGTCACCTTCGCTTGCGCGCTCATCGCCCCGCTCCTCAACGATGATCCGCTCTCCGGTGGGCGTATCAAGGTGCAGGTAGGACACACCACCCAGCGCCTCCGAAAGCTCCGCCTTAAGCGCACCCTGCCCCATCTGCACTTCCAGATGCTCGGGCCGGATGCCCAGGGTAACGGCTGTTCCGACCGCGGGCAGGGTTGCCTCAACCGCGACCGTCCGGCCCAGACCGGGCACATCGACACCACCTTCCGCCACAACACCATTCAGGAAGTTCATCGCAGGCGATCCGATGAAGCCTGCCACGAATTTGTTGTCCGGGTTGCGGTAGAGTTCCAGCGGCGCGCCGACCTGTTCGATGTTACCGGCCCGCAGCACCACGATCTTATCCGCCAGCGTCATCGCCTCAACCTGGTCGTGCGTCACATAGATCATCGTGGCGCCGATATCCTTGTGCAGACGGGCAATCTCAACCCGCATTTCCACCCGCAGTTCCGCGTCGAGGTTCGACAGCGGTTCGTCAAACAGGAACACCTCGGGGCCGCGCACGATTGCGCGCCCGATTGCAACCCGCTGGCGCTGACCACCGGAGAGCGCCTTGGGCTTGCGGTCCAGATACTGGTCCAGCTTGAGGATATCAGAGGCCTTCTGCACCTTTTCATCGATCTCGGCCTTCGGTACGCCGTTCATTTTGAGACCGAAACCCATGTTATCCTTGACCGACATATGCGGATAAAGCGCGTAGGTCTGGAACACCATGGCCACGCCCCGCTCGGACGGGTCCATATGGGTCACATCCCGCGTGCCGATGTGGATCTGGCCGTCGCTTGTTTCCTCAAGACCGGCGATCATGCGCAGCAGCGTGGACTTGCCGCAGCCTGACGGGCCGACAAAGACGCAGAACTCGCCGTCCTCAATCTGCAGATCGATCCCGTGGATCACCTGCACGTCACCGTAGCGCTTGATGGCCTTCTGAAGCGTGACACCTGTCATGGTTTACGTCCCTGTGTTTTGCAAAAATGAATCTGGGAACCGCCAGGCCTGCGCATCGCGCGCGATGGTCTGTGCCACAGAGGCAAGCCGGGGCGCGAGGGCCTCCAGCCGGTTCAGTGAAGTCGTTCTGGTGGATCCGGTGACCGACAGCGCACCCAGCACACGGCCCTGATCGGTCAGGATCGGATAGGCAATACAGATGATGCCGGGTTCATGTTCTTCGTCGTCAAAAGCATAGCCGCGCGACCGGATATTCTGCAGTTCAGCGCAGAGCGTTTCCCGCGTGGTCAGTGTGCGGTCGGTAAAACGGTGGAAAGACTGCTGGCGCAGCACGGGTTCCAGATCCGCTTCGGGCAGGAAGGCAAGCATCGCCTTGCCGACGCCGGTACAATAGGCCGGGCCAACCTTGCCCGCGTCGGAATACATCTCAACGGGCTGGGCCGCATTCCGCTTGTCAACATAGAGCACCTGCGCGTGGTCCATCTGTGCCAGGTGCACGGTCTGGCCGACCTCGGCGCTGAGCTGGTCCAGCATCGGGCGCGCGATCGGCGCGAGACTGCTCTGGGTCCATGCCGCATGCGCCAGACGTACCAGCCGCACGCCCAGCGCGTAGGTCTGGTTGTGCGAATCGTATTCCAGCATGCCCTGTGATGTGAGTGTCTGGAGAAACCTGTAGAGCGTGGCCTTGGGAAAGCGGCTTTCCGCCAGCAGGGTTGCAAAGCGCACGGGGCGGCCATAGGCGGCCACCTGATCCAGTACATCCAGTGCTTTGCCGACCGTGCCGTCCCCCGACATGCCAGGCACCTCCCTTATCCTGCCCCGCCCGCAGCGCCGGCGCGCTGCAGCCTCCCCGGGGCGACTTTCTTTCCCGGAAAAACCAGGAAGAGTGTTGACAGTGTAGGCAGAGTGCAGTGTAGTTTTCAATATATAAAACTTGGTTTCAAATAATGGAACACATTATCAGGAAACCGGGGGGACCAAAACCGCAAACGTACCTTAGGGAGGACACCATGCGTTTCACCACCAAATCCATGCTCATGGCACTGGCAGGCTCGACGATGCTTGCCGGCGCTGCGTCAGCCGAGCTGACGGGCGAGCTGAAGATCTTCCTCGACACCTCCAACCCGGCACCGCGTGCCACGATGGAGCAGATGATCGCGGACTTCGGCGCAGAGCATCCGGGCCTGGAGATCTCGACCACCGTGATCGACCGCGAAGCCTATAAAACACAGATCCGTAACTTTCTGACAGCAGACAGCCCGGACGTGGCGACGTGGTATGCGGCCAACCGCATGACCCCCTATGTCAGCGCGGGTCTCTTTGAGGACGTATCCGACCTCTGGGCCGAGCCTGAGATCGCAGAGAACCTGGCATCGACCAAGGGCGCGATGACCATCGATGGCAAGCAGTGGGGCGTCCCCTACACGTACTACCAGTGGGGCATCTACTACCGCAAAGACATCTACGAGAACCTCGGCCTGAACGAGCCGGCGAACTTCGACGAGATGAAGTCCAACTGCCAGGCGATCATTGATTCGGGTGCCAAGTGCTACACAATCGGCACCAAGTTCCTGTGGACTGCCGGTGGCTGGTTTGACTATCTGAACATGCGGACCCACGGTTTCGATTTCCACATGGAACTGGCCCAGGGCAACGTGAAATGGACAGACGACCGCGTCAAAGAGACCTTCGCCAACTGGCGTGAGCTCATCGACATGGGTGCATTTGTCGACAACCACCAGAACTACTCCTGGCAGGAATCGCTGCCCTTCATCGTGAACGGCGAAGCCGCGGCGATCCTGAAGGGTAACTTCGCTGTGGCACCGCTGCGCGAAGCAGGTCTGGACGACAGCAAGCTGGACTTCTACCAGTTCCCGGCGATCAACCCGGACGTTGAACTGGCAGAAGACGCGCCGACGGACACGTTCCACATCCCGGCAAACGCCTCCAACAAGGAAGCCGCGCGTGAATTCCTGCGCTTTGTGGTTTCCGCAAACGTTCAGACAACCATCAACAACGGTGCAAACCTCGGCCAGCTGCCGGTGAACGCGCAATCCGCTGTGGATGACGACAAGTTCCTGAACGAAGGCTTTGAGATGCTGAGCACCAACAGCCCTGGTGGCGTTGCCCAGTTCTTTGATCGCGACTTCCCGGCCGAAATGGCTGCTGAAGCGATGCAGGGTCTGCAGGAATTCATGGTCTTCCCGGACAACCTGGACGACATCCTGGCCCGTCTCGATAAAGTTCAGGAGCGGGTTTACAAGTAATCCGCTTCCGGCCCGGGCGCTTCGGTGCCCGGGCCCACCGCTGACCGGCGCAGCCGCCAGCGCGGGCCCGCCCTGCCCGCTTTGCCGCCTGTCCCGTAGCCACTCTGGGAGGAGAACCCGCCATGACCGATACGCCGGCACAACAGGTCGCCGCACCACAGCGCAGCTGGTACAAGCGAAATGAGATCGCCGTGACGCCATGGCTGTTTCTGGCGCCTGCGATACTGTTCTTTGCGTTTTATGTGATCTGGCCGATCTATCAGTCGATCGCGATCTCGTTCTATGACTGGGACGGTCTGGGCGAGGCACGTTATGTCGGCATGGCCAACTATGCAGAGCTCATGGACGACAGCGCTTTTGAGGTCTCCCTCTGGAACAACCTCAAATGGCTGCTCTTTTATCTGCTGGCCATCCCGGGCGGATTGTTCATTGCACTTTTCCTGAACCAGACGGTCACAGGCATCCGCATCTATAAGTCGCTGTTTTTCTTCCCGTTTGTGCTGTCTCAGGTTGTCGTGGGCCTCGTTTTCTCCTGGTTTTACCTGCCGAATGAGGGGCTGCTGAACAATATCCTGGGCGTTGTGGGGCTGGGCCCGGTCAACGTGCTGGGTGACCCGACGATGGCCACCTATGGCATCATCGCAGCCGGCCTCTGGCCGCAGACTGCATATTGCATGATCCTTTATCTGACCGGCCTCAATGCGGTTGATCCCGAACAGATTGAGGCGGGCCGCCTGGACAATGCCAAGGGCTGGAAGATGCTGTGGTACATCATCATCCCGCAGCTCAAGCCGGCAACATTCATCGCCTTTGTGGTGACCATCATCGGTGCCCTGCGCTCCTTTGACCTCATCTCCATCATGACCAACGGCGGGCCTTTCGGGCAGACGCGGGTGCTGAGCTTTTACATGTTCGAAAAAGCGCTCAGCGAATACGGGTTCCGCATGGGATACGGTGCAGCCATCGCTGTTGTGCTCTTCCTGATCATGCTGGTCTTTATTGCTTACTTCCTGTGGTCCATGTGGTCCGAAGAGAAGGGACGCTGATATGTTTCCGACACCTATCGAAAAAACACCCCGTTCCTGGCAACTGACCTATCAGTCGCTGCTGCCGCTGGCGCTGATCATGTGGCTGCTGCCGCTGATTGCTGTGGCCGTCTTCTCGATCAAACCGGCGGTGGACTTCACGCAGGGCAACTACTGGGGACTGCCGTCTTCCTTCGAGCTCTTCGCGAACTACGGTCAGGTCTTCTTCAACTCTGATATGCCGCGCTACATGCTGAACTCTGTGTTCATCACGGTGCCCACCGTCATCGGTGCGGTGGCACTTTCCTGTCTCGCGGGCTTTGCGCTTGGCGTTTACAAATTCAAGGCAAACATCTGGATCTTCTTTATGTTTGTGGCGGGCAACTTTGTACCCTTCCAGATCCTGATGGTGCCGGTGCGCGACCTGACGCTGGACATGGGTCTTTACAATACCAAGACGGGGCTGGTGCTCTTTCACGTGGCCTTTCAGACCGGGTTCTGCACGCTCTTCATGCGTAACTTCATCCGTGCGCTGCCTTATGAACTGATCGAGGCGGCCCGCGTTGAGGGCATCGCTGAGTGGAAGATTTTCTGGTACGTGGTCATTCCGCTGATGAAGCCGGCGATTGCAGCCCTCAGCGTGCTGATCTTTACCTTCATCTGGAATGACTACTTCTGGGCCGTGGTGCTGACCCAGGGGCCGGAAAGCCAGCCGGTCACAGCGGGGATCACCAGCTTTAACGCGCAGTTCCGCGCAGCCTACCACCTGATGAGTGCGGGTTCGATCGTGGCCGCCCTGCCGCCGGTGCTGATGTTCTTCCTGATGCAGAAGCACTTCATCGCGGGTCTGACCCTGGGGGCCGTAAAGTGACACAAAGCTGGCGGCTGGATGACGAGCGTCAGACACTGGCGCTCGCCTCTACCGGTGGGCTGTGCCCACAGGTGATTTACTGGGGAGCCCCCCTGCCCGCATCCGAAGATCTGACCCAGCTGGTGCAGACCGCCACGCTGGACGTGACTGGCGGCATGCTGGATGAAAACCCGGATCTGTCCATCTGTCCCGAAGCTTCTCGCAGCTTCCCGGGCCAGCCCGGGCTGGTCGTGCGCGACGAGGACGGCACGCCACTGCTGCCCAAGTTCCGCCTAAGGGAAGTGACCGAAGACCCCCAGCAGCTGACCGTGACCTGCGAAGACACCGCCAACCGGCTGACCTATGAAGCCCGGTTCGCGCTGGATCCCGAAACACACGTGATCGAGATGAGCGCGCGGCTTCATGCTGACCGGCCGCTGCATCTGCACTGGCTGTCCGCACCGGTTCTGCCCGCGCCACAGCACTCGGACGAGATGATCGACTTTGCCGGTCGCTGGTGCGGTGAATTCCAGATGAACCGCACGGCCTGGTCGCCAGGAATCCGGTACCGAGAGAACCGCACAGGCCGGACGGGGCACGAACACTTCCCGGGTCTGATGATCCCGGCCCGCGGTGCGACCAACGCCACGGGAGAAACCTTTGCATTTCACTATGGCTGGTCCGGCGGGCACAGGATGATCGCGGAAGAGTTGCCAGACGGGCGCCGGCAGATCCAGTTCGGCCATGCCGCACGTATGGAGACCGCACCGGCCACCGAATTCCGCACCGCACCGCTTTATGCGGTTTATTCCTCTGATGGTCTGAATGGCTGTGCCGTCTCCTTCCAGCGCCATCTGCGCGACCGGATCGTGACCTGGACCGACAGCGGCCGCCCGCGCCCGGTGCATTACAACTGCTGGGAAGCCGTCTATTTCGATCACGACCTGCCCAAGCTGAAGGACATCGCGACCCGTGCGGCCAGCCTTGGCGCGGAACGCTTTGTGCTGGATGACGGCTGGTTCGGTCAGCGCGATGATGACACCTCAAGCCTGTCGGACTGGGAGGTCGACCCGCGCAAATATCCCGACGGGCTGGGACCGCTGATTGATCATGTACACGCCGAGGGGATGACCTTTGGCATCTGGTTCGAGCCGGAGATGATCAACCCCAACAGCAACATCCACCGCGCGCATCCCGACTGGGCCCTGGGGTCCGAGGATCAGATCCTCGGGCGTCAGCAGAAGGCTCTGAATATGGCGCTGCCCGAGGTGCGTGATTTCCTCTATGACCGCATCGCAGCGCTGCTTGCCGCGCATCCAATTGACTACATCAAATGGGACCACAACCGCGTCCTGCCGATGCCGGATGCCGCACAGACACGTGGTTCATACGCGCTGATCGACCGGCTGCGGGGAGACTTTCCGCATGTGGAAATCGAAAGCTGCGCCTCGGGTGGCGGGCGGATCGATTTCGGCATTCTGAGCCGCACCCAGCGTGTCTGGCTGAGCGACAGCAACGATGCGCTGGAACGGCTGATCATGCAGCATAACGCGGCGCTCTACCTGCCCTCTGCCGTCACAGGCAGTCACGTGGGGCCGCGCCACTGTCACACGTCGGGCCGCACGCTTGACATTGAATTCCGCGCCTGGGTCGCCGCCCAGCGGCACATGGGGTTCGAAATGGACCCGCGCGAACTGACCGACCATGAGGCAGGCGTGCTGCGCCACGTCACCGCATGGTGGAAAGAGAACCGTGACTGGATGTATGATGCGGATATTCTGCGGCTGGATGCGTCGGATGCATCAGTGATTGCCGAACAGCAGCAGGCCCGCGATGGCAGCCGTTTCGTGGTTTTTGCCGGTAAATCCGGCACGTCGCCACAGATTGCGCCCCGCCCGCTGCGGATGACGAGGTTGGACCCACAGGCGCACTACGAGATCAGCCTTGTGAACCGCGCGTCTGCTCCGGCGCTGTCGCGGGGCAGACTGAAACTGAAAGACGGTGCCGTAACTCTGACCGGGACGGCGCTGATGCACAACGGGCTGACCCTGCCCTGGCATTTTCCTGAAACCATGTGGGTGCTCGAAGGGCGGCGGCTCTGAACGCCTGACCGTCTTTCCGGCCCCTGAAAACCAAGGCTCTACAATGACCCAGACCGCAACATTTCATGATCTGAAAGGCGCCTCTGTCTATATCACTGGCGGCGGGTCCGGCATCGGTGCCGACCTGACGGACGGATTTATGGCACAGGGCGCACAGGTTGCCTTTATCGGACGCTCGGACGCCAGCGCCTTTGTCGCTGAGATGACTGAAAAACACGGTCGCGCGCCGCTGTTTTTTCAGGGCGATATCACTGACACAGACCGGCTGCGCAGCACCATTGCTGAGGCCGCCGAGGCGCACGGTCCCGTTCAGACGCTGGTTTCCAACGCGGCAAATGACAAACGCCACAACTGGCTGGAACTGACACCGGACGAATGGGACAGCCTGCTGGCGGTGAACCTCAAGGCCTATCTCTTTGCCGCCCAGGCGGTTGCACCGGGGATGATTTCCCGCGGCGCCGGATCGATCATCAATTTCAGTTCGATCAGCTATATGATGGGCAATGCGGGGTACCCCGCCTACACCGCCGCCAATGGTGGCATCACCGCGATGACCCGCAGCCTTGCGCGCGAACTGGGCCCTGACGGGGTGCGCGTGAATGCGCTGGCACCTGGGTGGGTTCTGACCCAGAAACAGCTGGACAAATGGGCCACGCCCGAAGGTCTGGCTGCACATCTCGAGCGCCAGTGCCTGAAGACGCACCTGGTGCCGCAGGATATTGTGGATGCGACGCTGTTTCTGGCATCCGACACCAGCCGCATGATGACAGGCCAGTGTATGGTTGTTGACGGCGGCGTGGTAACAACCGGATAAGCAGCGCATGACAGAGACGCTAAAACCAGACTGGATCGCCGTTGACTGGGGCACGACCAACCTGCGGGCCTGGGCCATGCAGGGTGCGCAGGTGCTGGGCCGCGCGTCGTCCGGTCAGGGAATGGGCGGATTGTGCAGCGATGGTTTTGAGCCGGCCCTGCGGGCACTTATCGGCCCCTGGATCCTTCATGGCAACGTGCCGGTCATTGCCTGCGGCATGGTCGGCTCGCGTCAGGGTTGGCAGGAGGCACCGTACCGCAGCGTGCCCTGTGCACCGATGGACAGCGCGCTGACCCGTGCACCGGCATCAGATGGCCTGTCCGTACACATCATCAGCGGCCTGTCGCAGGACAATCCGCCTGATGTCATGCGGGGCGAGGAAACACAGATCGCGGGCTTTCTGCAGCTCAACCCCGGCTGGGATGGTGTGCTGTGCATGCCCGGAACCCACACCAAATGGGTTCATCTGAGCGCCGGCGAAGTTGTTAGTTTTCAGACCTTTATGACCGGCGAGCTCTTTGCGCTGATCAGCGATGCTTCTGTACTGCGGCACTCTGTGGCCGGTGATGGCTGGGACAGTGCGGCCTTTGATGCAGCGGTGGGCGAAACGCTCGCCCGGCCGGAGAAACTGGCAGCGCGGCTCTTTGGCCTCCGGGCCGGACAACTGCTGGCCGGTACAGAGGCGGCCGCCTGCCGGGCGGCGCTCTCGGGCCTGCTGGTGGGCGCGGAACTGGCGGCTGCCCGGGCTTACTGGCTGGGTCAGAATATGGCCATCCTGGGCACGGGCACACAGGCCCGGGCTTACCGCGATGCACTGGCACCCCAGGGGGTCAGCTGCCTTATGGTGGACACCGAACGTGCAACACTGGCCGGGCTGACCGCGGCCAACCGACTGCTGAAAGAGACAACATGACCCTTCCTGTTATTGCGATTCTGCGTGGTGTTACTCCGTCTGAGGCGCCGGCCATCTGTGCGGCGCTGATCGGGGCCGGTATCACGCAGATCGAAGTGCCGCTCAACTCGCCGGACCCGCTGGAGAGCATTGCGGCTCTGGCGCGGGAATTCGGTGATACCGCGCTGATTGGAGCCGGCACCGTTCTGAGCACGCAGGACGTGGCGGATGTGGCGGATGCAGGCGGCCGCCTGATCGTCTCGCCGGACTGCAAGCCCGCCGTGATCCGGGAAACCAAAGCGCGCGGCATGCAAAGCTGGCCGGGGGTGTTCACGCCGACAGAGGCGTTTGCCGCCCTGGATGCGGGCGCTGACGGCCTGAAGCTCTTCCCCGGCTCCATGGCAGGCCCATCGGGGTTGCAGGCAATGCGCGCGATCCTGCCCGCGGGCACGAAGGTCTATGCGGTTGGCGGTGCGGGTCCGGATAACTTTGCCGAATGGGTTGCGGCAAGCGCCGATGGCTTCGGGATGGGGTCTGCGATCTATAAACCCGGTCTGACAGCAGACGAAGTAGCAGAACGCGCCAAAACGATCGTGGCGGCCTGGCACGCGGCAACGGCATGAGTGCGCGCGTCTTTGACGCGCGGCACTGTCGTCTGGGCGAAGGCGCGCTCTGGCATCCGCTGCGCAGGCAGTTGTTCTGGTTTGATATCCTGGGCCGCAAGCTGCTGACACAGGAAAATGGGAAGCCTGCCTCCTGGGATTTCGACGAAGAAGTTTCGGCCGCCGGCTGGATTGACGAACACCGGTTGCTGATCGCCTCGGCCTCGGGGCTCATGGACTTTGACATCCGCGATGGCAGCCGCAGACAGCTCTGCCCGCTTGAGGCCGGCAACAGTGTCACGCGATCCAATGACGGGCGCGCTGATCCTTGGGGCGGGTTCTGGATCGGGACGATGGGGCGCAACGCAGAACCGGGTGCCGGGTCAATCTATCGCTACTATCAGGGACAGCTGAGGCGCATTGTGGGTGACATCACCATCTCCAACGCGATCTGTTTTGCGCCGGATCGCGGCCATGCGTTTTACACGGACACGGCAACCGCAAAGATCATGCAGATCTCGCTGGACCGCAGCGGATGGCCCGCCGGAGCGCCGCAGCTCTGGCTCGATCTTTCCGGCGAAGGCCTTGCACCTGATGGCGCGGTGACAGACGCGGACGGGACGCTCTGGGTGGCGCAATGGGGCGCGGCGCGCGTTACGGCCTACCGAAATGGGGCCTTTCAGCGCGCCGTAGACCTGCCCGCGGATCACATCACCTGCCCGGCTTTTGGCGGACCTGACCTGACGACACTCTATGCGACCTCCGCCATGCAGGGTATTGCGCGCAGCGACCTGACTGACGCACACGCGCATGGTCAGACATTTGAGATCACCGGCGTGGCCCAGGGCCTGCCCGAACCGAAGGTGTTGTTGCTATGAAACGCAGCCTTGGCGTCTGCTACTACCCCGAACACTGGCCCCGCACAATGTGGGAACAGGATGCCGCCGACATGGTCGCTGCGGGTATTTCCTGGGTGCGCATCGGCGAGTTCGCCTGGAGCCGCATCGAACCCAAGCCCGGTGAATTCGTGTTCGACTGGCTGGACGATGCCATCGCCGTGCTGAGCGATGCGGGTCTGAAGGTGATCCTGGGCACCCCGACCTGCACCCCCGGTCTGGATGACGGAGCGCTTCCCGGACATGTTCGCGCTGGATGCACATGGCCATGTGCGGGGTTTTGGGTCACGGCGGCATTATTGTTTCAGCCACGAAGGCTACCGTGCGGCCGCAGCCGACATATGCGCTGTTCTGGGCGACCGCTACGGCCGTGATCCGCGCATTCACGCCTGGCAGATCGACAATGAATACGGGTGCCATGATACCGTTCTGTCCTGGTCAGACGCCGCCGGAGACGCGTTCCGGGCATGGCTTGCGGAACGGTACGGCACCGTGGACGCCCTGAACACGGCCTGGGGCAATGTGTTCTGGTCCATGGAATACAGCGATTTCAACCAGATCGGCCTGCCGAACCAGACCGTCACCCAGCCGAACCCGAGCCATGAGCTGGCGTTCCGGCGGTTCAGTTCAGATCAGGTGGTGCGCTGGCATGAGGCCCAGGTCGCCGCCCTGCGGGGCCGCACCGATGCGCCGCTGGTCCACAACTACATGGGCCGCGTTCTGGATTTTGACCACTTCGACGTTGGCGCCTCCATCGATATCGCCAGCTGGGACAGCTATCCGATCGGTTTCCTGTCAGACCGCCTCGAAGGCACGGCAGAGCACAAGGCGCGCTACCTGCGCCAGGGGGATCCGGACATGCAGGCGTTTCATCATGACCTGTACCGCGCTTTGGGGCGGGAGAACCGCTGGTGGGTCATGGAGCAGCAGCCCGGACCGGTCAACTGGGCGCCCTACAACCCGGCACCCCTGCCCGGCATGGTGCGTCTGTGGTCGTGGGAGGCCTTTGCCCATGGTGCCGAGGTCGTCAGCTATTTCCGCTGGCGGCAGGCCCCTTTGCCCAGGAACAGATGCACGCTGGTCTGCGCCGCCCTGACAACCAGCCGGCCCCGGGCGAACAGGAAGCCGCCGAAGTCGGACGTGAACTGCAGCAGATGCCGGACACGGATATCCTGCAGGCCCGCGTGGCGCTTGTTTTTGATTACCCCTCTGAATGGGCGTGGGCGACGCTGCCTCAGGGTGCTGATTTCAGCTACTTCCGCCTTGTTCTCGACGCTTACCGGGCGCTGCGTAAACAGGGGCTGTCGGTTGATATTGTGCCGTCGGATGCGACCTCGCTTGAAGGCTACGCGCTGGTCCTGATCCCGGGTCTCGCCACGGTGCCACCCGCTCTGATGGACGCGGCGCGCGGCAGAACCGTTCTCCTGGGGCCGCGGACAAATGCGGTGACTGACGAGCTGCGCATTCCCGACCCGATGGGACCGGCCATTCCAGGGCTGGGTATCACCGTTGCCAGAGCGGAGAGCCTGCCACCCGGCATTAGCCGTCCGGTGGCCCACCGCGGCAATGTACAAAGCTGGGTCGAAACGCTGGAAGGGTCTGCGACCGTGTCGCTCGCTGACGATAGCGGAGCGCCGGTTATGGTCTCGGACGGGCAGACGCATTACCTCGGTGCCTGGCCGGACGACAGGTTGTGGTCTGAGATCATTACCGGTCTGGCGGCTCAGGCGGATGTCGACCTGATACCAATGCCGGATGGACTGAGGATCCGGGACACCCGGCACCACCGGTTTGCGTTTAACTACGGGCCCGAAGCAGTTGACTTTAATGGAGAAACCATTGCACCCGCAGGTGTGGCATGGTGGCCGCGTCAGACGACTGACTGAGCGTATGCCAGACAGCCCAGCAGGGCCGCCTCGTCCTGCGTGATGACCGACACAGGCACGGGCTGCATCGTTTGCTTGACCGTGGGCTGTTCCTGCAGTGTTTCAATGAACGTCTGGCGTGCCGGGCTTGCCAGAAGACCGCGCACAACGGACCCGGCGAGATAAATGCCGCCGCCCGACATATAAAGCAGGCGCAGATCCTGCACAAAAGCACCCAGCATGCGCGCATACACAAGGGTCGAGGCAAGAGCGTCACTGTCCCCGGCTGAGGCCGCCGCCATTACATCACTGGCGTCAATGCGCGGTGTACCGGTCGCTGCTGCATGCAGCTCGGCAAGGCCAGGTCCCCGCACGGCATCCTCCGCACAGCGCACCCAGCCCGCGGGTCCACCAATATACTCTTCCTGGATAGCCTGGACGCGAGACGGCAGGCTGCACAATCCTGCTTCAGCCCGCAGGCACACCGTCTGACCGCCTGCATTCAGAACCGGACTTACATTGAAACCTGTGCCAGCCCCCACGACCAAACGCTGATCCTTTTCAGTCGCCGGAGCAGCCAGGACCACCTCGGCTCCGTCCTCACCCAAACTGTCAAGAGCGTACCCCAGCGCGCTGAGATCATTGAGTAAAAAAGCAGGCGCCCCAGGATGCTTCTGCGCCATTGTAGCAGTGTCAAAATCCCAGCCGCGGTTCGTGAGCCGCGCCTTTGAGCCATTTACCGGCCCGGCCACCGCAACCGTCAGTGCTTCAACACCATCGACCTTTTCCTCGGCGACATAGGCCTCCAGGGCCGCGTCAAAACTGGCGTAGTTGTCATTGCGGTACCGGCGTACACCCGCAGGATCAATTGCGCCGTTTCGCGCTGTCGCAAAACGTACGTTTGTTCCCCCTACATCCGCCAGTATCAGAACCATATGCCCCGCCTTCAGACAAATCTGTTTACATAATTCTCAAGGATCTCCTGCCGCCCTGATCTGGGCTGCGGGTTGATACCCCGGTCCGCGACTGTCGCGGAAATGCTTTCCAGACTTTCTGACGTCAGCCAGCTTTGCGCCTGGTCGCTCTGCCAACCCGCATAACGCTCTGTTCGCGCGGCTTCAAGCCCGCCATCCTCAAGCATCGCGGCCGCTGCTTTCAGACCACGCGCGCAGACATCCATTGCACCTGCATGAGAGGCAATAAGGTCAACCGGGTCGAGGCTCTGACGCCGGAGTTTGGCATCAAAGTTGGTCCCGCCGGTGGTGAACCCGCCTGCTTTCAGGATCTCGTAGTAGGCAAGTGCGACCTCAGGCACCGAATTCGGGAACTGATCCGTGTCCCAGCCGGACTGGTAGTCATTCCGGTTCATATCAATCGATCCGAAGATGCCCAGAGACGCGGCCATCGCCAGTTCGTGCTCAAAACTGTGGCCGGCCAGGATCGCATGCCCCTGCTCAAGGTTCATTCTGACTTCGTTTTCGAGCCCGAAGTCCTTGAGGAAGCCATAGACCGTTGCGACATCGTAGTCGTACTGGTGTTTCGTCGGTTCCTGCGGTTTGGGCTCAATCAGTATCGCGCCCTTGAATCCAATCTTGTGTTTGTAGTCCACGACCATCTGCAGCATGCGGCCTGCCTGCTGACGCTCCTGTGCCAGATCGGTGTTCAGCAGCGTTTCATACCCTTCACGCCCACCCCACAGCACGTAGTTTTCGCCGCCGAGGCGATGCGTGACGTCCATACAGGATTTGATGGTCGCAGCAGACCATGCAAAAACCTCAGGGTCCGGGTTGGTTGCAGCGCCTGCCATGAAACGACGGTGCGAGAACAGGTTCGCCGTCCCCCAGAGAAGACGCGGACCACCAGCAGCCATTTTCTCTTCAAGATAGTCGGCTATTTCATTGAGATTACGGGTGTTTTCGGAAAAATCCGCGCCTTCCGGACGGATATCTGCGTCGTGGAAACAATAAAACGGCTGACCCAGAAGCGCGAACATTTCGAAAGCCACATCGGCCTTGAGACGCGCCAGGTCCATTGTGTCCCCAAACCATGGGCGGTCAAAGGTCTGCCCGCCGAACGGGTCACCACCCGGCCAGGCAAAGCTGTGCCACCAGGCGATAGCAAAACGCAGGTGCTCTGACATTGTTTTGCCCGCGACGATCTCATCAGGGTTGTAGTGGCGGAAGACCAGCTGATCAGCCGGCGCGTCCGGTGCATAGCGGAGCGGTTCTGTTCCGGCGAAAAAATCTGTCATAGGGCCTCCTTCAGGGCATTGTATGCGGCGCGGTAGCGGGCATGTCCCGCTGAAAACGCGTCGAGAAGAGCGTTATCCGGCTCAATTGTTCGTTCTGTCCGGGGCGGCGTGGCAAGCTCGGCACCTCCACCGGTTACGGCCATCTGTGCCAGGCGCGCGGCACCGAATGCGCCACCAAAGTCGCCGGCTTCGGGGACGTCTATTGGCATGTTCAGAGCGGTGGCGAGCGCCTGCAGCCAGTAATCTGAACGGCTGCCACCCCCTACGGCGACCAGGCTGTCGATGGTTGTTCCGGTTGAACGCAGCGCGTCAAGGCAATCGGCAAAAGCAAAACTCACGCCTTCGAGTACGGCGCGTGTCCCCGCAGCGGTATCCGTGGCATGGCCAAGACCCAGAAAGGCCCCGCGGGCCGCGGCATCGTTATGCGGTGTCCTTTCGCCTCCGAGATAGGGCAGGAAAAGCGTCTGTGACGGCGCCTGCAGGCCGCCCAGACCAGTGGTCAGCGCCGCCGCATCAGAGCCCACAAGTCCCGCATACCAGTTCAGCGAGTCCGTGCAGGCCAGGATGACGCCCATCTGGTGCCACAGATCCGGCAGCGCGTGACAAAATGTGTGTACCGCGCTCGGCGCATCGGGCTGGTACGCACTGCTGGCCGCAAACAAAACGCCCGACGTCCCCAGCGACAGAAAAGCCTGCCCCGGCCGGACAACGCCCATACCCACAGCAGCGGCGGCATTGTCACCAGCACCGCCGGCGAGGACAACGTCTGACCGCATGCCCCAGCGCTGTGCCAGATCCGCGCGCAGCGTGCCAGAAGGCTCAGAGCCCTCAACGAGCCGCGGCATGTGGTCCCGCGTAAGACCCGACGCCGCCAGCAGCGCGTCAGACCAATCACGGGCACCGGTGTCCAGCCAGCTGGTTCCGGCCGCGTCCGACATTTCCGATACCGCATCGCCTGTCAGCCAGTACCGGAGATAATCCTTAGGCAGCAAAACCTTAGAACACTTTGCAAAGATCTCAGGCTCATTTGCAAAGACCCATGCCACCTTTGGAGCGGTAAAACCCGGAAAGACAATATTGCCGGAGATTTGCCGCCACTGCGGATCGGCGTCCAGGGCTGCTGCTTCGGCATGACTGCGTGTGTCATTCCACAGCATACAGGGACGCAGAACATCCCCCGCATCATCCAGCAGCGTAGCGCCATGCATCTGCCCGCTGATCCCGATACCACGCACGGCAGAAAGATCATGATCCTTTCCCAGCTCCGCAACGACGTTTTCGGTCGCTGCCAGCCAGTCCGCAGGGTTCTGTTCTGACCAGCCGTCATGAGGCCGCTGCACCGTCAGCGGTGCAGTCGCCTCCCCTGTCACGTTCTGCGCGTCGTCCGTCAGAACGCCCTTCAGCCCCGACGTGCCGAGATCAAGCCCCAGATACATTGCTCAGGCTGCCTTGTCCGGTTTCTTACCCATGATGATCATACTCAGAATGTCATCTTCCGTCACGTCCTCGACCCGTTCGGTGCCGATCAGACGCCCGTTCTTCATTACGGAGACCCGGTCACAGAGTTCCAGCATCTCGCGGGTATCATGGCTGATCAGGAAGATACCGAGCCCCTGCTTTTTGAGCTCCTGAATGAGTTCGGCCACCATCTGGGTTTCATGCACGCCCAATGCAGCCGTCGGTTCGTCCATGATCAGGATTTTGGCGTTGAAATATACCGCCCTTGCAATCGCAACGGATTGCCGTTGCCCCCCGGACAGAGCAGATACAGGCTCTTTGAGCTTACGGAAATTGGGGTTGAGACGCGCCATGATCTTGCGTGTCTCCGCCTCCATCTTGTCGTCGTCAACAAACCCCATCCAGTTGGTCAGTTCCCGTCCCAGAAACAGGTTCGAGGCCGCATCTAGATTGTCCGCAAGCGCGAGTGTCTGGTAAATCGTCTCGATGTTGTAGCGGCGGGCGTCGCGCGGGCTGGCGATATGCGCCCGCTCACCTTCGACGTAGATCTCGCCGCTGTCCGCTTTGTAAGCACCGGACAGGATCTTGATTAACGTGGATTTTCCAGCGCCGTTGTGCCCCAGCAGGCCAACAACTTCACCGGGGTTTACGTGAATGGACACACCGTCCACCGCGCGCACACCACCAAAGGAGATCGAGATGTCGCGCATTTCGCAAAGGGGTGCCATCAGCGGCCTCCTGTCTTTTTACGGTAGATCGTATCGATCAGGACCGCCGCCACCAGTACGGTGCCGACAACGATGTTCTGCAGGGGCGCGTCAACGCCGACCATGGCCATGCCTGATTGCAGCGACTGCATGATCAGCGCGCCAAGGATCGCGCCGTAGATTGTACCGATGCCACCGGCCAGCGCGGTCCCCCCGATCACGGCCGCCGCAATCACTCGCAGTTCATCAAGCGTGCCGATATCGTTGGAGTGGTTCGTCAGGCGGGCTGACGCGACAACCGCGGACAGCGCACACAGAAAGCCCATCAGTGCGAAAATCTTGACCGTCAGCATGCGCGTGTTGATGCCCGAGAGCTCAGCCGCATCGGGGTTACCGCCCGTCGCAAAGATATAGCGACCCAGTCGTGTCCTGCGGGCTATGAGTGTCATGGCAACCGCCACGGCGATCAGCAGCAGAACCGACAAAGGCAGACCATATGCCGCCGTGAAGCCCTCCGGCATCGTCTCTCCGCGCGCTTCGAACATGCGCTGCAGGCGACGCTCCGGGATCTGGTAAGCGTTCAGGATGGCAATAAAACCAAGGATGCCTGCGGCGATAATTCCGGCAATGGTGGCCTCGGCCCAGGCCGGTTTGACCGGAAAGCCGTGTGAGATTTTAGCCCGCCGTGCAGACCACAGCGCCCAGAGCGCCCAGACCACTGCCACCAGTCCAAAGATCCAGCTCCAGGTTTCGCCCAGTGTACCGTTGATGCCACCGAACTTCATGAATGTCGGGTCGAGCGGTCCGATTGTCTGTCCATTGGTCTGATACCAGGCCACGTTGCGCCAGACGAGCAGACCACCGAGGGTCACAATGAACGCGGGGATCGCCAGATAGCCTACAAGCCAGCCCTGAAACGCACCGATAACAGCGCCCAGAAAAAGACCTGCGGCAATGGTGATCCACGGCGTCAGCGGATGGCCGAGACCAAGGCCGAAAGCGTCCGGCAGATAGCGTGTCTGCAACATCGCCATGAATGCTGAGCAGGTCGCCAGCAACGCGCCCACGGCAAGATCAATATGCCGTGTCACGATGACAAAGACCATGCCGGTTGCCATGATGGCGACGCTTACGGTCTGGATCGTCAGGTTAAAGATGTTCCGGGGCGTCAGGAACCGCCCTTCGGTCAGTACGTTAAAGCAGATACAAATGACCAGAAACGCGCCGATCATGCCCAGAAGCCGCGTATCGACCTCCAGTGCCTGAAAGCCTGTGCGTTTCTTTACCTGTGGTGCGGATACATCCGTCATGGCGCGCTCCGGGGTAAAAAAGGGTGTTCGCCCGCGCCGGACCGGCGGAGCATTACATAGAGGGCGGGCCCCACATCAGGGACCCGCCGGTTTTCAGGGAGTTTTAGTTACAGGGAGCCGGGCCGCCGGAGACGCCCTGGCAGAGTGCTTCCTGTGTGATCCAGCCCGCATCAACCACTGCGGACAGGTTTGCAGCTGTCACCGGCACTGGTGCCAGGAAACGTGCTGTCATTTTGGTGCCGCCCGGGGACGTCCACTCCTGAGCGTCGCCTACTGCGGACATTTCGGTGCCGTTAGCCAGCTCAACCGCGATTTCTGCAGCAGCTTTGCCGAGATCACGCGCGTCTTTCCAGACAGACACGGTCTGGGTGCCTTTGGCCACGCGGTTCAGAGCAGCATGATCGCCGTCCTGACCGGATACCGGAATGCCTTCCATACCCTGCGCCGTCAGTGCTGCAACAACACCACCCGCTGTACCGTCATTGGACGCGACAACCGCATCAACATTGTTGTCGTTCGCGGTCAGGATCTGTTCCATGTTGCGCTGTGCGTTGGCGGGCAGCCAGCCGTCCGTGTAGGCTTCGGCAACGATGTTGATCTTGCCCGCATCAATGGCGTCCTGCAGGACTTCCTGCTGACCACCGCGCAGGAAGTCTGCGTTCGGGTCGGTGGGGGAGCCTTTGATCATCACGTAGTTGCCTTCGGGCAGTGCTTCGAGCACGGCACGGGCCTGCATGCGGCCGACTTCGACGTTGTCAAATGTCAGGTAGAAAGCGCGCGGGTCTTCGATCAGGCGGTCATAGCCGACAACCGGAATACCTTCGTCTGCGGCTGCCTGCACGGCCGGGCCGATGGCGGCGGCGTCCTGTGCCAGGATGATCAGGGCGTCAACGCCCTGCGCGATCAGGCTTTCAACGTCGGACAGCTGCTTGGCAGAGGAGCTTTGCGCGTCCGCGGAAACATATGCTGCGCCAGCAGCTTCGAGAGCGGCCTTGATGGCTGCTTCGTCAGTCTTCCAGCGCTCTTCCTGGAAGTTCGACCAGCTGACGCCGACCGTCATCGAGTGGCCATCTGCCAGCGCGGTCGTGGACAGAGCAGCCGACAGGACGACTCCCATAATTGCGATTTTTTTCATTCTATCCTCCCAAGGGACATCTCAGTGTCTGTTGATGCCGTTTCTTTGATTTGGCATGGCAATAAAGATTGACTGTTTTAATTCAGCTGTCAAAATAAATTTGTGCAAATCGTGCAAAATTCTTGTGCGAACTGCGTCTGGATTGTTTGAAAACCCCGAAAATACGGGGAAATCCGGTTTTAATTTTTGAGGGGCTAAATAAATGAATGTGGAACTGATGCAGGGTGCTGATCCGGATGCGCCCACAGGATGCGGACCGATCCGACCCGAATCGGAAGCCCCGTCCAGCAGTCTGCGGCACCGTGTGTTCGAATGCGTCCGCTCCGCAGGGCAGATCCCGCGTATTGATGTTGCAAAGCAGCTCAGGGTCAGCCCGGCCTCCGTTACCACGGTTGTCGGTGAACTGATGGACCTGGGCCTCCTGCTGGAGAACCCGGACAGCAGCCGGGCCACAACCCGCGGCCGTCCGCCCGTGGCCCTGTCTGTGAACCCGGAAGCCGGTTATGTGGTCGGCATCAAGCTGTCGAGGACGCGCCATACAGCGCTTCTCGTGGATGCAGCCGGAGAACCCAAAGCAGAGTTCAGTCTTGAGACGGATCAGCGGCGGCGCACACTGGATCAGGTACTGGATGAAACCGGACGGGTGCTGGATGCGCTGTTGCAGAAAGCCGGTCTGGAGCGGGCTGACATCGCCTGTATCGGGCTCGGCATGCCCGGGATGATCGAATACAGCACAGGCCGCATGGTGTGGTCCCCCCTGCTGACGGAAACCGACAGGCCGCTGCGGACACTGGCCGAAGACCTTTTCGGCGTGCCTGTTGCCGTCGACAACGACGCCAACCTCGTCACGCTGGCCGAGCTCTGGTTCGGCAAGGGGCGTGCCATGGCCGACTTTGCTGTTGTCACCATTGAACAGGGCGTCGGCATGGGCCTCGTCATCAACCACCGTCTTTACCGCGGTGCCGGGTCGCTGGGTATGGAGCTCGGCCATACAAAGGTGCAGCTTGACGGCGCGCTGTGCCAGTGTGGTCAGCGCGGATGCTGGAAGCTTACGTGGCCGATTATGCCCTCGTCCGTGAGGCCTCAACAGCGCTCGACGCCATGCCCGACGCGACACTGGGCGCGGATGTGATGCTCGCGCGGCTTTTCGAACAGGCCAAAGCCGGCAATGAGGCCGCCCGCATCATCTTTCGCCGTGCAGGCCGGTTTCTCGCCCTCGGCCTTGCGAATGTTGTGAACATCTTTGACCCTTCGCTCATCATCCTGGCCGGCGAGCGTATGCAGTATGACTACCTCTATGCCGACGACGTTATGCGCGAAATGCACCAGCTGGCGCTGAACAGGCCAGAGGACGCACCGCAACAGGTCGAAATCCACGCCTGGGGTGACCTGATGTGGGCTCACGGCGCGGCAGCGCTGGCCCTGTCAGAGGTTGCGGACACGATGGCCGAGGGCCACGCATGAGGGTCGCAGCACTTTTGCTTTGTGCGCAGGCGGCATCAGCAGATGTCATCTTTGAGAACCACTCGGGCGCATTACCGGAACATGTGTATTCCGGCGGCTGGGAGCATTTCGTGGGGGGCGGCGTCGCGGTCTTTGACTGCAATGGGGACGCACTGCCTGAACTGCTGGCAGCCGGTGGGACAGCCCCTGCCCGTCTGTTCCTGAACCGCGGGAGCATGACGTTCGACACCGCGCCGCTGCCCGACATGACAGGGGTGACAGGAGCCTGGCCTCTTGATGCTGATGGTGACGGACACCTGGACCTCATGGTGCTGCGCGTTGGCGAAAACCAGTTACTGCGTGGCGATGGTGACTGCGGCTTCACACCGGCGAATGATCTTCTGGGGTTTGACGGGGGAGACGCCTGGTCGACGTCCTTTTCGGCCACATGGACAGACGAAGGGCCGGTTCTGGCCATCGGCAATTATGTCGATCGGGATGACCCGGATGGCCCTTTTGAAGCCTGCGATGATAACCGTCTTCACCGATGGGATGGAAACGCCTTTGCGGCATCAGACCTGAGCCCGGGTTTCTGTGCGCTGTCTGCGCTGTTTGCGCGGGATGCCACCGGGAAAACCCGCCTGCGGCTTTCGAACGACCGGCATTATTATGTCCGCGGTGGAAAAGAACAGATGTTTGACCTGGCTGAGAACAGGTTTCTGGGACCTGAAGATGGATGGGAGGATGTCCAGCTCTGGGGCATGGGGATCGCAAGCCGGGACATCACCGGCGACGGTGTGTCCGAGGTGATGCTAACGTCAATGGGTGATCAACTGATGCAGATTGCCGGACCAGACGGCACCTATCAGGCGGCCCCCTATTCACTGGGCACCTATGCGCAGCGCCCCCACATCGGTGACGATGGCCGGCCGTCCACCGGCTGGCACGCAGAGTTCGGCGATGTCGACAACGATGGTCTTGCGGACCTGTTTATCGCCAAAGGCAACGTCGATCAGATGCCAGGCCTTGCGATGGAGGACCCGAACAGCCTGCTGCGCCAGAAGACAGATGGCAGTTTTGAAGAAGTTTCCGTTGCGGCCGGGGTCGCGACAACGGCCAGATCGCGCGGGGCCGCGCTGGCCGATCTTGATGACGACGGGCGGCTTGATCTTGTGGTTGTGAACCGGCGGGCTCCGATGGAGCTTTACCGCAACGTGACATCGGACACGGGCAACTGGCTCCGGATCGAACTGCGCGCGCCTGCCCCCAACACGCGGGCGGTGTCGGCCCTGGTGAGCGTTCAAACCGCAGACCGGCGTCAGATGCAGGAGGTAACGGTAGGCGGCGGGCACGGAGGGGGGCAGACGGGACCACTGCACTTTGGGCTGAGTGCCGCGACCAGCGCAACAGTCACTGTCACATGGCCGGACGGTGCTGAGACCCGGCACGAGGCACGGGCAAACAGCCGCATCCTGCTGCAGCCTTAACGGTCCACCGGCAGCCCGCTGGGAACTGATGCCGGAATACCAAGACGTCCCTCGATCGCCGCAACATCCGTCAGGCTTTCAAGAAAAGCCGTGAGTTCTGCGATTTCCTGCTCTTCCAGACGTACCGGAGTGGCATCAATTGCAGCTTTCAGGAGGGCCTGTTCACCGGGGTCATTGTGGTGACGCCAGTCATCAACACCTGCGAGCAGGGGCAGCTGAACTGTTGCGGGATCAAACCGGTCGACAGCCGCCACCGGATCCGCATGATCGGCAATAAAGGCTGCCAGATTTGCATGACTTCCCGTGTGCCCCCAGGGCCCTGTGGCCGCAACGTTCCGCAATGATGGTGTTCGGAAAGCGTAGGCATCACTCTCACGCCCGGTCACACGCATCCGGCCTGTGTCCCGCACATGGCGTTCAAACCGCGCAGCCTTGCCGGGACCAAACTGCGGAACGCCCATGGCGTGAAAGCGGTGATCGGTCTGGAATTTCCCGCTGTGACAGGTCGCGCACTGCGCCTCACCGTAAAAGAGCGCCATCCCAGCAGCGGCGTTGGCTTCCAGCGGCGCCTCACCGCGCAGATATGCGTCGAACGGGCTGGTATCGGACCGCCATTCAAAGGCCATGAAGGCTGCAACCGCATCAGAGATATCTGTAAACCCAAACGCGTCCCGGTCCGGGAAAGCCGCCTCAATCAGCGGTGCGTATCCCGGTGTCTCCAGCACCCGCCGGCTCAGCAGATCCCATGCGCCGCCAGGTCCGGTAATGCGTCCCTGGCGCACCGCCTTGCTGATGGCGTTCTCACTGTAGTGTCCCGCCATTTCATCCGCGCTGAGCACCGGGAACATCGTCTGTGCCGACAGCAGGCTGGCGAAGCCCTGGTTCATCTCGGCACCTATGGGCGTACGGATACCACCCGGTTTGGATGCGTCTTTTTCGATCCGGCCATCGTGAAACAGCACGGTGAATTCATGCGCCCCCAGATTGAACAGAGCCGGCGCATTCCGCGGGATGCGCTGTTCAGGCAGATTGTCCGGGTCCGCAACACGGTCCGGGCCCAGGCCCCTGCCACCTTCGCCAAGCGACAGGGCAACACCGTCACCGGTGCCAAACTTCGGATGATGGCAGGTGGCACAGGAAATATTCCGGTTGCCCGACAGGATGGGGTCATAAAACAGCATCTGACCCAGCCGGACCTGATCCATATCCACGGGCGTATAGTCTGCGTCCACGACGGGGTCCGGCGGACCGGCCCAAGCGGTGGAGCCGAAGATCAGGGAAGCTGCAAAGATAAACGCGCGCATGGTTTAGCCCGGTATGGAATGCAGTCCGGAACCGATGTTCCGGCCGCGGTCTGGTTGTAGGGTCAGGTTCTCACGTCCGGCTCTGTCCGGCCGATGAGAGTGCCAAGATCAGCGATCTCCAGAAGCGCGTCCCGCACACCGGCCAGGGCCGTTTCAGCGTCCAGCCCGTGATCCGCCTGAGGGTCGGCGTATTGTTCGAGATAGACGCGCAGAGTGGCCCCTTCGGTTCCGGTGCCGGACAGTCGCAGCACTGCACGCCCGCCACCCTCAAAGGAGACCCGCAGCCCCTGGTTTTCACTGACCGAGCCATCAACCGGATCATGATAGGCAAAGCTGTCCGCCGCACTGACCGTCTGGCCCGCCGCAACAGTGCCCGGAAGATCGCCAAGACGCTGCGAAACCCGGTCCATTACAGCCTGAGCGGCTTCCGTTGGCACGGCCTCATAGTCATGGCGGGAATAGTAGTTCCGCCCGAACTCCGCCCAGTGATCCGTCAGGATCTGCTCTACGGACCGCCCGGCCTCTGCCAGAATGTTGAGCCACAGCAGAACCGCCCAGAGGCCATCTTTTTCGCGAACGTGGTCTGAGCCGGTTCCGGCGCTTTCCTCACCGCAGAGCGTGACCTTGCCCGCGTCCAGAAGATTGCCAAAGAATTTCCATCCGGTCGGCGTCTCAAAACTGTTGATGCCCAGCTTCGCGGCCACCCGGTCGCTCGCGCCACTGGTCGGCATGGACCGGGCAACACCGGCCAGACCCGCACGGTAACCCGGGGCCAGATGCGCATTGGCTGCCAGCACCGCCAGGCTGTCTGAGGGCGTCACATAGACCCCGCGACCGACGATCATATTACGGTCCCCGTCCCCGTCCGATGCCGCGCCGAAATCCGGGGCCGCATCGGACATCATCAGGTCCATCAGTTCTTTGGCCCAGACCGGATTGGGGTCCGGATGCCCACCACCGAAATCCTCACTGGGCACTGCATTCACAACAGACCCTGCCGGCGCACCCAGACGGTCCTCAAGAATGGCTTTGGCATAGGGACCGGTAACCGCATGCATCGCATCGAACCTCAGGGTGAAACCCCCTTTGAAAAGGCCGGCGATCCGGTCAAAGTCAAACAGGGTTTCCATCAGCGCCTGGTACTCCGTTACCGGATCCACCACCTCGACCACCATACCGCCCAGCGACGCCGGGCCCACTGTGCTCAGATCGATATCCGGGGTGTCGAGCGTGGCATAGGAAGAAATCGACCGCGTCTGCTCAAAAATTCCGGCCGTGATATTCTCGGGCGCAGGGCCGCCGTTCGAGATATTGTATTTGATGCCGAAATCCGCATCGATCCCACCGGGGTTGTGACTGGCCGACAGGACCAGACCACCGTCGGTGCCACGCTGCCGGATCAGGTTAGACACCGCAGGTGTCGACAGCAGGCCACCCTGTCCCACGATCACGCGTGCAGCCCCGTTCGCGGCGGCCATTCTCAGAATGCTCTGGATAGCCTCGCGGTTGTAGTACCGCCCGTCCCCACCGACGACAAAACTCTTGCCCTGCGCGCCACCGATGGCGTTGAAAACCGACTGGACAAAACACTCCAGATACCCCGGCTCCATGAAAACGCGGGTTTTCTTGCGCAGCCCGGATGTCCCGGGTTTTTGCCCCTCAAACGGGCCTTTGGAGACGGTAACGATCTGCATCAGTTATCCTTTCTTGTGTCTTCTGGTCCCGCGGACCGGCCCGCCTGGGCCATGATCTGCGCGGTTTTTGCCAGTCCGGCGTTTCCGGCAAGGCTTTCTACATCAACAGGGTAACGCCTGCGCCAGTTGGGATGTTCCGAGACGGTTCCGGGCAGGTTCTGCGCCTGAGGTATATTCAGCACATCATCCAGCTGCACCGCAACCATCGCGGAGGCCCCACCTGCCAGTGCGCGGTGGATGCCATCCCGTGCCCGCTCCGCACCTGTTTCGGGCGACGTACGCGCCGGAACGCCGGGCAGCGTGGCGATATACGCCGCCCGCTGCTGTTCTGCGGCAGCGCGTGCATCTCTGTCGATCCACCCCAGTTTTTCCCACCACCGGATGTCCTGCCCCTCGAGGTATCCGCGCAGTGTGGGCGTATCATGCGTTCCGAAACAGGCAAGCGTCTGCGGTTGCAGGCGCGCCGGCCGTCTGAACCGACCGTTGCGTGTTTTTTCAAACTGCAGAACGGTATAGCCATAAAGCCCACGCGACCGCATCTCCTCGCGAAAGCCTGGCGGCACGAGCCCAAGGTCTTCACCGACGATGACAGTGCCGGCGCGTTCAGCCTCGATCGCGATCACGGCCATCAGCGCGCGGAAGGGTTGCCGGATATATCCGCCCGGGCTGCCGTCATCCGGGATCCAGTAACTGCGGTTCAGGCCCAGCACATGGTCGATACGCATGAGGCCGCAGTGCCGCATTGTGGCGGCAAGCACCTGGCGGAACGCATCGTAACGCGTGGCCTGCAGGCCGGTTGGCGCATAGCCGGTCAGCTTCCAGTTCTGCCCCGCGGGGCTCAGATGGTCCGGGGGCGCGCCAATGGACACTCCCCTGGCAATGGCGTCCTGAGCCGCCCAGGCCTCGGCCCCACCGCGCCGCGCGCCGACAGCCAGGTCGAGATACAGCCCCACCGGCATGCCCGCAGACAGCCCCGCCTGCTGTGCTGCGCGCAACTGGCAGTCAGCGGTCCACTGCAGCCACATGTGGAACCTGTCACGCTCAGGGTCAGCACTGCTGCTGGTGCCGGACGGGCTTTGCAGAAGAGCGGGCCAGCGACGCCAGTCAGCCCCGTGTTTTTCACTCAGCGTCTCAAACCGCGCAAAGTCGCGCAGTGCTGCCCCACCTGCCGAACAGAATGCGTCGAACGCCTGCTGTTCAGACCCCTTTCCGTCTTTAAAGAACGTCTGCGCTGCAGCTTCCAGCGCAGCATCGTGCAGTGGCCGGCGCGCGGCGTAGTCGAGCAGGTCTCCCTGCAGCACGTGCGGGTGATCAGCGGAGACCGCAATATGTCCGGTGTTCAGGAACCCGCGGTGGCCGGGCGAATACGGCGAGATCGTCTCCTTGTCCGCCCAGCCCGGCGCATGCACCGGATTGATGCCCAGAAAGGCCGCCCCCTGCCCGCCCAGCGCGGATGCCAGTGTACCAAGTTCGCGGTAGGAGCCGGGCCCGGTGTTTTCGCGTGAATGCAGGCCGTAGAGGGCCGCAACAACACCCCATGTTTTGTCGCCTGCACCCGTCTGCTGCAGCGATGGTGTCAGCCTGGGACTGACCAGCAGGCTCACCTCCTGGACCGATGCACCCTTTTCCAGGCGCAGCCGGTGAACGCCCGACGGCAGTGCAGGCAGTTGCAGTGTCAGGTCACGGGTGCTCCCCTGGGCAAGAACGTCGCCGGACCCGTCCGCCAGAATACACCAGTCGCAATCGGTCTTTGCGGTAAGACGCTGAGGTTTACCGCTGGTCGCGAAAACATCGCGTGGCAACCAGGCTGTATCAGATGCGGCCCGAACCGCCGCAAGGCTGTCAGCTACTTCGCCCGGCGTCTCTGCGGCAATGCCACAGGCGCGCAACAGGGCGCGCTGAGTTTCCGGACCCGTTGCACGGACCTCACCCTCCAGGTCCTTGAAGTCCGGGAAAATTCCTGCGGATGCAGCAAGTTCCCGCAGCTGCCCGTCCGCCGTCACGGTGCCGTCTCCGGCGCCGCATAATGCGCGAGAACAACGGGCCCATGCACTGTAAACTCACGCCCGCCTGCGCTGGCATCGTGCGCTACATCAGGCCATCGGGTGTCAATTCCGCGATGCCAGACGAGGCCCTCCGGCAGCGACGGCAGAGAAATTTTGATTTCTTCATCACTGTTGATCATCGCCACATGCACCGTGTCGCGGCTGTTCCGGTCATGCGGACCACCCGCAGCGCCGCGCAGCATGACACAAATGGCAGATAGGCAGGGATCGCGCCAGTTCAGCGCTCTGGCCCCGGCATCATGCCAGGTGATGTCAGGCCGCCCGTCTGACGCCCGCGTTTCACCATGCAGGAAACGGCTCTGGCGCAGAACGGGGTGCGCGCGGCGAAAGGCCGACAGCTCTTTGACGAATCGCATCAGTTCCGCGTCGGCGCCTGCCCAGTTAATCCAGGTCGTTTCGTTGTCCTGACAATAGGCATTGTTATTGCCCATCTGGGAATGTCCTGCTTCGTCGCCCGCCAGCAGCATCGGCGTCCCCTGCGACAGAAACAGGGTCGCGAGCATATTACGCTGCCGCAGGCGGCGGCGCGCGAGGATGTCCGCGTCATCTGTCGGCCCTTCAATGCCGCAGTTGTCGGAATGATTGCTGTGATGACCATCGCGGTTGTCTTCGCCGTTGGCCTCATTATGACGATCATTATAGGCGCTGACATCCGCCAGCGTAAAACCGTCGTGGGCAGCAAGAAAGTTCACCGTGCTCCAGACCTTGCGGCCGCTGTGATCAAAACGATCGGCTGACCCTGTCAGGCGCGCGCCAAGCTCCTGCCCTGCGTGCAGATCTTTTTCCAGAACCGCCGCGTCGTGTCGCGCCAGGTGTCATTCCATTCGGCGAAAGGTGCGGGAAATCCGCCGAGGTTATACCCACCGGGACCGATGTCCCAGGGCTCGGCAATCAGTTTGACACCGGCAAGCACCGGATCCTGACGCAGCGCATCGAAAAAGCCGCCCTCGGGATCAAATCCGTGATCCTCGCGGCCCAGAGTGGTGCCCAGATCAAACCGGAACCCGTCGACACCCATGTTGCCTGCCCAGAAGCGCAGGCTGTCCATCACCATCTGCAGCACATGCGGATTGGAGACGTTCACCGTATTGCCGGTGCCTGTATCATTTACGTAGTGCCGCCGGTCTCCGTGACGGAGCCGGTAATACGACGCATTGTCGAGGCCGCGGAAAGAAATTGTCGGCCCGCGCTGGTCACCTTCGGCGGTGTGGTTGTAGACCACATCGAGGATGACCTCGATGCCCGCCGCGTGAAACCGGCGGACCATCTGCCGGAACCCGGCAAAACCGGCCGGTCCAAAATAACGCGGCTCCGGCGCGAAAAAGCCCGCTGTGTTGTAGCCCCAGTAATTTGTCAGCCCCTTGCGCAGTAAAAAAGCGTCATTGAGAAAAGCGTGCACCGGCAACAGTTCGATTGCGGTGATGCCGAGACGCTGCAGGTGATCGATCACCGCATCGCTGGCCAGACCATCATAGGTGCCGCGCACGGCCTGATGCACATCCGGGTGCAGTTGGGTCAGCCCTTTGACGTGGGCCTCATAGATCAGTGTTTCATCCCACGGCAGGTTCAGCCGCGGTTCATCCAGACAGAAAAGAGCCTGCTCCGGCACGACAGATTTCGGCACAAAGGGTGCTGAATCCGCCGTGTCAAAGGAAAGGTCCTCGTCCACAGCATCCGCCCTGTAGCCCAGGAGCGCGGGGCCGTTCTGCCACGCGCCGTGCAGTTCGCGCGTGTACGGGTCCATCAGAAGCTTGTGCGGATTGAACCGGTGGCCTTCTGCAGGCGCATATGGACCATGCACCCGGTAACCATAAAGCGACCCCGCCTTCAGTCCGGGAACAAAGCCGTGCCAGACGTCGCCCGTCCGTTCGGGCAGCACCAGCCGCTGCGTCTCGCCGGACCCATCGGCCGCAAACAGGCAAAGCTCGATCCGGTGGGCGTGTGCAGAGAAGACGGCAAAGTTGACGCCATCGTCCCGCGGGACCGCGCCCATGGGATGCGGCGCACCCTCGGTGATATGAAACGCCATGACCCGGTCCGGCACGTCAGTCGCTGCCTGCGAGACTACAGTAGAGCGCCATGTACTGACCCGCCGCTGTGTCCCAGCCAACAGGGTGTTTCATGGCCCGCCGCATCATCGCAGTCCAGACAGCCGGTTGCCTGTAAAGGTCACAGGTGCGCGCGATTGCATCTTCGAGCGCGGCAGTGGTCACCGGTGCAAACTGAACGCCCGTTGCCACGCCTGCCGCCATTGCGGCCTCGTTGGCGTCAATCACCGTATCTGCCAGCCCCCCCGTCCGGGCGACCACCGGCAGGGTGCCATAGCGCAGACCATAAAGCTGCGTCAGGCCACAGGGCTCAAACCGGGACGGGATCAGAATAGCATCGCTGCCTGCCTGTATCAGATGCGACAGCGGCTCATCATAACCGATGACGGTGCCGACTGAACCTGGCCATTTATGCGCCGCCGCCGCAAACCCGGTTTCGAGACCGCGTTCTCCACTGCCAAGCAGCGCCAGACGACCGCCATTGGACACCAGCCGTGGCAGCGCCTCAAGAAGCAGATCGAGACCCTTTTGTGTGGTCAGCCTGCTTATCACACAAAAGAGCGGTCCGTCCCCGTCCCGGAGGCCAAAGCGTTTCATCAGCGCCCGCTGGTTTTTCTGTTTGCCCTTGAGCCCCCGCGCGGAATACGGCGCGGCAATATGGGGGTCATTTGCGGGATCCCAGACGTCCGTATCAATCCCGTTGAGGATACCGGTCAGGTCATCCCGGCGGTGCCGCATCAGCCCTTCGAGCCCCATCCCGAATTCGGGCAGCATCAGTTCGCGGGCGTATGTCGGGCTGACGGTGGTAATCCGGTCGGCCATCGCAAGACCGGCCTTGAGAAACCCAAGCTGACCCCAGAATTCCGCGCCGTCACGGGTGTAATGTCGGGACGCAAGGCCCAGCTTTTTCATGACCCGGCGATCGAACAGTCCCTGGAATGCGATGTTGTGGATCGTCATCACAGTCGGCGGTGGCTGGTTGCTGATCTGGCTCATATATGCGGGCACCAGACCGGCCTGCCAGTCATGCATATGCACCAGATCAGGCGTCCAGTCCTTCAGCGCCCCCGTTCCGACAGCTGCTGCTGCGCGGGACAGACCGGCGAACCGTTCCGCGTTGTCCGGCCAATCCCGGCCATCCGGCCCGAGATAGATAGCGCCGGCCCGGTCGAAAAGGTGGGGGGCATCCAGCAGCAGAAGGTCAATTCCTTCGGCACGACAGGCCAGCAGCCGTGCATCACCGCCCATCAGATCAGCGTCCTGCCAGACTTCCCGTGCCTTGTCCGCGAGGGGCCGCAGGGCCGGATAGACCGGCAGCATCACGCGCGCCTCCGCGCCATGCGCTTTCAGCGATTTTGGCACGGCACCAATGACATCAGCCAGACCGCCGGTCTTCACAAACGGCGCGCATTCTGAGGCGACGAAGAGTATTTTCATGCAGTCAGTGGTCCAGCTTGTCGATCATCGGCTGCGTGATGAGGCAGATTCCGTTGTCGGTGCGCCGGAACCGTTGTGCATCCAGTTCCGCGTCCTCTCCCACAACCAGCCCCTGCGGGATTTCGACCCCCCGGTCTACCACCACATTTGTCAGCCGCGCGTTCCTGTTGATCACCGCGTAGGGCATCGCAACCACCCCGTTCAGCTGGCTGAACGAGTGGGTCTGTACCCCGGTGAAAAGCAGGCAACGCTCCAGGGTGGAGCCAGAAATGATGCACCCGCCCGAGACCATCGACGACACAGCCGAGCCCCGCCGGCCTTCCTCATTGTGAATGAATTTGGCCGGCGCGGTCAGTTCCGAATACGTCCAGATCGGCCATTCCGTGTCATAAAGGTCCAGCTCCGGGTCAAAGTCCGTCAGGTCGATGTTCGCCTGCCAGAAGGCATCCACAGTGCCGACGTCACGCCAGTAGGCCGTCGCTTCGTTTTCTCCCCTGACGCAGGAACGGCTGAAAGGATGCGCAACCGCTTTACCTTCGCGCACGATCTTCGGGATCACATCGCCGCCGAAATCAAAGTTGTAGTCGGGATCGGCCTCGCACTGGGCCATGATCTCAAACATGCGGGCCGTTTCAAAAACATAGATGCCCATACTGGCCAGCGCCCGGTCCGGATCATTGGGCATGGCGGGCGGATCTTTGGGTTTTTCCACGAAATCGAGGATCTGGTCCTCGGTATCGACTGCCATCACGCCAAAGCCCGTGGCATCCATCCGCGGCACCTCTATGCAGCCAACCGTCACATCGGCACCACTTTCCACGTGGTGCTTGATCATCAGGGAGTAGTCCTGCTTGTAGATGTGATCGCCAGCCAGAATAATGATATACTTCGGCCCGTAGCCCTCGATGATATCCCTGTTCTGGGCGACAGCATCGGCCGTGCCCTTGTACCAGTTCTCATTGTTCATCTGCTGCGAGGCCGGCAGGATATCGAGGCTCTCGTTACGTTCCGCCCGGAAAAAGCTCCAGCCCCGCTGCAGATGACGGATCAGCGAATGCGCTTTGTACTGCGTGGCGACACCGATGCGCCGGATACCGGAATTGACCGCATTAGATAGTGGGAAATCGATAATCCGGCTCTTGCCACCGAAATACATCGCCGGTTTTGCGCGGATGTCGGTCAGTTCATAGAGGCGGCTGCCCCGCCCCCCTGCCAGGACAAATGCCATGGTCTGCTGTGCCAGCCGCTGCGATTCCGTGTTCATTCCGGTTCCTCCCCTTTTTCTCCCTGCTCCCGTGTATACCGCGATCAGTCGCGTGCGGGCACGAAAAACAGTGTACTCAGGGGCGGCAGCGTCAGACTGAGTGCCTGGTCGCTTCCGGCAACGCTCTGACCTGTGGCCTCAACGCTCCCCATATTTCCAAGTCCGTCCCCGCCATACTCGGCAGCGTTCGTGTTCAAACGCTCAAGCCAGCGGCCTGGTTCCGGAACCCCAACCAGATAATTGATGCGCGCAACCGGTGTCATATTGGACACCACCAGAACCGGCGGCACACCATCGTTTCCGTGGCGCAGCCAGGCAAAGACCGACATGTCCGCATTGGTTTCATCGCGCCATTCAAATCCGTCCGGGGATGCATCGCGCTGCCACAGTGCCGGATGGGCGCGGTACACCGCATTCAGATCCCGTACCAGCGACTGCACACCGCGATGGTGCTCACTGTCCAGCAGATGCCAGTCGAGGCTGCTGTCGTGGTTCCATTCTCGGCCCTGCGCGAACTCTCCGCCCATAAACAACAGCTTCTTGCCCGGATGCCCCCACATGAACCCGTAATAGGCCCGCAGGTTCGCAAATTTCTGCGCACCCTCGCCCGGCATCTTGTCGAGCAGAGAGCCTTTGCCGTGCACAACTTCGTCGTGGCTCAGCGGCAGTACAAAGTTCTCGGAAAAAGCGTAATGCAGGCCAAACGTCATTTTTGAATGGTGGAATTTGCGATGAACCGGGTCCTCGCTCATGTAACTGAGCGTGTCGTTCATCCAGCCCATGTTCCATTTGAACCCGAACCCGAGGCCGCCCTGATCCGCCGGGGCCGTCACACCGGGAAAGGCGGTGGATTCCTCGGCCACAGTCATGATGCCATGCACCTCGCCATATGCCAGCGTGTTCATGTCCTGGAGGAAACCGATGGCCTCATAGTTCTCGCGCCCCCCGTCCTTGTTCGGGATCCACTCTCCGTCCTTGCGCGAATAATCGCGGTAGAGCATGGAGGCCACAGCGTCGACACGCAGCCCGTCAATGTGGTGTTCCTTCAGCCAGTAAAGCGCGTTGGCTGTCAGGTAATTGCGGACCTCGGCACGCCCGTAATTGAACACCAGCGTGTTCCAGTCAGGGTGGAACCCTTCCTTGCGGTCAGCGTGTTCATAGAGGTGGCTGCCATCAAACACTCCCAGGCCATGCGGATCTTCGGGGAAATGTCCGGGCACCCAGTCGAGGATCAGCCCCAGATCAGCAGCGTGACAGGCCTCGACAAAAGCGCGGAACTCATCTGCGGTGCCGTGCCGGACGGTCGGGGCATAAAGACCCACGGGCTGGTATCCCCAGGACCCATCAAAAGGAAATTCCGAGACCGGCATCAGCTCAATGTGGGTGAACCCCATATCAGACGCATAGCTGACAAGTTCCCGAGCGTGCTCGGCGTAGCTCAGCGGCCGGTTGTCCTCTCCCGGCACGCGCCGCCACGAGCCCAGATGAACCTCATAGACAGACATTGGCTGATCAAAGCGCTGACGGGCATCGCGCCCGGTCATCCAGGGGTTGTCCTGCCAGTCATAGCCCTCGATCTGCCGTACCACCGACCCTGTGCGCGGCGGGTGCTCCGCGCCGAAGCCATAGGGGTCTGCTTTCTGTGGCAGAACATTGCCCAAAGCATCCAGGATTTCGTATTTATAAACTGTGTTCTCACTCACGCCGGGAACAAAAATCTCCCAGACGCCGGTTGCGCCACGCCTGCGCATGGTATGACGGCGCCCATCCCAGAGATTGAAATCGCCCACCACAGAAACCCGCGAGGCATTCGGCGCCCAGACCCCGAAATGCGTGCCGGCAACGCCCTGATGCGTCATCACGTGCGCACCCAGAACACGCCAGAGAGACCGGTGTGCGCCCTCGCTGATCAGGTGCTCATCCATCTCGCCGATCACCGGGCCAAAGCGATAGGCATCCTCTTCGGTCCAGGTGTGTCCGTTGCCCGTGATGCGATAGCTATACGCGAATGGTTTTTTGCGCCGGGACGCAACGCCTTCAAAGAGATCCGGCGCACCCGACACCGGCGACAGGCTGACAATTCTCCGTCCGGTTCTGGCATCCACGGCCTCAATGGCTTCAGCACCCGGCACAAAGGCGCGCAGCGTTAACCTGCCGTCAACCTCATGTAATCCGAGAACGGAGAACGGGTCCGGATGTGTCCCGGAGATTATTCTGTGCTTATCAGACTCGCTGAGGGTCAGAGAGCTTACTCCTTTCCGCGCCGGATCCGGTCAGGCCACATCACGGCGTGTGCTGCCCTGCCCGCTCAGGGACGAGACATTCCAGATGTCACGCGCATACCCGCTGATCGTCCGGTCAGATGAGAACCACCCTACCCGCGCAGTGTTGAGCGCGGCAAGTCTGGTCCAGCCACGGTGATCGGCAAAGGCAGCATCCACGGTGCGCTGTGTGTCAAAATAGCTGTCGAAGTCGCAGGTCACGAGGAAATAGTCATGCTCGATCAGTCCCGCGACCAGACCCGCGTACCGGTCCTTTTGTCCCGGCGAGAACACACCACTGCGGATCTGTTCAAGGACGCGGCCCAGGCGCGGGCTGGCATCAACTGCCCGCGCTGCATACCCCGGCTCCAGGCGCCGTTCAGCGACCTGAGCTGCCGTCAGGCCAAAGAGGAAAAAGTTCTCTGCCCCGACGCATTCGCGGATCTCGACGTTGGCACCGTCGAGTGTTCCGATGGTCGGCGCACCATTCAGCGCAAACTTCATATTTCCGGTCCCGGAAGCCTCTTTGCCTGCGGTCGAAATCTGTTCGCTCAGATCAGTCGCAGGGATCAGCAGCTCTGCCATCGAGACGTTGTAGTTTTCCGGGTAGACGACCTGCAGCAGATCGCGCGTGGCCGGATCAGCATTGATCATTGTGGCCACATCGTTGATCAGATGAATGATCTCTTTCGCCACGACGTATCCCGGCGCCGCTTTGCCCGCGAAGATCTTCACACGCGGCGTCTGATGGGCGCCGGGGTTGTCACGGATCTCGTTCCAGAGCGCCACCGTTTCCAGCAGGTTCATCAGCTGGCGTTTGTATTCGTGAATGCGCTTGATCTGCACATCAAACATCGCATCCGTGTTCAGGGTCACGCCGTCCCGGTCATGAAGCCAGGCCGCCAGACGCGCCTTGTTTGCATCTTTCGCGGACTGAAAACGGTCGATAAACGCTGCATCATCGAGATGCGCATTCAGCCCCTGCAGCTGTTCCAGATCATCAGGCCAGGCCGTGCCGATGGTGTCATTGATCAGATTGCGCAGCGGCGGGTTGCACGAATACAGCCAGCGACGTGGTGTAATGCCGTTCGTCTGGTTGATGATCCGGCCCGGATAGGCCGCGTTGAGATCGGCAAACACAGTTTCGCGGACCAGATCAGAATGCAGTGCGGACACGCCGTTCACCCGATGCGCCATGACAAAGGCCAGCTCGCCCATCTTGACCTCGCCGTGCTCGAAAATGCGGACGGCATCACCGGCTTCGGCGAAATGAGCAGCCTCGATCAGCTGGATAATCCGGTGGTGCCTTGGCAGCACACGCGCGATGAGGTCTTCCGGCCAGCGCTCCAGCGCTTCCGGCAGCAGCGTGTGGTTGGTATACGCGAGGCATCCGCGTGCGACCGCGATCGCGCGGGATACCTCAAAACCGTGCTCGTCTATCAGGATCCGCACCAGTTCCGGGCCAGCAATGGCGGGGTGTGTATCATTGAGCTGAATAGCTACATGATCGGCGAGCGTCTCCAGATCATCTTCTTCACTGAGAAACCGCCGGATCAGGTCCTGGAGCGAGGCCGAGGTAAAGAAATACTCCTGCTTCAGACGCAGTTCCTTACCAATGTCAGTTGTGTCATCCGGGTACAGAACGCGGCTGATCGTCCGGGCAAGTGCCTCCGGTGCGCTGGCCGCGAGGTAGTCCCCTCTGTTGAAGCTCTCCAGGTCAAAACTGATGTCCGGGCGCGCAGCCCACAGCCGCAGGGTGTTCGCCCAGCGCCCGCGCCAGCCGACTACCGGCGTGTCATAAGCAGATGCGATAACGGTTTCCGCCGGGTGCCAGATGGTTTTGTCGCCCTCTTCACTGACATGTCCGCCAAACCGGATCGGATAAGAGACTTCCGGGCGCTCAAACTCCCAGACGTGCCGTTGTTCCAGCCAGGTTTCCGCCGTTTCGATCTGGCGGCCCTTTTCGAAGTGCTGTTCAAACAGCCCATGCTCATAGCGGATACCGTAGCCGTAGGCCGGGATCCCGAGTGTTGCGAGGGAATCCATAAAACAGGCTGCCAGACGGCCAAGCCCACCATTGCCAAGCGCCGCATCCGGCTCGTCGGCAACGACCGCTGCGTAGTCCTGCCCCAGCGCAGCCATAGCTTCCTGTGCCACGTCTTCCATCCGAAGATTGACCGCGACATCCTCGATCAGACGACCAATCAGGAATTCCATCGAGAGATAATAAACGCGCTTGCCCCGGGCCTCGTAGGTCCGGCGCGTGCTCTCAAACCAGGGATCAACGACCATGTCCCGCAGGGCAAGTGACAGCGACATGCGCCAGTCATAGCGGGAAGCATGCGGCGCATCCTTGCCAAGGGATTGTTTGAGGTGACGCAGGATTGCGGCGCTGAACTCGTTCACGTCTGGAATGCTCTGATCAGGCATAAAATCTCTTTACTGTTTTCGGGGCCACGCACGCGCCCGGATTCGGAGCGAAGAACTTACTGCGAAGTCACGCAAGGTCCAAGCCGGAAAGCTCATGCGCCCAGGGTGGGTTCGCCCCGGCGCGCGAGACGGTTACGGCAGCGACCTCCGCCCCCCGTGCCAGCGCGCTTTCCATATGAGCCGCAGTGATGTCCGCAATCCGGTCCTTTTGCAGGAGATCACCGGCGTTCAGTGCTTCGATGACACCGGCGTTGAAAGTATCCCCTGCGCCGACTGTATCCGCGACTTTTACCTTGCGGGCCGGGGCCTCTGCATGGCTCCCGTCTGCCAGCCACGCTGACGCGCCCTCGCTGCCGCGTGTAACAATGACAACGCGCGGGCCTTTGCTTTGAATGGCCTGTGCTTTTTCGGCCAGCGGGCCCGGCCCGGGCAGGATCCACTCCAGGTCCTCATCCGACACTTTCAGGATATCTGCCCGCGCGATCATAAGGTCGAGACGCGCCCGGTAACGCGCCTCATCCCGGATAAAGCCCGGGCGGATGTTCGGATCCATCACAATCGCCCGCGTGTCTGCATCACGCAGGGCAAGTCCCGCGTAAAAATCCGCGCAGGGCTCGCTGATCAGGCTGATCCCACCGAAATAAAGCGCACGCACGCTGTCCGGCAGGTCCGGCAGCTGGTCGGGGAAAAGGCTGCGGCCTGCAGTGTTCTCGTCGTAAAAGGTATAAGTGGCATGCCCGTCGGTCAGTCGCACAAAGGCCAGCGTGGTCGGCAGATCAGACAGCACAGCAAAGCCTACATCCACACCACTTTCCTCAAGCCCCTGACGCAGCTGTTCACCAAACAGGTCCCGCGACAGCCCGGTCAGAAAGCCGGTGCCGACGCCAAGCCTGCCCAGCGCGATGGCTGTGTTGTAAACCGCCCCGCCCGCATGTGGCACAAAGCCCGTTCCACCGGTTGTCACCGGGGCCGGGATCATATCGATCAGCGCCTCTCCGCAGCACAGTATCATGGCATCCCCGAAAATAAGTCGCCCGGTTTATCCCGCCCGGGTCGGGTTACGTCAATGGTTCAGGACTGTCAGCGCGCCAGCGCCGCGGCTTCTGCCGCCAGTGCCTCAACCGCCGCCCAGTCCCCTGCAGCCACCTTGTCAGCAGGCGCGACCCAGCTTCCGCCAGCGCAGATCACATTGGACAATGACAGATAATCCATCGCATTCGACGGGCTTACGCCACCGGTCGGGCAGAACGAGATCTGCGGCAGTGGAGCGCCGATTGCTTTGAGCGCGGGTGCCCCGCCCGAGGCTTCCGCCGGGAAGAACTTGAGCACATCATAGCCGCGCTCCAGCATCCGCATGGCTTCTGACGCCGTTGCAGCTCCGGCCAGAAGTGGAAGTTCATGTTCCTCGCAGGCTGCGATCAGGGCATCTGTCGCTCCCGGCGAAACGCCAAAGGTCGCGCCGGCGGCTTTTGCAGCGACCACATCTGCCGGTGTCACAAGCGTACCTGCCCCGACAACACCGCCGGGCACCTTTGCCATTTCCGAGATCACATCAAGCGCCGCCGGCGTCCGCAGCGTCACCTCAAGCGCCGGCAGCCCACCGGCGACAAGAGCCTCCGCCAGGGGCCGCGCAGTGGTGGCGTCACGGACCACCAAGACCGGCACAATCGGTGCCAGACCGCAGATTTCGCGGGCGCGCTTGCTGGCCTGATCAGGTGTCATCATTGCTCAGTTCCTTCAGTAAAAAACGCAGGCGCCGGTATCAGCTGTGCCAACTTCCCTGCGGAAATTCCGGAAGAGTTCACGGCCGAGCCCAAACTCGTTTCCG
Source organism: Roseobacter sp. S87 (assembly GCF_055693285.1). The sequence goes on from NZ_JBVFTR010000004.1 coordinate 1,918,553, forward strand.
GAAAGATCGGCCGTGGCGGCCGGACGCTCCAGCACACCTTCGGTCAGGATATCAAGCGTCCCGGCGACCGCATCAACGCGGACCAGATCGCCATCCTGCAATCGGCAGATCGCGCCACCATCCAGCGCCTCCGGGCTCACGTGAATAGCTGCAGGCACCGATCCGGACGCGCCGGACATGCGGCCATCCGTGACCAGTGCTACATTCAGACCTTTTGCCTGCAGGTTTTTCATCAGCGGCGTCAGGCTGTGCAGCTCCGGCATGCCATTGGCCTTTGGCCCTTGAAACCGCACGACCACAACAGTGTCTGACGTGATTTCCTGTGCGCGGCAGGCAACCTTCACTTCTTCCTGATCGTTGAACACCCGAACAGGTGCCTCGACGATCTGATGTTCAGGCTTTACGGCTGAAACTTTCATTACGGCGTTACCCAGCGACCCGGTCAGACGTTTCAGACCTCCTGTCTGCTGGAACGGGTCAGCGGCAGGGCGCACGATCTTTTCGTTCAGGCTTTTGGTCGTTCCCGGCTCCCAGACGGCTTTACCATCCCGCAACTTCGGCTCCTGCGTATAGAGCTCCAGACCGCCACCCGCGACGGTTCTGGTATCAGCATGCAGCAGGCCTGCCCCCAGCAGTTCGTGGATCATGTACCCCAGCCCACCAGCAGCATGGAAATGATTCACATCCGCCAGCCCGTTTGGGTAGACGCGCGCGAGCAGCGGGGTGACCTCGGAAATGTCCGAAAAATCCGCCCAGTCGAGCACAATCCCTCCGGCCCGCGCCATCGCAACAAGGTGGATCAGCAGATTGGTTGATCCACCTGTGGCGTTCAGTCCGACAATCCCGTTTACAAACGCCTTTTCATCAAGGACATCATAGACCGGCGTATAATCATTGCCGAGATCGGACATGGCCAGCGCGCGCCGCGCACCTTCCTTGGTGAGAGCATCACGCAGCCCGGTGTTCGGCGTTACAAAGCTTGTCCCCGGCAGGTGCAGCCCCATGAATTCCATGAGCATCTGATTGGTATTTGCCGTACCATAAAAGGTGCAGGTCCCGGGCCCGTGATACGCCCCCATTTCCGCTTTCATCAGCTCTTCGCGACCGACTTCCCCGGCTGCAAACTTTTGACGGACCTGGCTTTTCTCTTCGTTGGACAAACCCGACGTCATAGGCCCCGCCGGCAGGAAAATCGTTGGGACATGCCCAAAGGTCTGTGCCGCGATGACCAGTCCGGGGACGATTTTGTCGCAAACGCCCAGGTACACGGCTGCATCGAACGTGTTGTGGCTCATTGCCACCGCCGTTGCCATTGCGATGACATCCCGGGAAAAGAGACTGAGCTCCATGCCCGGTTCGCCCTGGGTGACCCCGTCACACATCGCCGGCACGCCGCCCGCGACCTGCGCGGTGCCGCCAGCCTCGCGCGCAGCATCCCGGATCAGCTCCGGGAACCGTTCAAACGGCTGATGCGCTGAGAGCATATCGTTGTAAGTGGTCACGATCCCAAGATTGCCGGCCGACTTGTGCGCCAGCGCATCCTGGTCCTGCCCCGCGCCCGCATAGGCATGTGCCTGACCGCTGCAGCTGAGATGCGCGCGGGCGGGTCCTTTTGAACGGGCCGCCTTCATGCGGTTCAGATAATCGCCACGCGGGCCTTCGCTGCGCGCGATGATCCTGTCGGTCACGCGCGCAATTGTATCATTCAGTGTCATAGTACCTCCTCAGAGAAGGTGTGTCAGGGGAAGCCGCCTCAGGTTTTGGACAGCTGGGCCAGCTTGCGGCCCGTGTCGACCATGCGGTTGGCAAAGCCCCACTCGTTGTCATACCAGCTCACAACGCGGATCAGGCCGTCTGCTGTCACGCTGGTCTGCGCCGGTGCAAAAGTGGACGAATGCGGATCATGGTTGAAGTCGACCGACACCAGCGGATCAGCCTCATACCCCAGAATGCCCTTCAGCGGACCATCGGCGGCGGCTTTCATCGCTGCGTTGATTTCATCCTTTGTCGCGGGCTTTTCGGGCACGAACGTCAGATCGACAAGCGACACATTCGGTGTCGGCACCCGCACTGCGGAGCCCTCAAGACGCCCCTCAAGATGCGGCAGAACCAGCGAGATTGCCCGCGCGGCGCCCGTTGAGGTCGGAACCATTGACAGCGCGGCGGCGCGGCCCCGGTAAAGATCCTTGTGGGCGGTGTCATGCGATGGCTGGTCACCGGTGTAAGCATGAATTGTGGTCATATAGCCGGTTTTGATCCCGACAAGCTGGTCCAGAATGTAGGCAACCGGTGCAAGGCAGTTTGTTGTACAGGACGCATTGGAGATGATGACATCGTCCTTCGTCATGTCCTTGTCGTTCACGCCAAACACGACTGTTCGGTCCACGTCAGTGCCCGGTGCAGAGATCAGAACGCGTTTAGAGCCGTTCTTCAGATGCGCTTCGGCTGCGGTGCGCTTGGTAAAGAAGCCCGTGCATTCCATCGCGACATCCACGCCGCCCCACGGCAGTTCTGCCGGATCACGCGTCGCGGTCACCTCAATGCTCCTGCCGTTCACAACGAGCGCACTGCCTTCGACCGAGACCTCGCCCTGAAAGCGCCCATGCACGGAATCGTATTTCAGCAGGTGTGCCAGAGTTTCCGGGGAAGAGAGGTCATTAATAGCAACGACTTCGACATCGGAAATGTCATTTTCTGCCAGGGCGCGCAGGACGCCGCGGCCAATGCGGCCAAATCCGTTGATTCCGACAGTATGCGACATGTTGTTTCTCCTGAATCGGCTGGCCCGCGTGAATTGCAGGCGGTCTTTGTGTCTGTTAGCGCTAACGACCACATTCGCGCGGAAAGTGCAATGGTTGATTTGCCTGTCGGGCGGCTCTGGGGTGCGTCATATCTGCGCGGGCAATGCCCGCATAGCCTGCAGATAGCGCTGCGAGGCACGGTTGACAGTAGCGGCCGCCCGATCAGAGGGCGTCGCGGATAACCTCGACGAGCGTCTGGCGTGGCAGACGACAAGGGTTGGCCCGCATAGAGGATGCGGTCTCTGCCTCGGCGGCAATGGCCTCAAGGTCAGTGTCCTGGCTGACCCACTGGCCCAGCCGCAGGACATCCCAGCGATCAAGCAGCGGCTGAATCCGGGCGAAGTCTCCATCCGGCAGGCCGAGCGAGACAGAAAGCATTGATGCAACTTCGTCAAAGCGGATCGTATCCGCACCGATCCGCTGCATCTCTCTGGCATTCGCGTGCAGAACCGGACCAAGCAAACGCCCACAGATCAGCCCATGCGGTGCCCCCAGACGCCCACCAAGTACGCCCGCGAGCCCATGCACCGCGCCGAGCCCAGCATTCGCCAGCGCCAGACCACCGGCGAGACTGCAGAACGCCATCGTATCCCGCGCGGCGGGATCCTCGCTTTGCTCCAGGATGGCCAGCGCCCGCAGCCCCTGCGGTATTGCTGCGCGGCAAAGTGCGTCTATCAGCGGATTGGTACGGTTGCAGAGATAGGGCTCAATCACCTGCGTGACCGCGTCGAGGCCGGCGGCCAGTGTCATAGCACGCGGTGCGCCATCTGTAAGCGCTGGATCAATCAACGCAATGTCAGGCAGTATACGGTCGTCGCGCAGACTGACTTTGCGCCTCGCCTCAGGGACAGCGATCACGGCGTTCTTTGTGACCTCAGCACCCGTACCGGAAGTCGTCGGAATAGCAACGAACGGCATGGGATCTGCGGCAAGCGGTGCGCCCCCGCCCACACCTTCCAGGTGGTCCATAACATCCGTTGTACCTGGCAGCAGTGCGGCAAGCGCTTTTCCAAGATCAACAACCGCACCACCTCCAACCGAGACGACCACCGTGCATTCGGCGCGCCGACCGGCGTCCAGCCCGGCTCTGACCATATCGACATCCGGTTCAGCAGAGCAGAAAACTTCACAGACGTCTGCGCCTGTGTCTTCAAGCTCCTGGCGCAGCGTATCGGCAAAAGCCACCGAACGGCCCCGCACCAGCAGCGCACGCGTGCCGAAACCCATGACAATGCCCGAAGCTTTTGCCGACTGCCCGCGGCCGAAAAGGATTTGTCCTGCGGTCAGAAAGCTGAATGGATCAGACATGCCCGGATCAGTAGGCCAGCGTCGATTGCACAGCACGCTTCCAGTTGCCGTATTTCTCATCACGTTCCGCATCGGGCATCGCCGGATCAAACGTGCGTTCCAGCCGCCAGCTCTGCGAAAAGCCCTGCATATCCGGATAGACGCCCGCGCGCTGTCCTGCCAGCCAGGCGGCCCCAAGGGCAGTGGTTTCCAGAACCTCAGGCCGGTCGACAGACGCCCCGATGATGTCCGACAGAAACTGCATCGCCCAGTCAGAGGCCGACATGCCGCCATCCACGCGCAGAGTGGCACTTGCCCCCTCGCCCTGCCAGTCGGCCTGCATCGCCTCAAGCAGGTCGCGGGTCTGATATCCTACGCTTTCGAGGGCCGCACGGGCGAATTCCTCCGGACCCGAATTACGGGTCAGACCATAAACTGCGCCGCGGCATTCCGCATGCCAGTAAGGTGCGCCAAGGCCCACAAAGGCCGGCACAAGTACGATATTCTGGTTCGGGTCGGCTTTTTCCGCCAGGGGCTGCGTCTCGGCAGCGTCCCTGATGATCTTCAGACCGTCCCGCAGCCATTGCACAACCGCACCGGCCACAAAAATAGACCCCTCCAAGGCATAGGTCGGCTTGCCGTCAAACTGATAGGCGATGGTGGTCAGCAGCCGGTTTTTCGACGTGACTGCCGTCTCACCGGTGTTGAGTAGCGCAAAACACCCGGTGCCATAGGTTGATTTCAGCATACCCGGCTCAAAACAGGCCTGACCTATTGTGGCGGCCTGCTGGTCACCTGCTACGCCCAGAATTGGCACCGGGCGGCCAAAAAGATCAGGACGTGTTGTTCCGAAATCAGCAGCACAGTCCCGGACCTCGGGCAGCATATTCATCGGGATATCAAAGAGCTCACAGATCGTCGTGCTCCAGCGCCCTTTGTGAATGTCATAAAGAGACGTGCGCGCGGCATTCGTCGCATCAGTCACATGCGAGACGCCACCGGTCAGCTTCCAGATCAGAAAACAATCCACCGTGCCGAACAGCAGTTCACCACGGCTGGCCCGGTCGCGGGCACCCTCAACATGATCAAGAATCCACTTCAGTTTCGTAGCGGAGAAATACGGATCCGCTAGCAGACCGGTGCGGTCGGTGATCATTTTGTCATGACCCGCTTCGCGCAGCTCGCGGCAGTAATCCGCTGTGCGCCGGTCCTGCCAGACAATGGCGTTGTACACCGGTTTGCCGGTTTCCTTGTCCCAGACCACGACCGTTTCACGCTGGTTCGTGATCCCGATGGCGGCAATGTCCTCGGGTCCAAGGCCCGCCTTTTCTATGGCCGCACGGCATGTCCCGGCGGTGGTCGACCACAGATCACCCGGATCATGTTCAACCCAGCCGCTGTCGGGGAAATGCTGTGGGAACTCTTCCTGCGCAGTCGCGGTAATCTTCATGTCCGCGTCAAACAGAATGGCGCGCGACGAAGTGGTTCCCTGGTCAATGGCGAGAATATGGGTCATGGCAGCCCCCGGCGTTTTGATTGAATTTCGGGCGGGATTAACCCGCAAAAAAGGCCGGGGCGCAAGTCGTGCGCCCCGGCCTCTGTCTCAGAGACTTACTGCCAGGACTTGATCAGCTCGTCGTAGCTGACAGTCATCGGCTCTTCGTCCTCGTTGTCCAGCTTAGCGTAAGGTGCGCCCGGCTGATCGAACCAGTACTGTGCGTCCTGTTCGTCGTTCAGGACCGGACCCAGATCACCCTGGACACCTGCGCGCTCAAGACGCTGGAGCACACGCTCCTGATCTTCGCACAGTGCATCAAGTGCTTCCTGAGGTGTCTTTGCACCGGACATTGCATCACCGATGTTCTGCCACCACAGCTGCGCCAGCTTCGGATAGTCAGGCACGTTTGTGCCGGTCGGGGACCACTGAACGCGCGCAGGCGAACGGTAGAATTCGACCAGACCACCCAGCTTGTCGGCACGGTCTGTGAAGTGCTGGCTGTCGATGGTGGATTCACGGATGAAAGTGAGACCAACGTCAGATTTCTTCAGGTCGACCGTTTTGGAGACCACGAACTGTGCATAGAGCCATGCGGCTTTTGCACGGTCCACAGGTGTGGATTCCATCAGGGTCCAGCTGCCTGCGTCCTGGTAGCCGATCTTCTGGCCTTCTTTCCAGTAAACACCATGCGGGCTGGGCGCCATGCGCCACTTGGGCGTGCCGTCCTCGTTCATCACGGGCAGACCGGGCTCAACCGTCGCCGCGGTGAAGGCCGTGTACCAGAACATCTGCTGGGCCACGTTGCCCTGCGCCGGGATCGGACCCGCTTCGCCGAAGGTCATACCGGCAGCCGCTGGCGGCGAGTACTTCTGCAGCCATTCAATGGCCTTGGTCACCGCATAGACAGCCGCAGGCGAGTTTGTCGCACCACCTCGGGCCACACAGGAACCGGTCGGCTGGGAGTTCTCGTTCACACGGATACCCCATTCGTCAACCGGCAGACCGTTTGGCTCACCGACGTCGCCCATGCCTGCCATGGACATCCACGCATCAGTGTAACGCCAGCCAAGCGACGGGTCTTTTTTGCCGTAGTCCATGTTGCCGAAAACTTCGCCCTCAACGCCCATATGGCTCAGATCGCGGCCGGTGAAGAACTCAGCGATGTCCTCATAGGCCGTCCAGTTGACCGGCACACCAAGGTCATAACCATAAGCCGCCTTGAAGTCGGCCTTGTTCTTTTCGTCGTTGAACCAGTCGTAACGGAACCAGTAAAGGTTCGCGAACTGCTGGCTCGGCAGCTGATAGAGCTTGCCATCCGGCCCTGTGGTGAAGCTGGTGCCGATGAAATCGTCAACGTCCAGCGTCGGCAGGGTCACATCAGCGCCCTCACCCGCCATCCAGTCGGTCAGGTTGCGCACCTGCTGGTAGCGCCAGTGCGTCCCGATCAGGTCGGAGTCGTTGATGTAGGCGTCATAGATGTTTTCGCCCGACTGCATCTGTGTCTGCAGCTTTTCAACAACGTCACCTTCGCCGATCAGGTCATGCGTGACCTTGATACCTGTGATCGCAGTGAAAGCGGGTGCCAGCACCTGGCTTTCATACTCGTGCGTTGTGATTGTCTCGGAAACCACTTTGATTTCCATGCCCTGGAACGGCGCTGCAGCGTCCACAAAGAACTGCATCTCCGCTTCCTGGCCTGCGCGGTCCAGCACGGAAAGGCCCGCGATCTCGTTATCGAGAAACGCTTTCGCCGCTTCCATGTCGGCCCAGGCCGGCAGTGCCATGCACGCGACCATCGCGCCCACAGCTGTGGTTGATTTCAGTGAAAAGTTCATTCTGGTCCTCCCTTAGACTTCTTGAACTGTTTTTACGGCCGCCCGGCTGTTTTCCGGACGCACCATTCTTCCTGTCTCAGACCCAGCGGAAAACCGCTGCGGCATAGACAAGGCACGCCAGCAGCGCATATGGCTGTGGAGCGACCTCAAGACCCAGCCAGATCAGGTTGATAAAGGCCGAGCCCAACAGCGTGATGAAAAGACGATCACCCCGCGTTGTTTCAATGCGGAGAATGCCGACGCGCGGCGTCTCCGGAAATTTGATTGCAAGAATTGTGAAGGTGATCAGCAGACAGGCGATCACGCCAAAGAATATTGCTGTCGGTATGGTCCAGGCCATCCATGCCATAGTGCTTGCCCCCTTTACACGCGGCCCAGGGCAAAGCCCTTGGCGATGTAGTTGCGCACGAAATAGATCACCAGCGCGCCTGGTACGATCGTCAGAACACCCGCCGCTGCCAGCACGCCCCAGTCAATCCCGGCAGCGCCCTGTGTTCGCGTCATGATGGCAGCAATCGGCTTGGCGTCAACCGTTGTGAGAGTGCGGCTGAGTAGCAGTTCCACCCATGAGAACATGAAGCAGAAGAAGGCCGCAACGCCGATCCCGCTCGCGATCAGGGGCATGAAAATGCGCACGAAAAACCGCGGGAAAGAATACCCATCAAGGTACGCAGTCTCATCGATCTCCTTGGGCACACCGCGCATGAACCCTTCGAGAATCCACACGGCCAGCGGCACATTGAAGAGACAATGGGCCAGAGCCACCGCGATGTGCGTATCAAACAGGCCGACGCTGGAATAAAGCTGGAAAAACGGCAGGGCGAAAACCGCAGGCGGCGCCATCCGGTTGGTCAGCAGCCAGAAGAACAGATGCTTGTCGCCCATAAAGCTGTAGCGGCTGAAGGCATATGCCGCCGGCAGTGCCACGGCGAGGCTGATCACTGTGTTCATCACCACATAGATCAGCGAGTTCACATAGCCGATGTACCAGCTCTCATCCGTCAGGATTTTGACGTAGTTCTCCAGCGTCAGATCGCGTGGAAAGAGCGAAAACTCCCCCAGGATCTCCGTGTTGGTTTTCAGGCTCATGTTGAGCAGCCAGTAGATCGGCAGCATCAGAAAGAGCAGGTACAGCCCCATCACGATGGTGGCACGGTTCACCCGGGGGCTCCGGCGCCGCGCAACTTTCGCGCCGCTGTCCGTCATCCCGGCCGCGGGGACCTGAGCAGTAGTATCAGCCATCAGACACCATCCCTTTTGTCGAGGTTCGTCATCACGGTGTAGAACACCCAGGAAATCAGCAGGATTACCAGGAAGTACATGATCGAGAAGGCGGCAGCAGGTCCAAGGTCAAACTGTCCAAGCGCCATCTTCACCAGGTCAATCGACAGGAAAGTCGTCGCATTACCCGGCCCACCGCCAGTGACGACAAACGGCTCGGTGTAGATCATGAAGCTGTCCATAAAGCGCAGCAGAATGGCGATCATGAGCACACCCGCCATCTTGGGCAGCTCGATATAACGGAACACGGCCCAGCGGCTTGCCTGGTCGATCTTGGCTGCCTGGTAGTAGGCGTTCGGGATCGACTGCAGACCGGCATAGGCCAGCAATGCCACCAGCGACGTCCAGTGCCAGACATCCATCACGATCACGGTGACCCATGCGGCGACGATATCCTGCGTGTAGTTATAGGAAATGCCCATCTTATCAAGCGTGTAGCCCAGCAGGCCAATATCCACACGGCCAAAGATCTGCCAGATGGTGCCCACCACGTTCCAAGGGATCAGCAGTGGCAGCGACATCAGCACAAGGCAGAAAGACGCCCAGAAACCGCTCTTTGGCATGTTCAGGGCCACATAAATCCCCAGCGGGATTTCAATCGCGAGAATAATGCCCGAGAACATCAGCTGACGCCAAAGGGCATCCCACATGCGTTCCTCGGCCAGCATCACCTCGAACCACTCAAGGCCCGCCCAGAAAAACTCATTGTTCCCGAAGGTGTCCTGGACGGAGTAATTGACCACCGTCATCAGCGGGATCACCGCTGAAAAGGCCACCAGCACAAGCACCGGCAGGACCAGAAACCAGGCCTTCTGATTAACAGTCTTGTTCATCAGGCCGCCTCCCCCTGCGGTGCCACACGCCAGTCATCGGCGTAGACATTGATGCCCTTCGGATCGAAGGTGATACGCGGTGTGTCGACCGAGATCTGATCGTCTTCACCGGCAATGGCGCTGATCTCAGTGCCGTCGACGTCCAGCCTGACAATCTTGTGGCGCCCCACGTCCTCGATCCGTTTGATTTTAGCCGGCAGCCCGTTTTCAGCGTCACCGATCCGGATGAACTCCGGCCGCACGCCCACCTGAAGACGGCTGCCATCAGACTGGTATGCAGCGCCAAGCGGCACCCGAACACCGGCAATCCGCGCCGTATGTCCGTCGATTTCCGCATCAAACAGGTTCATGCCGGGCGACCCGATGAAATAGCCCACAAACGTATGCGCCGGCCGCTCGAACAGCTCCTGCGGTGTGCCGATCTGCACAACGCGCCCGTCATACATGACGACCACCTTGTCCGCGAACGTCAGTGCCTCAGTCTGGTCATGCGTCACGTAGATCATCGTATGACCAAACTCGTGGTGCAGTGATTTCAGCTGCGTGCGCAGTTCCCACTTCATGTGCGGGTCAATTACGGTGAGGGGCTCATCAAACAGCAGCGCGTTCACGTCCTCACGCACCATACCCCGTCCAAGAGAAATCTTTTGTTTTGCATCCGCCGTCAGGCCTCTGGCCTTGCGGTCCAGTTCAGCTTCCATACCGATCATCTGGGCGATCTGGCTGACACGCTGTGCAACATAGGAAGCATCCTCACCACGATTGCGCAGCGGAAAGGCCAGGTTGTCGCGCACGGTCATCGTGTCATAAACGACCGGAAACTGAAAAACCTGCGCGATGTTGCGCTCTGCGGTCGGCGCCTCCGTCACGTCACGGTCGTTGAACAGAATGCGGCCCTGGCTGGGATGCAGCAGTCCTGAAATAATGTTCAGAAGCGTGGACTTACCGCAGCCGGACGCGCCCAGAAGCGCGTAGGCTTCTCCGTCGACCCAGTCGTGGTTCAGTTCTTTGAGCGCGAAGTCATCCTCGGACTTCGGATTGGCAAGGTAGGAATGCGCGAGATTATCCAGCGTGATTTTGGCCATTATGCCGCCTCCGCGTAGGGGGCCGCTGACACCAGCGCACCGTCCGTGCCAAAAAGATAAACATGTGCCGGGTCGAGATAGACAGACAGGTCCTGACCAGGATGCAGACTGTGAACGCCATGCACCAGTCCGACCCAGCGCGCGCCATCATGATCAAGGTGAACAAAGGTTTCTGATCCGGTGATTTCCGTCACACTGAGACGCGTGTCGAATTTCATCGTACCGGCCACATGCGGCGCAAGCTCCAGATGGTTTGGGCGGAAGCCAGCGGTATATTCACCGTCAGCCAGACCCATTGCATCCGCAGGAACCGGCGTCGACTGCCCCGCTCCGAAGCGCAGTTCACTGCCCTCCTTGCGCACAGACAGGAAATTCATTGGTGGATCTGAGAAAACCCGTGCCGTCGTGGCGTTGACCGGGCGGCGGTAAACCGACGGTGTCGGACCGAACTGTGTCACGCACCCTTCCCAGAGCGCAGCCGTATTCCCGCCCAGCAACAGCGCTTCCTCAGGTTCCGTTGTTGCGTAAACAAAAATCGAGCCGGATTCTTCGAAGATACGCGGGATTTCCGCACGCAGTTCTTCGCGCAGCTTGTAGTCGAGGTTGGCAAGAGGTTCGTCCAGCAGCACAAGGCCCGCGTTTTTGACGAGCGCCCGCGCCAGCGCGCAACGCTGTTGCTGTCCGCCCGAAAGCTCAAGCGGCTTGCGGTCCAGCATCGGCGTGAGTTGCATCAGCTCAGCCGTTTCACGCACCCGCGCATCGATTTCTTTGCGGGACTGCCCCATCAGCTTCATCGGCGACGCGATGTTATCGTAGACCGTCATGGACGGGTAGTTGATGAACTGCTGATACACCATCGCGACCTTGCGATCCTGTACCCGCATACCGGTCACATCATCGCCATTCCAGATCACACGCCCGGTGGCGGGCACATCCAGGCCGGCCATCAGCCGCATCAGCGACGTTTTGCCGGACAATGTCGGCCCCAGCAGCACATTCATCGTGCCCCGCTGCAGCTCCAGGTCTGTCGGGTGTATGTGGGTCTCCCCTCCGACAGTTTTTGACACTCCCTCAAGTATCAGGGTCATGTCACCCTCCCCCTTATTATTCTGCGGCCTCCGGCTGCAGTGTCGGCCACTGTTCGCGCATGAACGCGTCCAGATCAGCCACTTCTTTATCTGTGAGCCTGAGCCCAAGTTTGTTGCGGCGCCACACGACATCCTCAGCCGTGCGGGCATATTCGCGCGTCATCAGCCAGCGCACTTCCCGTTCTGTCAGCGTCGCGCCAAACGCACGGCCAAGTGCTGCTTCCTCAGGCGCATCTCCCAGCACATCCCAGCTGTCAGTCCCGTAAGCCCGCACCAGCCGGCGCGCCCAGAATTCCGACAGATAGGTGTGATCCTCGCGCAGGCGCGTGACCAGCATGTCAAACCCATCAACAGCAAAATCACCGCCCGGCAAAGGCACACCTGCTGTCCAGTGTCCTGATGTTCCGCTGAAGAAAGGAACGATCTTGTCCATCGCATCTTCAGCCAGCTTCCGGTAGGTCGTGATCTTGCCTCCGAACACGTTCAGGATGGGCGCACCGCCGGTGTCATCCACCTTGAGCGTATAGTCCCGCGTGGCAGCCGTGGCGCTGCTCGCGCCATCATCATACAGCGGACGCACACCGGAATAGCTCCAGACCACGTCTTCGACGCTGATATCTTCGCGCAGGTACTGGTTCACGAAATCGATCAGATAATCACGTTCCTCATCCGTGCAGCGCGGCGCGGTATCCGGATCGGCGTGTTCAGCATCCGTTGTGCCGATCAGCGTGAAGTCGTTTTCATAGGGTATCGCAAAAATGATCCGGCCATCGGTGCCCTGGAAAAAATAGCATTTATCATGATCGTAGAGCCGGCGGGTCACAATATGGCTGCCCCGAACGAGGCGCACACCTTCGGTCGAGTTGATACGCACCTTCTGCTGGATAATATCGCCGACCCAGGGGCCACCTGCATTGACCAGCATGCGCGCGGAGAGCTGCTTCTGCTCGCCACTCATCGTGTCCTCAACAGTAACCTGCCACAGGTCGTCCACCCGGGATGCTGAAACGACGCGCGTGCGCACCATAATGTCTGCGCCGCGCAGCTCCGCATCGCGTGCATTCAGCACGACAAGACGCGAGTCCTCGATCCAGCAGTCGGAATATTCATACGCCTTCTCAAAGCGTTCTTCGATGGGCGCACCTTCCGGCGTCCCGCGCAGCGAAAGGGTCTTTGTTGACGGCAGGATTTTCCGGCCACCGAGACTGTCATAGAGGAACAGCCCAAACCGGATCAGCCAGGCAGGCCGCCGCCCCTTCATCCATGGCATCACAGCATTCAAAATGCGCGACGTTGGTGTCGATCCCTCAAACCGCATGTCGGGGTGGTATGGCAATACAAACCGCATGGGCCAGCTGATGTGTGGCATCGCCCTCAACAGCGTTTCGCGCTCTTCAAGCGCATGACGCACCAGACGTATCTCAAAGTACTCAAGGTACCTCAGACCACCATGAAAAAGCTTGGTCGAGGCAGAAGACGTCGCCGACGCGAGATCGTTCATTTCTGCAAGTCCGACACTCAGGCCGCGCCCCGCAGCATCCCGCGCGATTCCACAGCCGTTAATGCCGCCGCCGATGACGAAAACATCATAAACTGGATTGTCGCTGCGTGACAAAAGCTTCCCCCCGGCCTGCTCTGCGCGCTGATAGCACTACCTCAGGTAATGCTCGCTTTCAAGTTAATATTTTCGTTTATGTTCGTTTTCACTGAATCTCTGAAAAAGCAGCGAAGTTTCACGCAACTCTGACGACACCCTTATACAGTCAAGACACTGTATATTAACAATATTTTTCTCCATCTTCTTTCTGTGTCACCGCTTCAGACAACCGCATAAATACGAATGAAAGCGCACACAGCATTGAAAACCGTCGCGTTGTGAAGCAAACTTCACTCAAGGAGGCACACCAGATGTCCCAGACATTCCGGCACCCCGACATCCTGGAAATCGCCAGGCGTGAAGGGAAAGTCACCGTCGAAGAACTCGCGGCGCACTTTGGCGTGACGCTGCAGACGATCAGGCGAGACCTGACCGAACTGGCAGATGCCAACAAACTGGAGCGGGTACATGGTGGGGCAATCCTGCCGTCCGGCACGACAAACATCGGCTATGACGAGCGCCGGAACCTGAACGACGACGCCAAACTGTCGATTGCGCGGGCCTGTGCAGATCATATTCCCGAAGGCTGCTCTGTTTTCCTGAATATCGGCACAAGCACCGAGGCCGTCGCCCGTCAGCTGCTGCGCCACCGCGATCTGATGGTGGTGACCAACAATATGAACGTCGCCAATATTCTGGTGGAAAACCCCGATTGTCAGGTCATCGTCACTGGCGGAACCGTGCGGCGTGCTGATGGCGGTCTCATCGGAAACGTGACGATTGACACGATTCGTCAGTTTAAGTTCGACATCGCGGTGATCGGCTGCTCCGCAATGGATACTGATGGTGATCTTCTGGATTTTGACACCCAGGAAGTCGGTGTGAGCCAGACGATTATCGAACAGTCGCGCAAATCATTTCTTGTGGCGGACAATTCCAAATTTTCCAGAACTGCGCCCGCGCGCATCGCATCTATGCGATCGCTGAGCACCGTGTTTACGGACAGACCTCTGCCCCGGGAGCTGGCAGAGCGTTGCAGGAACTGGGACACCGGGGTCGTCGTCGCCCCCTGAACGCCGTCAGCCGGCCCGACCCGGCAACGGCATCCGGGTCAGATCCCTGAGCATCCTGATAAAACCGCGCACCTGATGATGGGCTGTTGTCCGGCCCTTCTGCGCACTGGCGAGATGTGCTTCACCGGTCACGCCCTTCGGGTTCAGGTCAGAGGCGATCCATCCCCATGCAACCGGACCGGTTGGCGGTATCGCGGATGCTTCTCCCTTTGATCCGAAGTCTTCTGCCGCTTCCATCTCAACGGTCTCAGGCCGGAATGCGAGCATCAGCGATGTTTCAACATCTCCTCCGTGCAGGCCATGTGACAGCTCACGTTCGGAGAAGAGACCCTCCGGAAAACCGAACCCTCCCCACTGACAGCGGACTGCGAGCATTTCTTTTTCAATGCGCAGCTGCCGCACAAGAACTGCCAGCAGATCTGCGTTTCCACCATGGCTGTTTACGAAAACAACTTTGCGGATACCGGCGTCTGCCACCGAACGCCCGATGTCCAGCCACGTCCCGAGCGCAGTTTCCCACCGCAACGAAACCGTGCCAGGCTGATGGATGTGCTCATCAGATTTTCCGACCGACTGCACCGGAAGAACCCGCAAATCTAGACCATCCGTATTCTGGCGCCGCAACTCGTCCAGCATGCCTTCTGCGATCATCGTATCCGTGCCGAGCGGGAGATGTGGCCCGTGCTGCTCGACTGCTGCAACGGGAACAACCGCTATGGTTGCCAGGGGGTCAACAGAGTCAAAATCGGCGGCGCGCATTGCGGCCCAGTCCAGCGTTTGCCCCACATCAGTCTCCTGTCCGGAATTGTTCATTTCAACTGCCCGACGCTTCCACGGTTTCCTGTGCAAAACAAGTCAGGAGTATGCGGCTTAATCAGTCACACCTGCATCGCGACAATTTCAGCGAGCCTTTTGCCGTCAGACGTTTCAGCGAGAGCCCATGTTTCTTCCTGCCCGGCGTGACACAATATCACGCAGACATCGTCACGAAGCCCGCCGCCCCATACAACAATACCAGAATCGTCTTCCGGTTCCTCGAGCGCAAAATACCAGTTGCGGTATTCTGCCAGCACCCTGAGTGCTTCATCGGAGCCCTCGCTGGAAACTTGCTCACCATCATCAAACGACACGGACGCTGAAGACGCCTCAAGCACCTTCTGATGAACGTCTTCTGCTGACAACGCCGGTGCCATTAACGCTTCAGCCGGCATACCGCCGGTTATTTCTCCCGGCGGGAAGTCCGGGCGAACTGAAACCACTTCGATTGTCTCTGCGGTTGCCGCAAAATCCCGCAGTGCGGTCTTCAGCTTCTCCGTTTGCCTTCGGTCCATCGCCGTAGCCTCAACTGGCGCATTGCCTGCTGTTCCAGGCAATGCTCCACTGCAGACGCGTCGTTCATGCACCAGAACTGTGATCTCCAGCCCGTCGTTGCGTACCAGTGTAAGCCAGCGGGTCAGAACGGTTTCGCTGACCTCTCTCACAATCGCTTCATAGGCTACCAGGTTATCCACCGGGAAAATGCGCCGGCCCTGCGCGCCTTTTTCGCCCGGTGCGCGTGACAACGCTTTCAAAGTTTCATTCAGATCCGGCGCGGGTTCATTATCGCTCATGCATCGACCCCGGTTTCGAAAAGCAACTCGCGCGCAGCAACTGCCAGTTCCATGATTTCGGCGGGATCCTCGCCGACAAGACAGATCGCCTCTTCTGCCAGAACCGGTGACTTCACGAAACACGCAAGCGCGCCCCGAAAACCTGTTATTGCGTACCACGGCGCACCCCCGGCGTCGCTGGCATCCGCCCCCTTCAATCCGTCCGGCATACCGGGCGCAAACAGCCTGAGCGCCACTCTGCACAACGCATCCAGCGTTTCCTGCCCGGTCGGGCGCATAGTACTGGACGCCAGAACCATGCCCGTGGACAGGTCGGCAAACGCAGCAACTGTGCATCCGGGATACCGGGTACGCAGGTCATCCAGCCGGGAATGTATTGTCATTGCAGTCAAAGGTCACCGACACCAAAACGACGCCCGATGCCAGGGCGCCGGTTATCAGTATCTTCCGTTCCTGCAATTTTGGTTAACGACGTCAGGAGAATTTCGGGGCAAACGAAAGATCGTCATCCTCCGCGATCAAAGGTTCCGATGACCGCGGCCTTTTGCGCACCCGCGCCTTGGGACGTCTTGGAACAATGGCGCCATCCGTATCCGCTTCCGGTCGCCCCTCGGGTGACGCCTTCTGCAAAGGGGCACTCTGGTCAGCGTTCTCAAAGACAGGAAGAGGAACCTGATCAGAGGTTTCTTCCCGATCGGCAATCTGTTCTTTCAGCGCTTCGACTATGTCCAGAAAGCGCATGACGAACGGCTCGGCACCGCTTTTTTCCCAGATTGCCTCGTCTTCGCCGCTGTCACGCGCAAGAAGCAGCGAAATCAGGAAAGTCTCCGCAAAAAGCTCGTCTGTCTCAGCACGAACACGCCGCATGACACGCTCACGGTCGCGTTCCCGCACAAGCATGTCCGCCCGGGTCAGCAGAAGGATTGAACTGGCGTATTTCTCCGGTGGAATGGTCTGCCATACCGCTGCCTCGCTCTGGCGCCATGCCTGAGTTGCAGGACTGCACCAAATCACACCATCCGCCAGCGGGAGCATCCGCTCCCAGACCGCCGACGACATGTTCGGATCGGAGATACCGGGCAGGTCAATAATTTCGCAGTGTTTCAGGATCTCTTCCTCGCAAAACACGCGGATATATGCCGTTTCGTCCAGGTCGATGTTTTCCGGTCGCGACAGGTCGCAGGGCATTTCTGTCCCGTCAGGGCGAACGAGGACCGGCTCGCCGTGGCCCCAGGTGATCCATACGGGTGGCAGTTGCGTCGCCACGACCTGAACCGGCAGGTACTCGGCGCCAATCATCAGGTTGGCAAGCGTGCTTTTGCCCGCGCTGAACTCGCCCATCAGAGCAATACGGGGCAGCCTTAATTCACTTTCGCCGGGATGAGAAACAGAAGGGTTCATATCGTTCATCGCGCGGCCAGCCCGTTCAGGATTTCCAGCGCGTTCCGGATGTTTTCGTTCCTCTCGCGGGGGGCGTTCTCTGACACGAATGCGGCCAGCTCGTCCGGGTCCGCCTGCTGCATCCGGGACATTGATGTAAAAACGGACATCTGTTCGCTGAGAAACGCGTTAAATTCCTCCAGAGCTTCATTGCGCACACCTTCGGCGAGATCATCCCGCAGTTCCTGCACAAACGGGTCGGTTTCCGCACGGATCAGTTCAACAAAGCCCTCAGCATAGGCCTGATAGCCCTTGCGCTGATGCCACCACCGTTTCCACCAGCTGCCCTGCAGGTCGAGTGCAATGGTGCGCCCCAGCGTCACCGGCGGCGGCACCTGAGGGGCGCGTGGAAGGGTTATGGGAATATCCTCCGGCCCAAGACCAAAGGCCTGAACATAAAGCTCCGCGATCTGTTCTGCCGCCGTGCGGACTGCATTGTCGAACGCCGCCGTACTTTTGCGGGCAAGCACTTTGTGCGACGAACTGAGCAGCACACGCAGGCCAGCCGGATCATAGGTCCAGGGGCTTTGCTCTCCGAATTTCTCAAGATGCACGATCAGCGAGGAAGTGGCCCTTTCCAGAAAACTGTCCTGCACCCGGTTCATCCGCTCTGAAAACCCATTGAGGATGTCCGCGAATTCCTGTCGCAGTGCGTCACCTGCGCGCGACACCGTCTGCTGCATCAGGTTTTCAGCTTCGGCACCGCTCAGGCTTTTCCTGTCCGAGCCGGAAGAAGCAGCTGTTCCGATCAGGCCGGATGCCGCTATCCCGTTGGCAAGGTTCAGACCGCTCGCCGCAGCACGATGCAGCATCGCCGCGCCGACGCCGTTTGCGACGCGATCTGCAACAGCGCACTGCAGCTCAGGCAACCCGGAGTATGCCCAGGCAGTTTCGACCGGATCAGTAAGGTCCAGGTCTTCGGCCCCCTCCGGCATTTCCGCGTTCTCCGAACGGTTCTCAAGTGCTGCCCGGCTGGCGGGTGGCAGCATGTCAAGATCACCTTCCAGCGCAGCACAGGCCCAGAGCGCGCTGCCAAAGATGACCCGCGCTTCTTTTGGGCCTTTGTGTTTTTCCAGCGTCGCCGCAATGCTTTCCGAGATTTGCCCGATCTGTGTAGCAGGATCGGAGAGTTCATCGATACGGTTGACAAAAATCAGAACATCACGGGACTTTACGTGCGCGATCAGACGGATAAGAGCCAGGTCCGTCGAAGACAGCGCCTGATGAGCCGACAAAACAACAACGCAAAGCTTACTGTCCCGGATCGCTCGGATGGTAATCTGTTCGCGCATCAGGAAGGTATCATTCACACCCGGCGTATCCCGGACACACAGCCGGACCGGAAGAGCCGCCCTCTGCATCTGCAGATCAGCTGATTTGGTGATATCCGCAAACTGTCCCTGTTCGTGCGCGCCAGGAGGTTCCGGTTCATCAAGGTCGTCGCCGAGGCACACATAACGTTCGACCAGTTCCTGATCGAAATAGCCGTAGTCATGTTGTTGACCCAACAACATCTCGAATTTCCGGCCCAGACGCGCTTTGGATTTCTCGCGCATCCGCGTGACCTGTTCCTTGATTTTCTCCAGCTCTTCATCAGCGCCCGCACGGCTTGCCAGTTCGCCGATCCGCCCGCCACCGGATACAAGCTTGTCCCACTCACCTTCGTCAAAGAACCGGAACGACGCTGTGTTCTGAAAATCCTCGCGTTCCGGATGGAGATGCAGGGACGTCACCACCGAGGTCCAGGGATTAACATCGGCGGGCAGAAGCTCGGTCTGACCGACAAATGCATTCACCAGCGTGGTTTTGCCTGATTTGATCTGACCGATCATGGTGACGCTGGGCTCAAAATTGTCGATTTGACGGCGTACACGCGCAGCCCGGCGGGCCGCGTTGTCATCGCCCGCGGCCTCGATCGCGTCCAGTGCGTCACAAAGACGATCCGCATCCTCAGCCAGAAGAGTCAGCTCCGACAGACCAGCCGCAAGCAGCCTGGCTTCGGTGAAGCCCGCCCGGTCAGAGATTTTCATAACGTTCATGCCAGCCCTCCTGGCCAGCGGGACCGGTCAGACCGGTACAGTCTGAACGCGATATGCCTCCATCTGATACGCATGCCTGCCCCCGGGTTGAAATTTGCTCACGCCCAAAATGGAGGAAAAATGTGCATACTTTGTGACTATTGGCCGGCCGCAGCAGTCCGTTTATCCGCGATTTATCTCAAATTGCGCGGTGATGCAGATCACGCGACAACTGCATGACAATGGCGACAGCATCGGTCGCAGACCGGGTGTCATTTTCCAGCCCCATCAGCACCAGTTTGTCGCTGGCTGCATAAAGCTCGCTCTCCCAGGCCTGCAGTTCCGCGCAACCCGTTTCATCATCTGTGATGGCGTCGTTGAGGGCTTCTGAAAGGTCATTGCAGATATCAAAGATCTGACCATGCGCCCCTTCAGCAACGGGCCCGGCCGCGCAAAGGCGATCAGCATGATCGCAGATAAGTGTCCGTACTTTGTCGAGCCCCGGTGCGGATTGCGTCCCGTCCGCGGCCTCTTGCACTGAGGCCGTATCATCGATTCCATGGCGCTCAAGGAACAGCAAAGCACTGTCCAGATCCGCGCGACGACCCGACGCCGCAATATGCAGAACAGTGTCCGACAACGCCCTGATCCCACTCGCTGCGCGCTGCTGTTCGTCAGGGATCTGGCCAACGCTCAGCCCCCCGCGATTGTGAGAGCCGATGTCGGATAGAGACTGTGAAACTCTTCAGAGGCAACTTCCTGCAGGTCCGCGATGCGTTCATTCAGCTGGCCGGTTTCAACCAGCTGGTCGGCTTTGGCAAGCACCAGCAGGCTGTGATCCTTGAGGTGGTCGGGCGCATTGTTCCAAATACCCGCTTCTTCGGGCCCGAAGCGACTGGTGCACCAGATAACGATGTCAGCATGTTCCAGCGCTTCCAGAGCGCGCATTCGGAACGCTGCCAGATCTTTGGGCAAATGCACATCCATCAAACAGGTATCTGCAAGAAATCCGGCGTCCAGATGTGTCGGCTTGCCACCGCCCGGCAGAGCATGTTGCGGTGCTTCCGCGCCCGGGCGCAGAATAATCCTTGCCTCACCACTGTGGCCTGCCACCTCGCCGGGCACACAGAGCAACGCATCACAGAGCGCGGATTTACCACTGCCGGGCGGTCCCAGAACGACCACCCTGACGCCAGCGCTCAGCCTGTTGCGCATCTCGGCCGCATGCTCACGCAGAGCGTCGCTCAGAGCCGGCGCACTGGTCGCGGCAGCAAGCCGTGCAAGCGTCTGCTCGTATTCAGTCTTATCCAACACGGCGCAGGTCTTCCTTTCGGACAGGGCTGTCGCCAGTGCAGTTTCACGTCAACCGCGTCATCAAGCCTGACGAGCGAAAACGACACATTGTCGAGCTCCGGGTCGTCGAGGCTGTCGATGCGCTCCATGAGCCGGTCCGCCAGTTCCGCACTTGAGGCACCGGCGTGATCATTCAAGACGGCGGCAATCTCGTCATCTGTCAGAAACTGCAGCCCGTCGCTTGCGACGATCAGGATGTCTCCGGCTTCCAGCGGCACCGGATCGGTTGGGCAGTCAACCTGAGGGACGCTTTCACCAAAGAGCACTGACGTAAGAATGTTGCGGTCCGGATGGTGGCGCGCTTCTTCGGCCGCCATCAGACCATTCCGCACCATAAAATCGATCTGCGGGGCCATCGAGTGATCTTCATTCAGCTGCCGCAGCACACCGTTGCGGAACAGAAAGAGCGGCGAGTCCCCGATCGAAATCCAGTAAAGCTGCCGGTTGACGACCACCGTTGCCACCAGAGTGGAGCCCATACCATGCGTTTCAGGGTGCGCGCGCACATGGTCACGAAGACAGGCGTTCGCGGCCATTGCAGCCTCGGTCAGCCGGCCGGTGATTTCCTTTTCAAACTGATCAGGATCGCAGCGCTGGAACATCAGCTCACTGAAAACTTCGGTAACCACAATCTTGCTGGCCACATCACCTGCTGCGTGCCCGCCCATCCCATCGGCCAGCACCGTCAGGCCGATGTCGGAACCGCGGGAATAATCCGCGATTACCGCATCTTCCTGATAGCTGCGGCAGCCCTTGCTGAGCGCCGATGCGGCGTCAAAATCAAAACGACGCGGCATGGCCATCATCCGTCGTTTCCCATTTGAAATCAGAACCGCAAAGTGCCACGAACCGCAGCGTCGTCTCGCCAATCCGGATCAGGTCTGCGTGATGCAGCTCTTCTGTGGCCAGTACCGGGCGGGCATTGCGCCGGATGATGTTCGATTTGCCGCCATGACCGAGATAGAATTTGTTCTGTTCCTCATCATAAGCGATCGCTGCGTGGTTCTGACGCGAGATGGAGTTATCGCCAAAATCCAGACGGATCACCTGGTCTTCGCCACGTCCGATCATGGACGCCCCGGTAAAGATGCTGAACGAATGTCCGACACCCGGGCCCTCGACCACAACCAGCCAGCCGACCGGGAATTTTTCGTGCTGCGGCGCCGCAGTCGCTTCGTTCACGGTCCCAAACGGGTCCGCCGGATCCGGCTCTCCACGGTTGAAGCCCAGCAGGCGCGTTTTCACCCGCCCTGCCCTGCGACCGGCACGCCCGGCGGCGGGAGCTGGCAATCCCGAAAGATCAGCCGCCGCAGGCGCAGGCGCTTCGGCCACATCCGCCGCTTCCGGCATTTCCGGTGGTACCTCGCTCTGCACCGAGAGCTGCTC
Source organism: Roseobacter sp. S87 (assembly GCF_055693285.1). Next base: position 1,940,738 of record NZ_JBVFTR010000004.1, read on the forward strand.
ACGGGCGAATGCGCTCAGATCAATCTGAGCAGGAGCTGCCGGTTCCGCCGTATCTGTCACAGTATCCACCGGATCCGCATCGCCCGGATCTGTTTCAACAGCTGCTTCGGCACCCGCTTCGGCGTCCACTGCCGGTGCTGCATCCCGCGCCCGTGCCAGCATGGCACTGATGTCAATGTCACCTGCATCAGCCTCGTCTGCAGCATCACCTGCAGGTTCAAAGCTGCCTTCTTCTGATGTGTCGGCGTCCACCTCCGGATCAGCAGCATCCGGAACATCGTCAAAGGCGGCGGGCTCCGCTCTGTCCATTTCACCCGTGTCCACGTCACGCACCTCTTTTACCACGGGTTCGCCAGCGGGCAGATCAGCAAAGGCATCCGCCGATGCCTCCGGCTCTGCGGGTTCACCAATCAGGTCGTCATAATGCTCATCGCCATCAGTCTGCGGTTCTTCGTGTGTGTCGACGGCAAAGGGGTCCAGCCCCAGCGGGCTGGTATCGGACCGGGCATCCTGCATCGCTTCGCGCAGTGCATCTTCGTCCGCTGCATCCAAAGACGTCGCCTCCCGCGACTGGTTCTGAAATACTTTCCTGAAAAGTGTCATCTGTCCGCCTTTCCGTTTTGTACTGAAGCAGAAAGGGTCATCGGACAGATGCCCTTCCGGTGGTTGATCGGTTCATTTTGATAATCCATGTTCAGCCTCCCAGGCCGCCGCGGTGCACACGCACCGGCTGACTGTCCGACCTGTTCCAGTCTGCTAAGCCCTGTTCGAGCATCCGGATCGGCGCCTGAGCAGCGGACTGGACCGGCTCGAACTGCATTGCGACCTGCGTGTAGAAAAAGAAAGAGCAGAAAACGACCGGTACCGTCGCAAGACGGCGTTTGTTAATCGGCCGCATAGCCGGCACGACGCGCTTGGGCTCGGCGGCCTTTTCCGCCTGTTCTACGCGCATGCGTTGTGCTGCCGCCACAATCCGGGCGTAGGGCGTTTCCCGTACGGGTGTTTCCGGCGCAGGTTCTTCCACGCTGATCTGTTCCTCAGGCCCGGTCACCATGCCGGGGCTTATGTCTTCAGAGACCACTTCGCGCCGCCGCACCACAACGGGCTCGGCAGGTGCCGGGGCTTCGTCGTCTTTTGCAGCCGCACCGCCCTGCCCCTGCTCGATGCCTTCATTGGCAATGCGGACAAGTTGCATGACTGTTTCATCGATCGTGACGTCACTCAGGGCCTGCGCGCGCGCCAGCTCCGCCCTGCGGCTGTGATCAATGGTCAGAGCCCACTCTTCAGCCGACTGGATGCGGTCCGCAGGCACGATGTTCATCGCCCTGTCGATCGCTTTCAGAAATGCGTCGTCATATGCGGGAAACCGGCCCTCCAGGGGCAGGTAGAGGTCCGGCTGATTTGAGGCGAGTGCGGCAAGCCTTGCCTGACTGTTCGGTGGCGCCTCACCTGAGATCAGATGCGACAGGGTCGCAGCCAGCGCATAAAGATCACTGCTTGGCGTCTGCTGGCTGCCGGCGACATAGAATTCCTGTGGCGAATAGCCGTCCTTGACGACCAGAACCTGCGACATCACCCGGCTCTTGCGGCTCGCCTCCTCGCGGGCGGCACCAAAGTCGATGAGCACCGGACGCCCCTTGTCATCAACCAGAATATTATCCGGAGAAATATCCCGGTGCAGCAGATCCTGTGCGTGCACATGTCCGATCGCGTCCAGCAGCGCCAGTGTCATCTCATGCACATCTTCGGGCGGCATCGCGGGACCGTCGTTCTCGATGATCTCGAGAAGGTCTTTGCCATCCACCAGATCCAGGGCCATGTAGGCCGTCTCGTTGTCCTCGAACACCTGATGCACGCCGACAACGCTGGAATGATCAAGCCGCGACAGCGCATGGGCTTCTCGGATGAACAGCTGGACAATTGATTTGAAGTCTTCGGAATAGTTCCGGGTGCGCGCCCGGACTGTTTTGTTGACACGCGCGCAGAATGCTTCGGGGAAACACTCCTTGATCACAACGGTACGGTTCAGGCTGTCGCGCGCGAGATAGGTAATGCCGAAGCCGCCGCTCGACAGGTACCTGATGATCTCATACTGACCGCTCAGCAGCCGGCTGCCGGGTGGCAGGGCTTCGCTGTATGCCTCTTCGGGCAGGTCTGGGTCCTGAGTTGTCATTGCGCCGTTTTCGATCTGTTACCTGTATACCGCCCGGCCATTCTCTGGACCGGAGTGGCAGTTTCAGGTACCAGAGGTAGCATTCACGCTGTGACGAAATCATGGCTGAGCCGTGCAACGCGCGTGCCCAGAGCACTGAATTTATTTATAATTTTACCGTGTTTGGCCGGTGAGGCGCACGAAAAATCCGCCAGGCGTGTTGCCCGGCGGACGCAAAAATACCCGCAAACCATACAGTAAGCCGCCTTATAGCGTGACCCGGGTCGCTTTTCCGGTCTCTTCCGCCACACGGGCGGCGACGGAGGCAACGGCCAGATCCTGCAGACCAACACCGGTGCCGTCGAAGAGCGTGATCTGGTCGTCACCGCTGCGCCCGGGGTGGTCGCCGTTGATGACGGCACCGACCGGTGTGATGTCTGTCTCAGCGATCAGCCCGCTGCCCACAGCATGCTGCGCTTCCCCGATCGTGACGGACTGAGCGATTTCATCCGCAAAGACGGTTGCGCCCACGAGGATCTGCGGGTCCACTTCCTGTTTGCCTTTGGTGTCGGTGCCCATGCAGGCAATATGCGTACCCGGCTTGATCCAGTCGTTCATCATCAGCGGCTCAAAGGCGGAAGTAATTGTGATGATCACATCCGCCTGCGCGCCCAGTTCTTCCTGTGATACGGCCTCAAATTCCAGACCGATCTCTTCGGCAACGGCACCGAGACGCGGCAGCATGTCCGGATGCGGGTTCCAGGCCACCACTTTCTCAAAATCACGCTGCTCTGCTGCTGCCCGCAACTGGAACGTGGACTGATGCCCTGCCCCAACCATGCCAAGCACTTTCGCGTCCCTACGCGCCAGATGCGCAATTGACACCGAGGATGATGCCGCCGTTCTGACTGCGGTCAGGTAGTTGCCGCCAACGAGCGCCTGCAACATGCCCGTATCCGGATCAAACAGGAAGATGGTGGACTGGTGGTTGGTCAGCCCTTTGTCCATATTGCCCGGCCAGTAACCGCCCGATTTAACACCCAGCGTTTTACCCGCCCTGTCAAAACCGGATTTAAAGCCATAGAGCGCATCGGCATATCCGATGGCCTCGCGGATCACCGGGAAATTATACGCATCACCTTTGGCCATGGCACCGAATACGGCCTCTACGGCTGTAAAAGCATCCGCGCTGCTGACAACTTCTGCGCAGATGTCTTCTCCTACGATGAGCAATCCTTCGGACATCGGGTCTTCCTGTCTTTGTATCTGATAAAGATGCGCCCGGGCGGCACCCTGGCGCTGGTCGCTTTTTTGCGGTCCGCGCCGCCTCAGTAGGCTTTGCCGCGCGCTGACACCGGCCAGAGCGTTTCGACCTTGCCGCCCCGCACACCGACGTACCAGTCATGCACGTTGCAGGTCGGATCGCAGTGGCCCGGCACCAGCTTGAGCTTGTCGTTGACCGAGAGCACGGCATCCGGGTCGGCGACCACACCGTGTTCGTCAGAGCATTTCACGTATTCCACGTCATCGCGCCCGAAGATTGTGGGCAGGCCGCTGTCCACGGACTGGGCCTTGAGTCCCGCGTCCACAATGGCCTTGTCCGCTTTGGCATGGCTCATAACGGATGTCAGGATAAACAGGGCGTTTTCCCACTCACCCTGGTCGATCCGGTTGCCATCCTTGTCCAGGATGCGTCCATAATCCGCATCCATGAACGCATAAGACCCGCACTGCAGCTCATTATAAACGTTCGAGTTGGATTCAAAGTAGTAGCTGCCGGTACCACCGCCGCCAACGATGTCACACTCCAGTCCTTCCGACTTCAGCGTATCCACCGCATCCTGCACCATGTCGATGGCGATCTGCGTCTTGCCTTTTCGTTCTTCATAACTGTCGAGGTGCTGCATCGCACCCTGGTACGCCTGAATGCCCGCAAATTTCAGACCCGGCGCGGCATCAATCGCTTTGGCCAGTTCAACGACCTGCGGGGTTGTCGTCACGCCGCAACGGCCCGCGCCACAGTCGATTTCGACCAGGCATTCGATCTCTGTGCCGTGACGCGTGGCTGCCTCTGACAGATCCGCCACATTGTCCAACATGTCCACACAACAGATCGTGCGCGCGCCCAGTTTCGGCATCCGCGCCAGGCGGTCAATTTTTGCAGGCTGCGTGACCTGGTTCGATACCAGCACGTCTTTGATCCCACCGCGGGCAAACACTTCCGCTTCGGACACCTTCTGACAGCAGACACCGACGGAACCGCCCAGTTTTTCTTGCAGAAGGGCAACGTCGACAGACTTGTGCATCTTGCCGTGGACCCGGTGGCGCATGCCGTGCGCTTTTGCGTAGTCGCCCATCTTTTTGATGTTGCGCTCCAGTGCATCCAGGTCGAGCACCAGACAGGGGGTCTGGATCTCGCTTTCGTCCATGCCTACAGACGCCGGAATGTCATAGCCGACTTCATAGTCTTCGAAGTTTACTTGCTTGTTCATCTCACTCTCTCCTCAGCCCTTCATCCAGGGCAGTTTGTTCAGATCCACATTTCCACCTGTGATCACCACGCCCACCCGCTTGCCGCGGAACACGTCCGGGTTGCGCAGGATGGTCGCCATCGGAACCGCACAGCTTGGCTCCATCACAATCTTCATCCGCTCCCAGGTGAGCTTCATGGCGTCGCTGATTTCCTGCTCGGAAGCTGTCAGAACATCGGTCACAAAGCTCGACACGAAATGCCAGGTGTTTTCCTTGAGCGGCACCTTAAGCCCGTCCGCAATCGTGACCGGCGCATCATCGGCAATGATGTGTCCCGCGCGGAAGGATCGTGCGGCATCATCTGCCTGATCAGGCTCGGCTGCGTAGATCTCCATCTGCGGTGCCAGATTGGACAGCGTCAGGCAGGTACCGGAAATCATGCCACCGCCGCCGATCGGCGCGATAACCGCATCCATATTGTCCACCTGGCTCAGCAATTCGAGCGAACAGGTCGCCTGACCGCAGATCACCCGCGGATCGTTATAGGGATGCACGAATTCCGCGCCGGTGCGCTCCTGCACCTCAGCAAAAACGGCTTCGCGGCTGGTGGTCGACGGCTCACATTCGGTAATGATACCGCCATATCCACGCACCGCAGCCTTTTTGGCCTCCGGCGCCGTGCGCGGCATGACCACATGACAGGGAATACCCCGCCGGCCCGCTGCATAGCTCAGCGACAGCGCGTGGTTGCCCGACGAATGCGTCGCAACACCTTTCTGCGCCATTTCATCGCTGAGACCAAACACTGCGTTTGATGCGCCGCGGACCTTGAACGCCCCGGCCTTCTGAAAGTTTTCGCATTTGAAAAACAGTTCAGCTCCAGTCAGCTCGTTGAAATACTCCGATGTCAGAACCGGCGTCTCGTGGATGTAGGGCCTGATCCGGGCATGCGCCTCGTGCACATCGTCAATAGTCAGATCAGGGCCCGTGCGTGCGTCCAGCATGATGTCCCCCTCAGGCTGCTGATTTGATGGAGGCGCCACTCTTGGCGCGGTAGAATTCCTGAGCGGCCGCAACGCCACTGCCCAGCTCAACCGGATAGTCCAGATCCGCCATCGCCATCTCGACCGTGGCCAGTCCGGACAGGACCATCACATCCGTGAGACTGCCCAGGTGTCCGATGCGGAACGCCTTACCGTTCATTTCGCCCAGCCCGATGCCGAAAGACACACCGTACTGACTGAACGCGTGATCTGTCAGCGCATTGCTGTCAAAGCCCTGCGGCACATAAATCGCACTTACCGTATCCGAATACAGCTCCGGGCTGTGTGCTACGATCTTCAGGCCCCAGGCATCAACGGCGCGACGAACGCCTTCTGCGAGCCGGGTGTGGCGGGCATAAACATTGTCGAGGCCTTCCTCGAACAGCATTTTCAGGCTTTCACGCATGCCATAGATCAGCTGCAGCGGCGGTGTATAAGGAAATCCACCCGACGCGTTTGCAGTCATCATGTCCCGGAAATCAAAGAAGGTGCGCGGCAGTTTGGCCTGCTCCATATGATCGAGGGCTTTCTGACTGACACCGAGGATGGCCATACCGGTCGCCAGCATGAACCCCTTCTGCGAGCCGGACACAGCGATGTCCACGCCCCAAGCGTCCATTTCGAAAGGCATGGACGCAAGCGAACTCACGCAGTCAACGAACAGCAGCGCATCGTGGCTGGCCGCATCCATGGCTGACCGGACGGCGGCAATGTCAGACTTCACGCCTGTCGCAGTTTCATTATGGGTGAGCAGAACTGCCTTGATCTCGCCTGCGGTGTCAGCGCTCAGTGCCGCCTCGAATTTGTCCGCGGGCGCGCCTGCCCCCCACGGGCACTCAATGATGCGCACATCCAGACCGTGCCGTTCGCACAGATCGATCCAGCGATGGCTGAACATACCGTAGCGGGCCACAAGCACCGCATCGCCCGGGCTGAGAGTGTTGGAGATCGCAGCTTCCCAGCCACCGGTTCCGCTGGCAGGGAATGTAATGACTTTACCATCTTCCGTGCCAAACACTTTTTTGGTGTCTTCGAGCACCGGCGCAAAGGTCTCAACAAAGTCCGGCGCGCGGTGATCGCGGGTCTGCACCTGCATGGCCAGCCGCAGCCGGTCGGGGATGTTCGTGGGTCCGGGGATAAAGACGGGATTCTGGTCTGACATCGCGGTGTTCTCCTCTGTGACCGTCTGCACAATAAAGGGTAGCGCACCGTTTGCAATTTTCTCGAAAATGTTTTTCAAAAAAAGAGTTAAATATGTTTTACACTGTTTTTAAATGTCTTTTCCTTTTTCAAAAAATATTTTCAAAAATCTATTGAAATTATTTTTCATTCCTGCATCCTTTGGGTCAAACGTGATCCCGGGAGGATCAGACCGCAATGACCGTTCAGAAACGCCCACGCGGCAGGCCAAAGTCGCAGTTCCGCGAAAGCTCAGCTGGCACGCTCCAGTCGCTGGACCGTGCCCTCGGCATTCTTGTAGCGGTATCACGCGCTGAACGTGCAACCCTGACGGATCTTTCTCTTTCGCTCGGCGTGCCGACGGCAACCACTCACCGCATTCTCACGACCCTGCAGAAACATGGGTTTGTTGCTTTTGACGAAGAGCATCAGGACTGGGCCATCGGCATTGAAGCCTACCGGGTGGGTGCCGGGTTCATGAACCGCACCAGCCTGACCGAAGTCAGCAGACCGGTCATGCGGTCCCTGATGGAGCGTACCGGCGAGACATCAAACCTGGCCATTCCCGACGGCGCTGAGGTGGTATTCGTGGGTCAGGTCGAAACACCCAACCCGATCCGTGCTTTCTTTTCGCGGGGCACGCGCACGTCGATGCATGCTTCCGGGACGGGTAAGGCCATTCTGTCTGCCCTGCCCGACGACCGCGCACGAAGTCTGCTGATGGGTGCCGGGCTGACACGGTTTACGGAAAACACCCTGACCACGCCCGCAAGCCTGTTCGAGGATCTTGAGCAGACACGTGCACGCGGCTGGTCGTTTGACCGCGAGGAACGCTATGACGGTATGTCGTGCATTGGCTCCGTCATCTACGACGAACATCGCGAGCCCTGCGCCGGCGTTTCGATTTCCGGGCCCAGCACCCGTTTCGGCCCCCTGCGCGTCCCGGAGCTCGGCAGCATTGTCGCGGAAGCAGCCTCGGAAATCACGCAGCTGATCGGGGGCAGAATGCCCACAGACCAGCCTTCAGACACAGACAGCTCCCGCGGGGAAAAGCGGGCCATTTAAAATACTTAGCAGACAGGAGCAAAAAATCTTCTCCGGGTACCTTGCGGATATTTCAGGGAAATACCTGCGCCTTCTATCAGGGGTTGCGCGTGCACCGGAAATTATGAGCGGGACGACTTGTCGCAGGTCAGCTGCCCGCTAATTCATCGGGTGAAAGATGAAGGAAATCAGCCGGTCAGTCTCGGGAGGAGGCGCAGGACCGGCTTCAGCCGTGCACTCGGCATTTCCGGCTTTCACCCTGCGAACGGCCTCAGGGCCACAGACTGTATGGGGCATCCCGCCCCTTTCTTGGGAGGAAATATGACAGACAAACTCAACCGCAGAAAGTTCCTGCGCGGCTCCGCGGTTGCGGGTGCAGCTGCACTGGCAACACCGGCGATCGCCGACGGACACGGCACAACACTCAAGATGCAGGCGGCCTGGGGCGGCGGTATCTTTCTGGAGAACGCCAAATCCTTTGCGAACCGCGTCAATGAAATGTCCGGCGGCTCGCTGACCATCGAAGTCCTTTCGGTCGACGCTGTCGTGAAAACCAGCCAGATGCAGGACGCGGTGCACCGTGGCGTTCTGGATGCGGCACACTACGTACCTGCGTACTGGTACGGCAAATCCAAAGCGGCCTCGCTCTTTGGCACAGGCCCCTGCTTTGGTTGGTCGAGCCAGGAAGTCCTGGGCTGGGTCCACGCAGGTGGCGGCCAGGAGCTCTTTGACGAACTGATGGACACACTCCGGCTGAACGTGGTTTCGTTCTTCAACTCTCCGATGCCTGCACAGCCTCTGGGATGGTTCCAGGAGCAGATCACAGATGCATCCCAGATGGACGGCCTGAAGTACCGGACCGTTGGTCTGGCTGCAGACGTTCTGCTGGAGATGGGCATGTCGGTTGTTCAGTTGCCCGGCGGTGAAATTCAGCCGGCGATGAAATCGGGTCTGATCGACGCTGCGGAGTTCAACAACCCGACGTCTGACCGTGACTTTGGCATGCAGGACGTGTCCAAACACTACCACCTGGCCTCGTACCACCAGAGCCAGGAATTCTTTGAAGTCACGATCAACAAGGACAAGTTCAACGCGCTGTCCGATGATCACAAAGCGATCATCAAAAACGCGTCCATGGCTGAAAACTCCGGCTTCTACTGGGGCAACACCAAGCGGTATTCCGACGACCTGTTGAAACTGCAGGAAGCGGATGGCGTGAACGTGTACCGGACACCGGATTCAGTGATGGAAGCCCAGCTGAAGGCATGGGACGTGGTCACAGAACGCATCGCAAACGATGATCCGTTCTTTGCCAAGGTGATGGAATCGCAGAAGGCCTACGCCAAAAATGTGATGAACTACCTGAACCTGAACCAGCCGGACTACAAACTGGCGTACAACCATTACTTCGGTTAAGCCGTTCAATTCCAAACAATTTCCGGGCGCCCGACACATCCGGGCGCCCGGCATCTGAACACAGGGCACCCGCGCCGGTGCCCGGCCATACGTCGCAGGGGGAGCCGACCTGATGAAATTCGTTCACGCCATTGAAGGGCTGAGCCTGTGGGTGGGACGCGCCTTTGGCTGGTGCATCCTGATCCTGACACTCTCGGTATCTTACGAGGTATTTGTCCGCTACGTGCTGAACGCACCCACCGTCTGGGCATTCGACATGATGATCCAAATGTACGGGGCCCTGTTTCTGATGTGTGGCGCCTATGCGCTGGCCCAGGATACGCATGTGCGCGCAGACGTCGTGTATCGCCTGCTGCCGGTCCGGGTGCAGGCTGGCCTCGATTTCCTGCTCTACTTCCTGTTCTTTTTCCCCGGGATCATCGCACTTGTGTGGTTCGGGTACGAAATTGCATCCGACAGCTGGCGCTACAAGGAAGTCAGCTTCAACAGCCCTGCCAGCATCCAGATTTACTTCTTCAAGTCGCTCATTCCGGTCGCTGGTGGTCTGCTCATGATCCAGGGTCTGGCGGAGCTTGTCCGCTGTGTCATGACCCTTCGCACCGGCGTGTGGCCCGAGCGCCTCGCGGATGTGAAAGAGACCGAAGACCTGCTCTCGGAGGCTGATCTGAACGAGATCGCCGCCATTCACCCGGCTGAAAAATAACCACGCTGACGCGCACAGAAAGACATCAAGATGACAAATCCCGAAGTTGCCCTCCTCATGCTGGGCCTGTTTATCGTGCTGGTCCTGCTGGGTTTTCCGATCGCTTTCACGCTGCTCGCGATGGGTGTTGCCTTTGGCTACTACGCCTATCACCAGGGTGGTCCGATTGAGAGCTTCAGCGACATCTTCAACAACAATATTTTCTATCTGCTGAACCAGAACACCTATTCTGTGATGGAAAACCCGACGCTGGTGGCAATCCCGCTTTTTCTCTTTATGGGATACGTGGTTGAACGTGCCAACATCGTCGACAAACTGTTCTTCTCGCTCTACCAAGCAGCGCGCAACCTTCCCGGCAGCCTCGCCATTGCGGCACTGCTGACCTGTGCGGTCTTCTCGACAGCATCGGGCATTGTGGGTGCGGTTGTGACACTGATGGGCCTTCTTGCTTTCCCGGCTATGGCGAACGCAAATTACAACAAGAGCTTTGCATCCGGCGTCATCTGCGCGGGCGGCACTTTGGGCATCCTGATCCCGCCGTCGATCATGCTGATTGTCTATTCGGCGATTGCGGATCTTTCGCCGCTGCGTCTCTATGCTGCTGCGGTATTCCCCGGTCTGCTGCTCGCAAGCCTCTACATCGTCTACGTGATTGTGCGTGTCTGGTTTAACCCTGCCCTCGCGCCAAAACCCCAGGATGACGACGTACCGCCCCCGCGGCAGATTTACATGAACCTGCTGGTCAGTTTCGTCCCCCTGACCGTGCTGATCGCACTTGTGCTCGGGTCCATCCTGGGCGGGCTTGCAACGCCTGCCGAAGCCGCCGCAATGGGCGCATTGGGCGGGATGATCCTCGCGGTGCTTTACCGCTCTATGACATGGACGAAACTGAAAGAAAGTGTCTTTCTGACCGCCAAGGCGACCGCGATGGTGTGCTGGCTCTTCGTTGGCTCCTGGACATTCGCGTCCGTCTTTTCGTACCTCGGCGGCCACGATATTATCGCTGACTGGGTTGGCGGTATGGATCTGGAACCCTGGCAGTTCCTCGTGCTCGCACAGCTGATCATCTTCCTGCTGGGCTGGCCGCTGGAATGGTCCGAGATCCTGATCATCTTTGTGCCGATCTTCCTGCCGCTGCTCGAAGTGTTCGGTGTGAACCCCTATTTCTTTGCCATGCTTGTGGCGTTGAACCTGCAAACCTCGTTTCTGACGCCCCCCATGGCCATGTCTGCCTATTACCTGAAGGGCGTGCTGAAGAAACAGATCGAACTGATGGATATCTTCCGGGGCATCATGCCGTATCTCGGCATCGTGATCCTGACCATGGTGCTGATGTATCAGTTCCCCGGCATCGCATTGTGGTTCCCTGACTATCTCTTTGGTGAATACATCCCGTGAAGATCAAACCACACAGCCTGAGCGCGCAGGAGGCGGCATCCTTTATCGCCTCCGGCCAGCTGAAGTCCGTCCAGCTGGTGCGCTCCTGTCTTGACCGTATCGAAGAGACCGACGGCCGCATCGGTGCCTGGGCACATCTGGACGCCGATGCTGCACTCGAACAGGCCGCAGAATGCGACCGCATCCGGGAACGCGGTCTGGCGACAGGTCCGCTGCACGGCATTCCGGTCGGTCTGAAAGACATAATCGACACAAGTGACATGCCGACAGAACGCGGCACCCCGATCTTTGCCGGGCGTCAGCCGGATGCGGATGCCCGGGTGGTGGAAATGCTGCGTGAGGCCGGTGCGGTGATCATGGGCAAGACGGTGACCACCGAACTGGCCTTTGTGCATGCCAATGAAACGCGCAATCCGCATAACCCGGACCATTCGCCCGGTGGCTCATCAAGCGGGTCGGCGGCGGCTGTCGCGGCCGGACAGATACCACTTGCGATCGGGACGCAGACCAATGGCTCCGTCATCCGTCCTGCTTCTTTCTGCGGTACGTTTGGCTTCAAACCGACGCGCGGGATGATCCCCCGCTCCGGCGTGCTCCAGACATCCGTGTCGCTGGACCAGCTGGGCACCTTCGGGCGCACACTGGGCGATGTCGCCATGCTGGCGGATGCCATCAGCGGGTACGATCAGCGCGATCCGGAAAGCTTTGCCCGTGCCCGGCCCGATATGACCTCAGGCGCCGCTACAGAAGCGCCGGTAGAACCCAACTTCGCCTGGCTCAACCTGCCCTTCAATGACCGTCTGACCGAAGCTGCGGCAGAGGGTCTCGAGGGCGTGATGGACATGCTGGGCGACGGCCGCATTGAAAAAATGGACGCAGCAGACCAGCTGGGTGAGCTGGTCGCGGTACAGGCTCGGATTCACGAATACGAGATATGCCAGCACCTCAAAGGAACCTTTGACGCCCACTGGGACGCGCTCAGCGACACGCTGAAGCCCGTTCTGGAACGTGGACGCGCAATCGGCCGCGCGGAATACGAAGACGCGCTGGCTGTCAAAGCCTCGGCGGCCAGGTTCTTTGATGACTTCTTTGTGGATTACGACGCGATTATCGCGCCGTCAGCCGCTGGAGAAGCACCACTCTTTGGCAACGGGACGGGTGACCCGATATTCTGTACGCTGTGGACCCTGGCAGGGCTGCCCTCCGTCACGCTGCCCCTGCTGGTGGGTGAAACAGGCCTGCCGGTCGGTGTGCAGCTCATCGGCGCCGTGGAAAAAGACGACCGGCTGTTGCGCACCGCGCACTGGCTGCAGAAACACATCGCGGCTCAGGCCGCCTGATCGGAAGGACAAGACATGTCTTATGGTATCAAACTGGTGATGGGCCTGATCGGCACCGCCCTGCTCTGCATCTTCGTCGGCGGTCTGTCGCACAGTATCTCAACCGGGTTCGCCGGCTTCTGGGGTGGCTTTCCGTTTATGGTGATTGCCATCATCGTCTGCGGCATGGCGCTCTATGACTACTGGGACGAATGCGTCCGCAAAAAGAAATAAACCATGAGCGACCGGCCCCGTCTCTGGATCACTCGTAAGCTCTCGGATGCCACCATCGAACGCGCGATGCGTGACTATGATACCGTCGTAAATATGGAGGATACGCCCGGTACTGCAGATGATCTGATCCAGGCCAGCGCGGAATTCGATGCCATTATCCCCTGCCATTCGGAACACTTCAGCGCTGATGTGGCGGCACGGCTTGACCCGCGGTTGAAAATCATCGCCAATCATTCCGTGGGTGTCGATCACTGTGATCTGCCTGCCCTGCACGCGCGCGGCATTGCCGTGACCAACACACCCGATGTTCTGTCAGACGCCACAGCGGAGCTTGCGATGCTGCTGATGCTGGGGGCCGCCAGACATGCGGTCGCCGGTGACCGCATCGTACGCACCGGCGCATGGGATTTCTGGTCGCCGTCGTTCATGGTTGGCAAACAGCTCACCGGTGCCCGGCTGGGTATTGTCGGTATGGGACGGGTCGGCCAGGCCTTTGCCGCCAAGGCGCGCGGATTTGACATGGATATCCATTACTACAACAGGTCTGAGCTCCCGGACGCACGCGCGCAGGGCGCCACCTATCATGCGACGGTCGAGAGCCTTCTGGGCGTGTCTGACTTTCTGTCTCTGCATTGCCCTGCCACCCCGGAGACAACCGGGCTGATGAATGCAGAGCGCTTTGCGCTGTTGCCCGAGGGCGCTGTGATAGTGAATGCAGCCCGCGGTGCGCTTGTGGATGAAACAGCGCTGATGGCAGCCCTCGACAGTGGGCGGCTTGCTGCCGCAGGTCTGGACTGTTTCCAGACGGAACCCGGGGGCAATCCCGCTTTCGCGTCCTATGACAACATCTTCATGCTGCCCCATATCGGCAGTGCGACGACGGCCACACGGGATGCCATGGGTTTCCGGGCTCTGGACAATCTGGACGCGTTTTTTGCAGGCAGGACGCCCGGCGACCTGCTCTGAACGACAGGTGACATTCAATAGATGACAATCAAAAAAGGCGCCCCGCGGGCACCTTTTTTCGGTCGGGTGCTCCGGTCTTTACGAACCGTCCAGGCGGACCGCATTACCGGTACCCTGCTCTTGAGCGGAGAACCCCATTTCGTCGAGAGCAAAATCTGCGCCGACCGCGATCACGGCCAAAGCGACAAAGGCCAGAAGCATCGTCTTCATGATGAACCTCCTGAGCCTGCCTGCACTGGCTTCCACTTCGTCGACCCACAGACTGTGGTGTTCGCGCGCCCACTGGAGTTCGACCTCGCCGGAACCCATTGCGTCATAGGCGCCTTCCATACCGACCGAGCCAATGTAGATATGCGCCAGAATGATGCCCATCAGAACAAAACTGACGATGGCGTGCCACAGCTGCGCAAACTGCATTTCTTCGTGCGGTGCAAGATCGGTCCGCAGTTCCGCAAAACCCAGCATCTGAGGAAGCCCCAGTGCGTTCAGCTTTTCGAAGGTTGCGGCGAACATCGGCAGCTCAAACGGGAACAGCAGCGACAGCCCGGATGCGGAAATGGACCCGCCCAGCAGGATCACCGACCAGAAGATTATCTTCTGACCCGCATTGAATTTTTTGGCCGGAGGGTGACCACCACCAAGAATGCCACCGCCTTTCATCAGCCAGTTGATATCCGTGCGGTCGGGCAGATTGTGCACGACCCACAGCACGAAAACGAACACCAGTGCGATCATGAAGGCCCAGGACACGTTGTTGTGCACCCATTTGCTGGCAACCGCGATGGTTGAGAATGCCTCGTGTCCGAACGCCGGTATGAGGAATTTCCGCCCGGCCAGCGACACAAGCCCAGTTATTCCTAGCAGAATAAAGGAGCCGGCGAGCAACCAGTGCGAAAACCGTTCAAACGCCTTAAACCGTGTGATCGTGCGCCCTGTCTTCTCTCCATCGATCCGGATGCGGCCGCGCAGCAGAAAGAACAGCGCCAGAAGCACCAGCGTCACACCAAGAAACCCGGTGCCCCAAGTCAGAAGCGGTCCCTGCCGGAACGTCAGCCAGCGCATACCTCCGTCCTGGATCAGAACGCCTGCGGCCGGCCCCCGCACCTGTGTCGTGATATCTGCTGCGTCAAAGCGCAGCGCGCGCCACAGATCAGGGTCAGACGCGCCGCCTCGTGTTCCAAGAAGCGCGGACGGGTCAGCGCCCGAAGCACCGCCTGTGTTTTCACTGCGGAAACTGTTGTCGACCTTCAGGCCCTGCTGACGGGCCATGATGTCTTCGAGTGTCTGCGCACCGCCGGTTGCGGATCTGTCAGGCGCGGGTGCCGCTTCCTGGGCAACAGCGCTGAAACTCACGATGAAGGAGAATAAGAGAGCGACGAAGAGACGAAGCATGCGAACATCCCATGTATGTAATAACGGGGCGACGCTCCTGCGCCGCCCCTGATCAGGTACTACTGATAGTAGTGCAACGGCTGAATAAGTCAGCCGCCTTTCTGGTCGTAGGCTGTGCCCCAGCCCCAGGCGCCTGAGCCGAAGCCGCGGGCGACGACGCGCTCGCGGTAGATGCTCGACACCACATCGCCGTCCCCTGCGAGCAGGGCCTTGGTCGCACACATTTCCGCACAGATCGGCAGTTTGCCTTCTGCAATACGGTTGCGGCCATATTTGGCGAATTCAGCTGTGGAGTTGTTCTCCTCAGGACCACCGGCACAGAAGGTACATTTGTCCATCTTGCCCCGGCTGCCGAAGTTACCCGCCTGCGGGAACTGCGGTGCACCGAAGGGGCATGCATAAAAGCAGTACCCGCAGCCGATGCAGAGGTCCTTGGAGTGCAGAACCACACCCTCTTCGTTCTGATAGAAACAGTCTACCGGACACACCGCCATACAGGGCGCGTCCGAGCAGTGCATACAGGCAACTGAGATCGACCTTTCACCCGGCTTGCCGTCATTGATGGTGACGACCTTCCGGCGGTTGATACCCCATGGCACCTCATGCTCGTT